>NZ_JBJJTJ010000014.1:0-96293 GCF_054177765.1 Modestobacter lacusdianchii | reverse complement strand
CCCGCCCCGCCCCCCGGCCCCCCCCCCCCCCGCCCCCCGCCCCCCCCCCCCCCCCCCCCCCCCCCCCCCCCCCACGGCCGTGTGGGGGGCCGGGCGGCGTGGCGAGCCGGCTGTCCCGGTGCCGGGACAGCCGGGATGCGCCATGATCACCGGCGTTCGCACGCGAAGGTCTCACGAGGAGCCGTCATGACGTCAGGACCGCAGGATCCCCAGCAGGGCGGGTCCGGCCAGCAGCCCCCCTACGGCCAGCAGCCTCCCTACGGCCAGCAGCCCGGGTACGGGCAGCAGCCCGGGTACGGGCAGCAGCCCGGTCATGGCCAGCAGTCCGGGTACGGCCAGCAGCCCGGGTACGGCCAGCAGCCCGGCTACGGGCAGGGCGCCCCGGGTCAGCCGGGCCAGTTCGACTACCCCGCCGCGCCGGGGGCCCAGTACGGCGGTGCGCCGATCGCCCCGACGGAGCGGCCGACCACGGTCAAGGCCGGGATCGGTGCCTTCCTGGCGAACACGCTGCTCGGGCTGATCAGCTCGATCCTCACCTTCGCCGACCTGGACGCCTACATCGACGACGCCGCGCTCGACCAGGGCCTCACCCGGGACGAGGTGTCCGCGGTGATCACCGTCGGCGCCGTCATCGGCCTGGTCATCACGGCCGCGTTCCTGCTGGTGCTCTGGTTCGCCTGGAAGGGCCGCAACTGGGCGCGGATCGTGCTGTTCGTGCTCGGCGGCCTGAACGTGCTGTTCAGCCTGCTCGGTGCTTCCGCGCTGGGCTTCCTGGGCCTGGTCCAGCTGCTGCTGGTCATCGCCGGCATCGTGCTGCTCGCGCTCAAGCCCTCCAACGACTGGTACAAGGCCGAGACCCAGCGGCGCAACCGGTTCTGAGCCGGGTCACTCCGAGCCGCGGCTGCGTGGACCAGCGGTCCACGCAGCCGTGGTGCGGGCGGCCAGGCTGGCCACCGCCGCCGCGCACAGCACGAGCACGAGCAGGGTCGAGACGGCGATCCCGCCGGACAGGAACGTCGCCGCCAGCGTGATCAGCCCCAGCGCCCCGCTGGTCGCGAGCCCGGCCCACCGCGCCCAGCCGCGCCCGCGGGCCAGCCCGGCCGCCGAGACGGCCGCCAGGAGCCCGAAGACCACCGCCTGCAGCAGGGTGATCAGCACGATCTGCTCGGCATCGGACCGGGGGGAGCCGGGCTGGGCGCGCGCGAACGCGTCGACCACGGCGTCCCGGGCCAGGAACGTGAACAACCCGTTGAGCAGCAACAGCACGGCCAGCCCGGCGAGCAGGCCCACCGACATCCTGGCCGACAGCGGCATCCCCGCGCGGGGCCCTCCCGAGCCGAGCGGACCGGGGGACGACGGGCGTGCGCTCACCCGCCCAGCCTGGCATGCCGGTGCGGTCCGCAGCCGGTGTCGGGGCGGCACCGCGTGCCGGGCCGGGTCAGCTGCCATGCTCGACCGCCAGCAGACCCGACCGCCGCACCCCGCCGGCGTCGTCCCGACGAGCAGGAGAACCCACCGTGAAGGCCCCCCGGTCCCGACCCCGCCTGCTCTCCCGGTCCGGCGCCGCCCGGCTGGCCCCGCTGCTGGTGGCCCCGCTGCTGCTCGGCGGGCTGGGTGCCTGCAGCTCCGACGCCGAGGACACCGACGCGGCCGCCGGCGGCAGCGCGAGCCCGGGCAGCAGCACCGCGCCGAGCAGCGCTCCGGCGGTGACCGGCCCGATCGGGCCCGGCTGCGCGCTCTTCCCGGCCGAGGGGCCCGCGAGCCTGGCCGCTCTGGCCACCACCCCGGTCGGTGCGGCCGCCGGCGCCGTCCCCGAGCTCAGCACCCTGACCTCGGCGGTGCTGGCCGCCAACCTGGTCGACGTGGTCAACACCCGCGAGGACGTCACGGTGCTGGCCCCGACCAACGCCGCCTTCGACGCGCTCGGCCCGGAGGCGCTCCCCGCCCTCCTGGCCGACGTGCCCCGGTTGACCGCCCTGCTCACCCACCACGTCCTGCCCGGCCGGCTGGCCCCCGACGAGCTCGTCGGCGAGCACACCACCCTCGCCGGCGACCGGGTGACCGTGGCCGGCCCCGCCGACGCCCCCAGCGTCGCGGCCGAGCGGACCGTGGCCGGGGCCGCACCGGCGACGGTCGTCTGCGGCAACGTGCCGACGGCGAACGCCACCGTGTACCTGATCGACCAGGTGCTCGCCCCGACCGGCTGAGCACCTCCCCGCCCCCAGGGCGGGGACGGCGCGGCTCAGTAGGGTTCCCGGCATGGACGTCCCCGCTCCCGACCACCCCGATCGCGACCGGCTGCTCGAGCTCATCGTCGACCTCGCCGTGGTGCACGGGAAGGTGACGCTGTCCTCCGGCCAGGAGGCCGACTGGTACATCGACCTGCGCCGGGTGACGCTGCACCACGAGGCGGCCCCGCTCGTCGGCCGGGTGATGCGGCAGCTCACCGGCGACCTGCGCTACGACGTGGTCGGCGGGCTCACCCTCGGCGCCGACCCGGTCGCCACCGCGATGCTGCACGCCGCCTCCGCCGGTGAGGGGTTCCTGGACGCCTGCGTCGTGCGCAAGCAGACCAAGCAGCACGGCATGCAGCGGCGGATCGAGGGCCCGGACGTCGCCGGTCGCGCGGTGCTGGTGGTCGAGGACGTCTCCACCACCGGCGGCAGCCCGCTGACCGCGGTCGAGGCGCTGCAGGAGGCCGGGGCGGAGGTCGTCGCGGTGGCCGTCATCGTCGACCGCGGCGCCCGGGCGGCCGTCGAGGCCGCCGGCCTGGAGTACCGCGCGGCCTTCGACCTGGCCGACCTCGGCCTCGCCTGAGGAAGGCCCCCTTCCCCACTCACGAGCTCGGGGCGGGCCCCTGAAGGCGGGGCCGGGCGGCCGGGCGGACGTGCGGTGGCGGCGTGACCGGCCCCCACGACGACGTGGGTCCGTGAGCTCCAGGACGCCCTGGGGCCGGACGGCGTGCTCACCGACCCCGACGTCACCGCAGCCTGCACTCGCGACCCGGCGATGCCCGCCGGGGCCGGGCTGCCGGCCGCGGTGGCGCTGCCGCGCAGCGCCGAGGAGGTCTCGGCGGTGCTGCGGCTGGCCAGCCGGCACGCGGTGTCCGTGGTGCCGCGAGGGGCGGGCTCGGGCCTGGTCGGTGCGGCCAACGCCGAGGGCGACCTGCTGATGACCGCCCGGCGCCTGAGCGCCCGCGCGGTGGCAGGGTGGCCGGCATGAGCGAACGCCTGCTGGTCATCGGCGGGGACGCCGCCGGGATGTCCGCCGCCGCGCAGGCCCGCCGGCTGCGGCCCGCCGGGGACCTGGAGATCGTCGTCCTGGAGCAGGGCGCGGACGTCTCCTTCTCCGCCTGTGGCATCCCCTACTGGGTCGGCGGCCAGGTCATCGACCGGGGCGACCTGATCGCCCGGACCCCGGCCGAGTTCGCCGCCGCCGACATCACCGTGCGCACCGGCACCCGCGCCGAGGCCATCGACCTGGACGCCGGCGTCGTGGTGACCACCGGCGGGGAGCGGCTCGGGTACGACCGGCTGGTGGTGGCCACCGGTGGCCGGCCCACCCGGCCGCCGATCCCCGGCCTGGACGCCGACGGGGTGTTCGGCGTGCACCGGCTGGACGACGGCGCGGCGGTCCGGGCCGCGGTGGCGGCCGGTGCCCGACGGGGGCTGGTGCTCGGCGGCGGCTACATCGGCCTGGAGATGGCCGAGGCGCTGCAGCGGCGCGGGCTCGAGGTCACCGTCGTGCTCGCCGACCCGCTGCCGATGCAGCTGCTGGACGCCGACATGGGCCAGCGGGTCTGCGACGGCATGGTCGCGATGGGGATGACCGTGCACACCGACCAGGCGGTGCGCGAGGTGCTGCTGGACGCGGCCGGCCGGGCGTGCGGGGTGCGCACCGACGCCGGCTCCCACGAGGCCGACCTCGTCGTCCTCGGGCTGGGCATGGGGCCGGAGGTGCAGCTGGCCGCCGACGCCGGGCTGGCGATCGGCCCGACCGGCGCGGTCGACGTCGACCGCAGCCAGCGCTGCCGCGACCACCCGGAGGTCTTCGCCGCCGGCGACTGCGCGCAGACCTTCCACCGGGTCACCGGCGAGGTCGCGCACGTGGCGCTGGGCACGCACGCCAACAAGCAGGGCCGGGTCGCGGGCTCGGTGATCGGTGGCCGGCCGGCCCGGTTCGCCGGTGTGCTGGGCACCGCGGTGACCAAGGTGGGGGAGCTGGAGATCGGCCGGACCGGGCTGTGCACCACCCAGGCCGAGGAGGCCGGGTTCGCCTGGCGCACCGACGTCATCGAGGGCACCACCCGGGCCGGCTACTACCCGGGCGCGGAGGAGGTCGCGGTGAAGCTGGTGACCGAGGCCGGGTCGGGCCAGCTGCTCGGCGCACAGGTCGTCGGCGGGCCGGGCTCGGCCAAGCGGATCGACGTGCTGGCCACCGCGATCTGGGCGGGGATGACCGCCGAGGAGCTGGCCGGCAGCGACCTGTCCTACGCCCCGCCGTTCTCGCCCACCTACGACCCGGTGGTGGTGGCCGCCCGGGCCGTCAGCCGCACCGAACAGGGCTGACGAAGGGCCCCGCTGCCCCCCACGCCAGGCTGCGCGCGGCGCGGGCCCCTGTGGCGGGGCCGGAGGCTGGCGCGATACTGGCGGCGAGCAGAGCCGCTGGTCCCGACATCAGGAGTGCACCGCATGCCCATCGCGACCCCCGAGGTCTACGCCGACATGATCACCCGGGCCAAGGAGGGCGGCTTCGCCTACCCGGCGATCAACTGCACCTCGTCCGAGACGATCAACGCCGCCCTGCGTGGCTTCGCCGACGCCGGCAGCGACGGGATCATCCAGTTCTCCACCGGTGGCGCGGAGTTCGGCTCCGGCACCCGGGTCAAGGACATGGTGACCGGCGCGGTCGCGCTCGCCGAGTTCGCGCACGTGGTCGCCGAGCGCTACCCGGTCAACGTCGCGCTGCACACCGACCACTGCCCCAAGGACAAGCTGGACGACTACGTCCGCCCGCTCATCGCGCTGTCCAAGGACCGGGTCGACGCCGGCCAGGCGCCGCTGTTCCAGTCGCACATGTGGGACGGGTCGGCCGTCGAGCTGACCGAGAACCTGTCCATCGCGCAGGAGCTCATCGAGAAGTGCGCCGCCGCCAAGATCGTGCTCGAGGTGGAGATCGGCGTCGTCGGCGGCGAGGAGGACGGCGTCGCCCACGAGATCAACGAGAAGCTCTACACCGCGGACGGCGACTTCGTGCGCACCGCGGAGGCACTGGGCCTGGGGGAGAAAGGGGTCTACCTGCTGGCCGCCACCTTCGGCAACGTGCACGGGGTCTACAAGCCGGGCAACGTCAAGCTCCGCCCCGACGTGCTCGAGCGTGGCCAGGCGGTCGTCGCCGAGCAGTTCGGCCTGGGCGAGGGCGCCAAGCCGTTCAACCTGGTCTTCCACGGCGGCTCGGGCTCGGACCTCTCCGACATCCGCGAGGCCATCTCCTACGGCGTGGTCAAGATGAACGTCGACACCGACACCCAGTACGCGCTGACCCGGGCCATCGCCGGCCACATGTTCAGCAACTACGACGGCGTGCTGAAGGTCGACGGCGAGGTCGGCGTGAAGAAGACCTACGACCCGCGCACCTACATGAAGCTGGCCGAGGCCAGCATGGCCGACCGCATCGTGCAGGCCTGCGAGGACCTGCTGTCGGCCGGCCAGTCGCAGGCGGGCTGAGCGATGACCTCCGCGCACCGCAACCTGCTCGGCGAGCCGCCGGCCACCCTGCTGCCGGGCATCCCGGCCGCCGACGACGCGCTGGCCGCCGGCACCGACCCGGCCGAGGTGGCCGCCGCCCACCCGACCTCCAGCGCCGCCTGGGCCGCGCTGGCCGAGACGGCCCTGGAGGCCGGCCGCACGATCGAGGCCTACGCCTACGCCCGCACCGGCTACCACCGCGGCCTGGACGCCCTGCGCCGCAACGGCTGGAAGGGCTTCGGCCCGGTGCCGTGGTCGCACGAGCCCAACCGCGGCTTCCTGCGCTGCGTCACGGTGCTGGCGACGGCCGCCGAGCGGATCGGCGAGGTGGACGAGCAGGAGCGCTGCACCCAGCTGCTCCGCGACTGCGACCCGTCACTGGCCGCCTGAGCCCACCCGCCCCGCGATTACGGCCCGTGATCGTCCTGATGCCGGGATGATCACGGGCCGTTAGCGTCGTCGTCCGGTCGACGCCAGCGGGGCGTCGCCCCGAAGAGAGGGGCTCACCATGGCCACCCTGTTGTGGATCCTCGCCGTCGTGCTGGTGGTCGCGGGCATCGTCGCGATCGTCCGGAAGCAGCTGCTGTGGGGCGTCGTGCTCATCATCGTCGGGCTGCTGGTCGGCCCGGGCGGTGTCAGCGTCTTCAACTGACGCGGCGCCCCCTCACATCGCCGTGAGGGGGCGCACTCAGCGGCGCTGGTGCGCTCAGAGTCGTTGGTGTGCTCGGCGCAGTGAGTCGGTGAGCCGGGACAGCTCATCGCCCCCGGCCACCAGCCGGGTCAGGTCGTGCACGTCGACGTCGTCCCGGGTGAGGTCACCGGCCACCCGGCCGCCGCCCAGCAGCAGGAACCGGTCGCCCACCAGGTGGGCGTACTGCGGGCTGTGCGTCACGAACAGCACCGCCAGCCCCGAGTCCCGGGCGGCCAGCACCGACTGCAGCACCAGCGCCCGCTGGGCCACGGTCATCGGCGCGGTCGGCTCGTCGATCACCAGCACCCGCGCGCCGAAGTGCAGGGCGCGGGCGATCGCCAGGCTCTGCCGCTCGCCGGCCTGCAGCGCGCTCGCCGCCTGCGCCGGGTCCAGCCCGGTGACCCCGACCTGGGCCATCGCCCGCGCCGTGACCTCCTCGGCCCGGCCGACGTCCAGCCGGCGGAACGGCCACGGCCCGCGGGTCGGCTCCGCGCCGAGGAAGAAGTTGCGCCAGACCGACATCAGCGGGGCGATCGCCAGGTCCTGCCACACGGTCGCGATCCCGCACGCCCGGGCCTGCTGCGGCGAGCGGAAGCGCACCGGGCGGCCGTCGACGAGCAGCTCGCCCTCGGCCGGCCGCTGCAGCCCGGACAGCACCGACACCAGTGTCGACTTCCCCGACCCGTTCTCCCCGAGCACGCAGAGCACCTCGCCGCCCCGCAGGGCCAGCGAGACCCGGGAGAGGGCCGGCACGCTGCCGTGCCGCACGGTCACCCCGCGCAGCTCCAGCGCCGGCGTCGTCCCGGTGGTGTCGGCGGCGGTGCTCATGACCGCGGCACCGTGCGCAGCCGGCGGCGGACCAGGCCGTTGGCCAGCAGCGCCACCAGCAGCAGCAGACCGAGGAAGGCCTGGAACCAGCGGGGGTCCCAGCCGGCCAGCAGGATGCCCTCCCGGGCGACGGCGTACAGCAGCGCGCCCAGCGCGGCACCGACCGTCGAGCCGTAGCCGCCGGTCAGCAGGCACCCGCCGATCACCGCCACCACGATGAACTCGATCTCCGCACCGAAGGCGGGGTCGACCTGCACCCCGCCCAGCCGCACCACGCCCAGGGTGCCGATCAGCCAGCCGGCGACGGCGGTGCCCAGGAACAGCAGCACGGTGGTGCGGGCCACCGGTACGCCCAGCTCCCGCGCCGCCTGCCCGGCGCCGCCGCTGGCGAACACCGCGTTGCCGAACCGGGTGCGCCACAGCAGCCACGTGGTCAGCGCGGTGGCCAGCAGCCACCAGACCAGCGAGATCCGGAACCGCCCGTCACCCAGCTGCGCGGTCGCGCCGAACACGGCCAGCGCGGACTCCCAGCCCGGTGCGTCGGCCAGCCCGGTCACCCGGGAGGACCCGGCGACCGCGGTCGCCACCGCCAGCGAGCTGCCCTGCAGCACCAGGAACGTCGCCAGGGTCACCAGGAAGCTCGGCAACCCGGTGCTCACCACCAGCAGCCCGTTGACCGCGCCGATGAGCAGGGCCACGGCCAGCGAGACCAGCAGCGCCGGCCAGATGCCCAGCCCCAGCCGGCTGACCAGCAGCGCCGTCACCAGGCTGGTGGACACCGCCACCACGCCGATCGACAGGTCGAACTGGCCGGCGACCAGGAGCATCCCCACCGCCACCGCCCCGATGCCCAGCGGCGCCGCGACGTCCAGCACGGTGGCCAGGCCCCCCGAGCTGAGCAGACCCGGGGACTGCAACCCGAAGAACAGCCCGACGACCAGCAGGCCCAGCAGGGCCGCGGCGCCGGGGCGGGCCAGCACCCGGTCCAGCAGCCGCCGTCCGGTCGAGCGGGGCACCGTCGGCGCGGTGGGTCCGAAGGCGGGCAGCCGCTCGGTGGCGACCGGCAGGACGGACGGGCGACGGGACGACGACAGCGAGGCCTCCTCGGACGGGGCGGTGTCCCCAGTGTCCACGATCCGCGCAGCTCCGACGGGAGACGCGGGACTCACCACCCCGCTGTGGGGACGTGCCGGGCCGGGCCCCTCGTCCGGTGCAGGAGCGACTCCCTCAGGGACGCAGGCGCCAGCGCACCCGGTCGTCGGCGTACCAGGTCCACTTCGTCACCTCGCGGTCGAACGGCACGCCGTCCCGCACGACCTGGGCCGGGGCGCAGGCGATCTGCAGCGCCCGCCCGGTCGAGCGGCGCACGGGGCGCAGCGGCAGCCGCACCACCGCCACCGACAGCCGGTCGACCGCCGTCCAGTCCGGCCGCGCGTCGATCCGGGTGATCTCGCCGTCGGCCACCCGGTCGTCGTCGCAGTACGCCTGCGCGCCGAACCGCCGGCCCAGTGCACGGCGCGGCTCGCCGGCCGCGGACACCCGGCCGGCGTGCAGCAGCACCCCGCCGTGGTCGTCACGCACCAGGGGCAGTTCCCGCTCCGTGCCGGTGCCCAGCCCCAGAGCGCGGGCCAGCCCGGTCGACGCGGTGTCCTCCGCCGGGGTCCAGGCGACCGGCACGGCGGGCAGTCGCTCGGTGCGCCACAGCCTGGTCAGGACGGCGGACAGCGCGGTCACCGGGCCCAGCACGTGCACCTCCTGGGCGCCGTCCACCACCGAGGCGACGTGCCGGCGGGACGGCGGCTGGACCGCCGCCAGGCCGCGCAGGTCGAGCTGGGTGGCGGGCATGCGGATACCCTGCCACCTGGCTCGCCGGGACCTGCCGGCGCGACGAACGAGGAGACCTGCCGCATGCCCGCAGTCGTGCTGATCGGCGCCCAGTGGGGCGACGAGGGCAAGGGCAAGGCCACCGACCTGCTGGGCGGGCGGGTGCCGTACGTGGTCCGCTACCAGGGCGGCAACAACGCCGGCCACACCGTGATCACGCCGGACGGCGAGAAGTACGCCCTGCACCTGATCCCCAGCGGCATCCTGACCCCGGGCTGCACGCCGGTCATCGGCAACGGCGTGGTCATCGACCCCGAGGTGCTCATCGGCGAGCTCGCCGGCCTCGAGGAGCGCGGCGTCGACACCTCGCGCCTGGTCATCTCCGCCGACGCGCACCTGATCATGCCGCACCACCGCGCCCTGGACCGGGTCACCGAGCGGTTCCTCGGCCAGCGCAAGATCGGCACCACCGGCCGCGGCATCGGCCCGGCCTACGGCGACAAGGTCGCCCGCAACGGCATCCGGGTCGCCGACCTGCTCGACCTCTCCATCCTGCGGCAGAAACTCGAGGGCACGCTGCAGGAGAAGAACCAGGTGCTGGTCAAGGTCTACAACCGCAAGGCCATCGACGTCGACGAGGTCGTCGAGGAGTACGCCGGCTACGCCGAGGCGCTCAAGCACCGGATCGTCGACACCCGGCTGCTGCTGGGCAAGGCCCTGGACGCCGGCGAGTGGGTGCTGCTGGAGGGCTCGCAGGGCACCCTGCTCGATGTCGACCACGGCACCTATCCGTTCGTGACGTCGTCCAACCCGACCGCCGGCGGTGCGGCCGTCGGCGCCGGCGTCGGCCCGACCCGGATCGAGCGGGTCGTCGGCATCCTCAAGGCCTACACGACCCGCGTCGGCTCCGGCCCCTTCCCGACCGAGCTGCACGACCAGTGGGGCGAGTACCTGCGCAAGCACGGCGGCGAGGTCGGCGTCACCACCGGGCGTGACCGGCGCTGCGGCTGGTTCGACGCCGTCGTCGCCCGCTACGCCAGCCGGGTCAACGGGATCACCGACTACTTCCTGACCAAGCTCGACGTGCTCTCCGGGCTGGAGACCGTGCCGATCTGCGTCGCCTACGACGTGGACGGCGTGCGGCACGACGAGATGCCGATGACGCAGACCGACTTCCACCACGCGAAGCCGATCTACGAGGAGATGCCCGGCTGGTTCGAGGACATCACCGGCTGCCGCCGCTTCGAGGACCTGCCGGCCAACGCGCAGGCCTACGTCCGGCGGTTGGAGGAGCTCTCCGGAGCCCGGGTCAGCGTCATCGGCGTCGGCCCCGGCCGCGACGAGAACGTCGTCCTGCACGACCTGATCTGAGGCCGTCGCCACAGCCGCGGTCTGCCGGGGGCCAGTCAGTGATCAGGTCACCTGATCACTGACTGGCCCCCCGCAGCAGCGTTGGTGCGGTAGGACAGCCGGTGATCAGGTCACCTGATCACCGGCTGGGTGCGGTCGGGGGAGCGGTGCGTCTCAGACGCGGGGGCGGACCGGGGCCAGAGCGGCGGCGGAGAGCTCGGCGCGGGCCCGGTAGGCGGTCTCCGGGGCGTCGGCGATCACGCCGTCCACCCCGAGGGCGAACAGCAACCGGGCCTCGGTCTGCGCGTCGCCCAGCCCGCTCGGGTCGCTGCCGCGGCGCAGGTGGCTGGGCAGGAACACGTTCTCCGGCCGCAGCGTCCACGGCTCGACGGTCAGCCCGGCCCGGTGTGCCTGGCTGACCAGGTCGGAGACGCCGACCAGGCCACCGGCGGCGTCGTGCAGCAGGATCCGGCCCTTGTGCGGGGCGATCCCGTCGGCGTAGGTGGAGATCTCCCGCAGGCCGGACGGGGTGACCAGGGCGTCCTGCACGCCCTCCTCCTCGATCAGCTGCACCAGCCGCGGTCCGCCGGTGCCCAGGTCGGCCCGCAGGGCGCGCAGCGCCGACTGCTCGAAGGCCATCACGACCACCGGGCCGTCGGGACGGGCGGCGTCCAGCCGGCGCAGCTCGGCGGCGACCAGCTCGGTCATCGGCAGGCCCTGGGCGGCGAACCAGGCCGGGTACTTCAGCTCGGCCTGCACGCGCACCGGGCGCTCCGGGGTCGACCGGCGCTGGGTGATCTCGACGACCTCGGCGAGGGTGAGCACGCCGTAGCGGCCGTCGTAGGCGGTGTTCAGCGGGCGCATCGCCGGCGTCCGCTCGACGGCGCGCAGCGTGCGCACCTCGGCGAGGGTGAGGTCCTCGGTGAACCAGCCGGTCACCTCCTCGCCGTCGACCTCCTGGGTGCGCCGGCGGTCGGCGAACTCGGGGCGGGAGGCGATGTCGGTGGAGCGGGAGAGCTCGTTCTCGTGCCGGGCGACGAGCGCGCCGTCCCGGGTGACCACGAGGTCGGGCTCGACGAGGTCGGCCCCGAGGTCGATCGCCAGCTCGTAGCTGGCCACGGTGTGCTCGGGGCGGTAGCTCGGTGCGCCGCGGTGCCCGATGACGAGCGGGGAGCGCGCCTGACGAGGCGTACGAACGGCCTTCAGGCCGGTCTCCGACATGACTCCAGGGAAACCCAGTTCGCTGTCCGGGGCCTGAACGCGCGCCGACTTCATGCAGACAAATCGGGGGACAGCGGCCTCACCTGGAGAGCAGCATGACCCCTGTGAGTGATCTCTCAGTCCCGGCCGCCGGGGTCGTCCCGCTGTCGGACGTGCCGGACGGGTGCCTGGCGGCGCGGGTCGCCCGCGTCGACCGCGCGCTGCTGACCGTGCTGACCGCCGACGGCGGACGTCGGGTGCCCTGGGTCGGGCCGGGGGAGGGCGCGCCGGCCGTGGGCGACTGGGTGGCGCTGCGGGGCGAGCGGGCCGTGCGGCTGCTGCCCCGCCGGACGGCGTTCGTGCGGACGGCGGCCGGGCGGACGTCGGCGCCCCAGGTGGTGGCGGCCAACGTCGACCTGGTGCTGGTCGTGGACTCCCTGGTCGGCGAGGCGCGGCTGCGCCGGGTGGAGCGCTACCTGGCGGTGGCCTGGGCCAGCGGGGCGACCCCGGTGGTGGTGCTGACCAAGGCCGACCTGTGTGCCGACGTGCCGGCCGCGGTGGCCGCCGTCGCCGAGGACGCGGTCGGTGTCGACGTGCTGCCGGTCAGCGCGGTGACCGGGGAGGGGACGGCGCAGGTGGCGGCGCTGATCGGCCCCGGGTGCACCGCCGTCATGGTGGGCCCCTCAGGGGTGGGGAAGTCCTCGCTGACCAACGCGCTGGCCGGGCGGCCGGTGGCGGGGACCGCCGGGATCCGCGCCGACGGCCGGGGGCGGCACACCACCACGGCGCGGGAGCTGCACCAGCTGCCCGGCGGCGGGTTGCTGATCGACACCCCGGGCATGCGCGAGCTGGCGCTGCCCGGCGCCGACGGGGTGGACACCGCCTACGCCGACGTCGCCGGGTGGGCCACGGAGTGCCGGTTCCGGGACTGCGCGCACCGCACCGAGCCCGGCTGTGCGGTCGCGGCGGCGATCGACCGCGGTGACCTGGACCCGGCCCGCTTCACCGCCTGGCGGAAACTGCAGGCCGAGGCGCACCGGCAGGAGCTCCGCTCCGACGCCCGGGCCCGCGCAGCCGAGTCCGCCCGGCTCCGCGCCGTCCACCGGCGACGCCGCTGACCCCGAGGGCAGAAATGGCCATTTCTGCCCCGGTGCGGGGGGTGGGTAGGTTCGCCGGGTGCGCGTCCTCGTGATCGGTTCCGGTGCCCGGGAGCACGCCCTGTGCGTGGCTCTGCAGTCCGACCCCGCGGTCACCGCGCTGGCGTGCGCGCCGGGCAACGCCGGCACGGTCACCCTGGCCCAGGCGTTCCCGCTGGACGTCGCGGACCCGGTGGCGGTGAGCGGGCTGGCCACGGAGTGGCAGGCCGACCTGGTCGTGATCGGCCCGGAGGTGCCGCTGGTCGCCGGTGCCGCCGACGCCGTGCGGGAGGCCGGGATCGCCTGCTTCGGGCCCTCCGCCCAGGCCGCCCAGATCGAGGGCTCCAAGGCCTTCGCCAAGCACGTGATGACCGCCGCGGGCGTGCCGACCGCCGGCTTCTGGGCCGTCGGCGGCCCGGCCGAGCTGGAGACGGCGCTGGACGAGGCCGGCGCGCCGTACGTGGTCAAGGACGACGGGCTGGCCGCCGGCAAGGGCGTCCTGGTCACCACCGACCGCGCCGCGGCGGTCGCGCACGGGCGCGCGGTGCTGGACGCCGGCCACTCGGTGCTGATCGAGGAGTTCCTCGACGGCCCGGAGGTCTCGTTGTTCGCCCTGTCCGACGGGACGACGGTGGTGCCGCTGCTGCCCGCGCAGGACCACAAGCGCCGGGACGACGGCGACGGCGGCCCGAACACCGGCGGCATGGGCGCCTACGCCCCGCTGCCCTGGGCGCCGGCCGGCCTGGTCGAGGAGGTGCGGGCCACCGTCCTGCAGCCGACGATCGACGAGATGGCCCGCCGCGGGGAGCCGTTCAGCGGGCTGCTCTACGCCGGGCTGGCGCTGACCTCGCGCGGCGTGCGGGTGGTCGAGTTCAACGCCCGGTTCGGCGACCCGGAGACCCAGGTGGTGCTGCCGCTGCTGGAGACGCCGCTGGCCGGGCTGCTGCACGCCGCGGCCACCGGCACGCTGGCCGAGCAGCCGCCGCTGCGCTGGCGGGACGGCGCCGCGGTCACCGTGGTGGTCGCCGCCGACGGCTACCCGGAGCGGCCGCGGCTGGGCGACCCGATCACCGGGGCGGACGGCGAGGGCGTGCTGCACGCGGGCACCGCGGTCGGCGCCGACGGGCAGGTGCACGCAGCCGGCGGGCGGGTGCTGGCCGTGACCGCGGTCGGTGCGGACCTCGCCGCGGCCCGGCAGACGGTCTACGAGCGGCTGGCCTCGGTCCGGCTGGCCGGCGCGCACTGGCGCACCGACATCGGCCTGGCCGCCGTCGAGGGCCGCATCACCGCCCCCTGAGCGGCCTGGACGGGCACTCCGTCGACCGGTCGCAGTGGCTCAGCCGGCCCGGACCATGCGGCGGGCGCGGCGGGTGTCCGGTTGGGGTGGCCGGGGCCCCTCGTGGCGGCGGGACAGGTAGGTGCCGGCCACGTTGCCGCAGGCGATGACCGGCACGGCGATCAGCGCGCCGAAGATCCCGCCGATCAGCAGCCCGGCGCCGATGCCCAGCACCACGGCCAGCGGGTGCACCGAGACGGCGCGGCCCAGCAGCAGCGGCTGGAGCACGTGGCTCTCCAGCTGCATGACCAGCACGATGATGCCCAGCGCGATCAGTGCCCGCACCGGGCCGACCGCGACCAGGGTCACCAGCACCGACACGGTGCCGGCCAGGAACGACCCGATGATCGGGATGAAGGCGCCGAGGAAGACCAGCGCGGCCAGCGGCACCACCAGCGGCGTGCCGAGGAACACCAGCCCGATGCCGATGAAGACGGCGTCGAAGGCGGCGACCCCGACGGTGGCCCGGACGTAGGAGATCAGCGTGCGCCACGACCGGCGGGCCGCCTCGTCGATGTAGGCCTGCGCGTTGGTCGGTGCCAGCCCCACCACCCACAGCCAGATCTGCCGGCCGTCCATCAGGAAGAAGAAGAGCGTGAAGAGGGTCAGCAGGGTGCCGGTGAGCACCTCGCCGACGGTGGCTGCGGTGGTCAGCGCTCCGGAGGTGAGCACGTCGCGGTTGTCCATGACGGCCTGGTTCGCGCTCTCCACGGCGTCGGTGATCTGCCCGTCGGTGACCGGGAAGGTGCGGGTGACGAAGTCCTGGATCTGGGTGAGCCCCTCGTCGACCTGCGAGGCGAGGTCGTCGTAGCCGGCGGCGAACTCCTCGACGACCAGCGTGACGATGCCGGCGACGACGCCCAGCCCGACCACGAGCATGGTCAGTGCGGCCAGCGACACCGGCCAGCCCCGGCGGCACAGGAACGCCGCTCCCGGCTGCAGCAGCGCGGCGAGCAGCAGCGCCACGATCACCGGGACGACGACCACCGCCACGTACCCGGCGGCCCGCAGCAGGAGGTACAGCGCCGCCACCACGGCGACGGTCCGCCAGGACCAGGCCGCGGCGATCCGCAGCCCGTTGGGCACGTCGCGCTCGGCGGCCCGCAGCGCCCCGTCGGGGGCCAGCAGGCTGCCGCGGCTGCGGTCGCGGCCCGGCTCCGGTGGTGGGCCGCCCGGTGCCGGGGGTCCGCTGACCCCGCCGGCGACGTCGACGTCCGGGGCGTCGGGGTGCGGGCTGCCGGGCACAGGGGTCCCGTCGGCGGGCGTCTCCCGGGCGGACGGCGGGGTCGTCGTCCCGCCGTCCTCGACGTGGTCGACGACGGCGCGGCTGCCGTCCTCCATCACCAACACGGTGCCCTCGGGCCAGGCGTGCGGGTCGTGCTCGGCGGCCGCGCGGATGCGCTCACGGGCCCGGTCGACCACGCGCCTGGCCCGCTGCAACATCGAGTCCTCCGAGCTGATGGGGGCCCGCTCGCAGCGGTGCGAGAGGATGGGGCCGTGGTGCGACGAGCTGACCAGTCCGAGGCGGTACCCGCATGATCGACAGGTACACCCTGCCGGAGATGGGTCGGGTCTGGAGCGACCAGCACAAGTACGAGCTCTGGTGCCGGGTCGAGACCCTCGTGCTGGAGGCGCACGCGGCCGCCGGCCGGGTGCCCGCCGACGTGGTCGAGCCGGTGCGCAACGCGCCGCCGCCGACCCCCGAGCGGGTCGCGGAGATCGAGGAGACGACGCAGCACGACGTCATCGCCTTCCTGACCGCGTGGGCGGACAACACCGAGCCCCGCTCGGCGGCCGCCTACGTGCACCACGGCATGACCTCCTCGGACCTGCTGGACACCGCGCTCGCCGTCCAGCTCACCGACGCCACCGACGTGCTGCTGGCCAAGGCCGACCGGCTGGTCGCCGCCCTGCGCGACCACGGCCTGGCCCACCGGCACACGATCAAGGTCGGGCGGACGCACGGGGTGCACGCCGAGCCCGACGTCTGGGGCCACCGGGTCGCCGACCTGGCCTTCGCCGCCGCCCGTTCCCGCGACCGGCTCCGCCGCGCCCGCGAGGCCGTGGGCGTGGTCGCCATCTCCGGCGCCGTCGGCACGTACTCCCTGATCGACCCGTCGGTCGAGGTCACGGTCGCCGAGGCGCTGCAGCTGCGCGCGGCCGACGCCTCCACCCAGGTCGTGCTGCGCGACGGGATCAGCGAGTGGGTGTCCGCGCTGGGCATCATCGCCACCGTGTGCGAGGCGATCGCCCTCGAGGTGCGGCACGGCCAGCGCACCGAGGTGCGTGAGCTCTCCGAGGCGTTCGGCGCGGGGCAGAAGGGCTCCAGCGCCATGCCGCACAAGAAGAACCCGATCCGCTCCGAGCGGATCGCCGGGTTGGCCCGGGTGGTGCGCGCGGCGATCGTCCCGGTCATGGAGGGGATCCCGCTCTGGCACGAGCGGGACATCTCGCACTCCTCGACCGAGCGGGTGTTCCTGCCCGACGCGGCGATCACCACCGACTACCTGCTCAACCTGACGGCGGGCCTGGTGGAGAACCTGGTCGTGGACGCCGACCGGATGCGGGCCAACCTCGAGTCCACCGGCGGGCTGATCTACACCTCCTCGGTGCTGCTGGAGCTGGTCGAGGCCGGCATGAGCCGGGAGCAGGCCTACGCGCTCGTCCAGTCCGCGGCGATGCGCACCTGGAAGGACGGCACCCCGTTCCGGCAGACGCTGCGCGAGCGGGCCACCGAGGACGGCGTGACGCTGGACGAGGCCCGGCTGGACGAGATCTGCCGCCCCGAGCAGTACGTGGCCAACCTCGGCCCGCTGTTCGACCGGCTGGCTGCGCTCTCGTGAGCCTGCCCTTCGAGCTCGTCGCCCGCGGCAAGGTCCGCGAGGTCTACGCGGTCGACGACGAGCGGCTGCTGCTGGTCGCCAGCGACCGGGTCTCCGCCTACGACCACGTGCTGCCCACCCCGATCCCGGACAAGGGGCGGGTGCTGACCCAGCTGTCGGTCTGGTGGTTCGAGCAGCTCGCGCCGGTGCTGGCCGAGCACGGCGCCGAGCACCACCTGCTGGCCTCCGGCGACGCGCTGCTCGACGAGGGCGTGCCGGCCGAGCTCGCCGGCCGGTCGATGCTGGTGCGCCGGCTGGAGATGCTGCCGGTGGAGTGCGTGGCCCGCGGCTACCTCTCCGGGTCGGGCACGGTCGAGTACCAGCGCAGTGGCGCGATCGTCGACATCCCGCTGCCCGCCGGGCTGGTCGAGGGTTCCCGGCTGCCCGAGCCGGTGTTCACCCCCTCGACCAAGGCCGAGGTGGGCGAGCACGACGAGGCGATCGGGTTCGCCCAGGTCGTCGAGGCGGTGGGTGCCGACCGCGCGGAGGCGCTGCGGTCGCTGACCCTGGCGCTGTACGCCCGTGGCGCTGAGATCGCCGAGCGGGCCGGGATCGTGCTGGCCGACACGAAGTTCGAGTTCGGCACGGCCGGTGGGCCCGAGTCCGGCACAGCCGGTGGGCCCGAGTTCGGCACGGCCGGGGAGACCCTGGTGCTCGGCGACGAGGTGCTGACCCCGGACTCCTCGCGCTTCTGGCCGGCGATCACCTGGTCGCCGGGGGCACCGCAGCCGTCGTTCGACAAGCAGTACGTGCGCGACTGGCTGACCACGTCGGGCTGGGACCGGGCCTCCGAGCCCCCGGAGCTCCCGGACGACGTCGTCGCGGCCACCCGTGAGCGCTACGTCAAGGCCTACCAGCAGCTCACCGGGCTGCCCTGGAGCTGAGCTCAGTAGATGGCGGCGAGCCCGCGGGCGCGGGCGTTGCGCAGTGCGGTGAAGACGTGTGAACGGATGAGGTCCGCGGCCGGCTCGGGGAGGGCGACGAACCGCAGCGACCACTCGTGCAGGTTGTCCTGCCGGGGCCGGCGGCGCACCAGCGCGACCTCGGTGACCAGCTCGTCGGAGTAGAGGTCGAGCCGCAGTGACAGCGGCTGGCCGCGCTTGGGGAACGGGACACCGACGCCGAGGTCGCCGTGCGGGCGGAAGACGGCGAGCAGGCCGCCCTCGCTCAGGTCGACGGTGCTGCCGACCAGGGTCGTGCGGTCCCAGGAGAGGGTGACCGACAGCCCGATGGGCGCCCGGACGGAGTCCCGGCGCTGGATCCGGCTGGCCTGCCCGGTGAGCTTGACCTTCCACGTCCCGTCGTCGGCCACGGCGACGGCCTCGGCCGGCACGGAGCGCAGGCCGTCGTCGGACTGCCACGACAGCTCGAGCATGTCCCGCTCGACGAAGGGGGCGGCCTCACCGACGCCGTTGCGCGGGGAGCTGATGAACAGGAAGGAGTCGGTCTCGCGCCGGACCCGGGCGGTGAGCGCCTCGTCCTGGCCGAGCGGCATGACGCTGAGCGCGGTGGTCGCCACCGGGTGGTCGACGTTGGGCTGTCCCGCGACCATCTCTCCGTGCCTCCGACCTGCTCGGCGACCGCCCGGTGGCGGTCGTCTCCGGGCCCATCATCGGCTGGGCGGAGTGGTTCTCCAGTGCAACCGTGCAGGTCGATGACCCGTTGGGATGACGCCAGGGGCCGGGGGGCTGGGCGACACGGGTCCGGTTGTGCACGACCGTTCGGCCACCCCGGCGTGGTGTCGGCACCTGTCCGGCAGCCGGTACCCTCATCGGCGTGTCCCAGGTGGTCGTCGACGTCGTCCTGAAGCCAGAGATCTCCGACCCCCAGGGGCAGGCCGTGCTCGGCGCCCTCGGGCGCCTCGGTCACACCGGCGTGCGCAGTGTCCGCCAGGGCAAGCACTTCGTCCTCGAGGTCGACGGCGACCCCGACGAGGCCGAGCTGCGCCAGATCGCCGAGACGCTGCTGGCCAACCCCGTCATCGAGGACGTCGAGCTGCACCTCCCCGCTCGCACCACCGACTGAGAGAGATCCAGTGCGCATCGGTGTCATCACCTTCCCGGGTTCCCTGGACGACGTCGACGCCGCACGCGCCGTGCGGCTCGCCGGCGCCGAGCCCGTCTCCCTCTGGCACGGCGACCACGACCTGAAGGACGTCGACGCCGTCGTCCTGCCGGGCGGGTTCTCCTACGGCGACTACCTGCGCGCCGGTGCCATCGCCGCGCGCTCGCCGCTGATGGCCGACGTGGTGGCCGCGGCGCACGGCGGCCTGCCGGTGCTGGGCATCTGCAACGGCTTCCAGGTGCTGTGCGAGGCCGGGCTGCTGCCCGGGGCGCTGACCCGCAACAGCCACCTGCACTTCCGCAACCGCGACCAGGGGCTGCTCGTCGAGCGCGCCGACACCGCGTGGACCACGTCGTTCGAGCAGGGCCAGCGGATCGTCGTCCCGGTGAAGAACGGCGAGGGCCGCTACGTGGCCGCCGACGCCGACCTGGACCGCCTCGAGGGCGAGGGCCGGGTGGTCGTGCGCTACGTCGACGGCAACCCCAACGGCAGCTCCCGCGACATCGCCGGGGTCACCAGCGCCGACGGCCGGGTGGTCGGCCTGATGCCGCACCCGGAGCACGCGGTCGAGGCGCTCACCGGCCCCTCGGTCGACGGGCTGGGCTTCTTCACCTCCGTGCTCACCGCGATGGTCGGGTCCCGATGACGACGGGTGAGCGAGCATCGCAGGGGGCGCCAGCGACCGAAGAGCGGAACGATCCCGGAGTCGAGCAGAGTGATCGCGTGAGCGCCGAGGTGACGTCCACCCCGCACGCCCCCGACGGTCCGGCCGACGCCGCCGTCCGCGCGATGCCCGACCTCGACACCGTCGACCGCGCCGGGCGCACTCCCGACGACGAGCAGCCCTGGGCCGAGCTCGGCCTCAAGGACGACGAGTACGCCCGCATCCGCGAGATCCTGGGCCGCCGGCCGACCACCGCCGAGCTGGCGATGTACTCGGTGATGTGGAGCGAGCACTGCTCCTACAAGTCCTCCAAGGTGCACCTGCGCCGCTTCGGTGACCTGCCCAGGAGCGACGCCCTGCTGGTCGGCATGGGCGAGAACGCCGGCGTCGTCGACGTCGGCGAGGGCTGGGCGGTCACCTTCAAGGTCGAGTCGCACAACCACCCCAGCTACGTGGAGCCCTACCAGGGCGCGGCCACCGGGGTCGGCGGCATCGTCCGCGACATCCTGACCATGGGCGCCCGGCCGATCGCGGTCATGGACTCCCTCCGCTTCGGCGCGGCCGACGCCTTGGACACCGCGCGGGTGCTGCCCGGTGTGGTCGCCGGGGTCGGCGGCTACGGCAACTGTCTCGGTCTGCCCAACATCGGCGGCGAGCTGCTCTTCGACGAGACCTACGCGGGCAACCCGCTGGTCAACGCCCTGTGCGTCGGCGTGCTGCGGCACGAGGAGCTGCAGCTGGCCAAGGCCGAGGGCGTCGGCAACAAGGTGGTGCTCTTCGGGGCGCGCACCGGCGGCGACGGCATCGGCGGCGTCTCGGTCCTGGCCTCGGAGACCTTCGACGCGGAGGGGCCCGCCAAGCGGCCGGCCGTGCAGGTCGGCGACCCGTTCACCGAGAAGCTGCTGATCGAGGCCTGCCTGGAGATCTTCGCCGCCGGCCTGGTCACCGGCATCCAGGACCTCGGCGGGGCCGGCATCTCCTGCGCCACCAGCGAGCTGGCCGCGGCCGGTTCCGGGGGCATGGCGATCGACCTGGACGCCGTCCCGCTGCGCGACTCCACGCTCACCCCCGCCGAGATCCTGATGAGCGAGTCGCAGGAGCGGATGTGCGCGATCGTCGAGCCGGGCAAGGTCGAGGCCTTCCTCGCCGTCTGCGCCAAGTGGGACGTGCTGGCCACCGTCATCGGTGAGGTCACCGACGGCGACCGGCTGACCATCGACTGGCACGGCGAGCGGATCGTCGACGTCCCGCCGCGCACGGTCGCGCTGGAGGGCCCGCGCTACGAGCGGCCGATGGCCCGCCCGGCCGACCTGGACGCGCTGCAGGCCGACGCGCCGCCGTCGTCCTCGGCCGACCTGCGGGCCGACTGGCTCGCGGTCGTCTCCAGCCCGGACGGCGCGGACAAGAGCTGGGTCACCGAGCAGTACGACCGCTACGTGCGGGGCAACACCGTGCTCGCCCAGCCCGAGGACGCCGGCGTGCTGCGGATCGACGAGTCGAGCAACCTGGGCATCGCGCTGTCGCTGGACGGCAACGCCCGCTACGCCCGGCTGGACCCGTACACCGGCGCCCAGCTGAACCTGGCCGAGGCCTACCGCAACGTCGCCGTCTCCGGTGCCGAGCCGCTGGCGGTCACCAACTGCCTGAACTTCGGCTCCCCGGAGAACCCCGAGGTGATGTGGCAGTTCGCCGAGGCCGTCCGCGGCCTGGCCGACGGCTGCCGCGAGCTCGGGCTGCCGGTCACCGGCGGCAACGTGAGCCTCTACAACCAGACCGGCGACGTCGCGATCAACCCCACCCCGGTGATCGGGGTGCTGGGCGTGCACGCCGACGTCACCCGCCGGGTGCCCACCGGCTGGCGGGCCGACGGCGAGTCCGTGCTGCTGCTGGGGGAGACCCGGCCGGAGTTCGGTGGCTCGGCGTGGGCCGCGGTCGTCCACGGCCACCTGGGCGGGCTGCCGCCCCGGCTGGACCTGGCCGCCGAGCGCGCCCTGGGCGAGCTGCTGGCGGCGCTGGCGGCCGACGGGCGGGTCAGCTCCGCGCACGACCTGGCCGACGGTGGGCTGGCGCAGGCGCTGACCGAGTCGGCGCTGCGGTACGGCACCGGTGCCCGGATGAGCGTGCCCGGCGACCCGACGGCGGCGCTGTTCGGCGAGTCGGTCGCCCGTGTGCTGGTCACCACCACCGACCCGGCCGGCGTGCGCGCCGCCGCCGAGGCGGCCGGTGTGCCGGTCACCGAGCTCGGGACGACCGGCGGGGACGCCCTGGTGCTCGACGGCCTCCTGGAGCTGCCGCTGGCGGAGCTGCGGGCGGCGTGGACGGCGACCCTGCCGGCGCTGTTCGGCAGCCCGGAGGTCGCGGTGGGCTCCGTGCCGGCGGGCACCGTCCCGACCAGCTGATCCCGGTCGTGCCGCTCGTCGTGCCGCCGGGCTGCGGCGTCCTCGTGAGGGGGCCGCGGTGATGGCCGGGGTCGCGCCGATCTCGGCCGAGGACCTGCGCGCCGCGCTCGCCCCCACGGCCGGCTGGCTGGCCGGGGAGGGCGAGCAGCCGCCCCGGGCGGTGCTCGGGGCGGCGGTGAAGACGTCGGCGCGCTGGCTGGCCCAGCACGCGCCCGGGCGCTCGGTCGAGGTGCGGGTGCCGCCGTTCGTCGCCGTCCAGTGCATCCCGGGGCCGCGGCACACCCGCGGCACGCCGCCCAACGTGATCGAGACCGACGCGGCGACCTGGCTGCGGCTGGCGACCGGTCGGCTGACCTGGGCAGAGGCGCTGGCCGAGGGCCGGGTCAGCGCCAGTGGCAACCGCGCCGACCTCTCTGAGCTCCTGCCGCTGCGCCCGCTCTCGTCGCGACCCTCCGGGCCGCACCGCGGCCAGGAGCCGTCCCCCGGCTGAGCTGAGCCGCTTCCTCCGCTCCTCGCGGGAGCCTCCGGCCCCCACTCTTCCCGGAGACGGCCTCCGGCCGGGATCCGTACGTGGAACGACAGCGCCCCCTCTGCCAGGTGGCAGAGGGGGCGCTGTGTGGTGGTGCGGGTGGCTCAGCCGGTGAAGAGGGCGCTGGCCGTGCGGATGGTCTGCACCAGCCCGTACACCAGCGGCAGGCCCACCAGGGCCCACGCGAAGGCGACCAGGCCGGTCGGCGTCGTGCTCTTGGGCTCGCTCATCGTGCGGTGCTCCGTTCGGGGTTGGCGCGGGCGGTGGCGGGGGTGGTGGCGTGCGGCTCGTGCCACTTGGCCGCCACCGGCTTGACCAGCAGGTTGGCGACGAAGCCGACCGCGAGCAGGCCCACCATGATGAACAGGGCCGGCCGGTAGTCACCGGCGTTGAGCTGCCCCGGGGTGCCCTGGGTGTCCAGGACGCCGTTGACGATCAGCGGGCCGGCGATGCCGGCGGCCGCCCAGGCGGTCAGCAGCCGGCCGTGGATGGCGCCGACCTGGTAGGTGCCGAAGAGGTCACGCAGGTAGGCCGGGGCGGTCGAGAACCCACCGCCGTAGAAGCTGATGATGATCGCGGCGAGCGCGACGAACAGCCAGACGGCGCTGCTGCCGACGGTGGCCAGCAGGACGTAGAGCACCAGGCCGACACCCAGGTAGACCGTGTAGATGCCCTTGCGGCCGATGTAGTCCGACGTGGAGGACCACACGAAGCGGCCACCCATGTTGAACAGCGACAGCAGCCCGACGAATCCCCCGGCCGCGGCGGCGGCGACCGCAGAGGTCTCACCGTCGCGGAAGAAGTCCTGGATCATCGGGGCGGCCTGCTCGAGGATGCCGATGCCGGCGGTCACGTTGCAGAACAGCACGGTCCACAGCAGCCAGAACTGCGGGGTCTTGATGGCGTTGCCGGCCGAGACGCTCTCGGTGGTGACCAGCGCCTTCTGCTTGACCGACGAGGGGTCGAAGCCGGCCGGCTTCCAGTCGTCGGCGGGGACGCGGACGATGAAGGCGCCGAACATCATGAAGACCAGGTAGAGCAGGGCCAGGGTGAGGAACAGACCCGCGACCGCGTTGCCGCTCGGGGTGGTGCCCGCGGTGCCGTCGTAGGCCGGGTCGTACCAGTTCATCAGCTGACGGGACAGCGGCGAGGCGATGAGCGCGCCACCACCGAAGCCCATGATCGCCATGCCGGTGGCCAGACCCGGACGGTCCGGGAACCACTTGATCAGCGTGGAGACCGGCGAGATGTAGCCGATGCCCAGACCGATGCCGCCGATGACGCCGTAGCCGAGGTAGAGCAGCCACAGCTGCTCGGTGGCGATGCCCAGCGAGCCGACGAGGAACCCGGACACCCAGAAGACGGCGGAGGTGAACATCGCGGCGCGGGGGCCGTTGCGGTCCACCCAGGTGCCGAAGAGCGCCGCCGAGAGGCCCAGCATGACGATGGCGATCGAGAAGACGATGCCGATCGCGGTGAGGGTCGAGTCGAAGTGGGAGACGAGCGCGGCCTTGTAGACGCTGGTCGCGTAGGCCTGCCCGATGCACAGGTGGACGGCCAGGGCCGCGGGTGGGATGAGCCACCGGTTGAACCCGGGCTTCGCGATGATGCGCTCCCGGGCCAGGAAGCTGGGTACTGCCACGGAGACCTCCGAGGTGACGTGACGGCGCGGCCGGTCGGACGAGCCAGCCGCGCGAGTCACACTCCTTGTGAGCTGCGTCGCGACCGCAGGGACGGTACGACGCGACCAGCACATCGGCGCGCCGACCGCCCTCGTCGGGGTGAGGCCGAGACCAATTCGTTGCAGACGCAACCACCCGGCTCCCGGCCAGTGGGCGCGAGGGGCGTCACCGGGGCTGCCGTCCCTAGGCTGACGGCATGCCGTACGAGGTCAAGGGCGTCGTCGCCCTGAGCAAGGGTGCACCGGTCACCATCGAGACGATCATCGTCCCCGACCCGGGTCCGGGCGAGGCCGTGGTCGACGTCCAGGCGTGCGGGGTCTGCCACACCGACCTCCACTACCGGGAGGGCGGGATCAACGACGAGTTCCCGTTCCTGCTGGGCCACGAGGCGGCCGGCGTCGTCTCCGCGATCGGCGAGGGCGTCACGAACGTGGCGGTCGGCGACTACGTCGTCCTGAACTGGCGGGCGGTCTGCGGGGAGTGCCGGGCCTGCACCGCAGGCAAGCCCTGGTACTGCTTCGACACCCACAACGCCGCGCAGAGGATGACCCTGGCCGACGGCACCGAGCTGTCCCCGGCCCTGGGCATCGGCGCGTTCGCGGAGAAGACGCTGGTGCACTCCGGGCAGTGCACCAAGGTCGACCCGGCGGCCCCGCCGACGGCGGCCGGCCTGCTGGGCTGCGGCGTGATGGCCGGGGTCGGTGCGGCGATCAACACCGGTGGCGTCACCCGCGGCGACTCGGTGGCCGTCTTCGGCTGCGGCGGCGTGGGTGACGCGGCGATCGCCGGGGCTGCGCTGGCCGGCGCCACGACGATCATCGCCGTCGACATCGACGACCGGAAGCTGGAGTGGGCCCGGGGCATGGGCGCCACCCACACGGTGAACTCGGAGGAGACCGACGCGGTCGCCCGGATCAAGGAGCTCACCGGGGGCTTCGGCGTCGACGTCTCGATCGACGCGGTCGGGCACCCCGCCGTGTTCGAGCAGGCCTTCTACGCCCGCGACCTGGCCGGCACCGTCGTCCTGGTCGGGGTGCCGAACCCGACGATGCAGCTCACGCTGCCGATGATCGAGCTGTTCGGCCGGGGCGGGGCGCTGAAGTCCTCCTGGTACGGCGACTGCCTGCCCGGCCGCGACTTCCCGATGCTGATCGACCTGTACCTGCAGGGCCGGTTCGACCTGGACGCGTTCGTCTCCGAGACGATCGCCCTGGACGCCGTCGAGACCGCGTTCGAGAAGATGCACGCCGGTGAGGTGCTGCGGTCCGTGGTGGTGTTCGACAAGTGACCGCCCGGATCGAGAAGGCCGTCGTCAGCGGGGTCTTCAGCCTCGACGGGCAGGACTTCGACGTCGACAACAACGTCTGGCTGGTCGGCGACGACGACGAGGTGCTGGTCGTCGACGCCCCGCACCGGGTCGAGCCGATCGTCGAGGCGATCGGCGGCCGCCGGGTGACCGCGATCGTGCTCACCCACGGCCACAACGACCACCTCACCGCGGCCGTGGCGCTGCGCGAGGCCACCGCGGCGCCGGTCTGGCTGAACCCGGCCGACCGGATGCTGTGGGACGTCGTGCACCCCGACACCGCCCCGGACCGCGACCTCGCCGACGGCACCCGGTTCACCGTCGCCGGCGTGACCCTGGAGGCGCTGCACACCCCCGGCCACTCCCCGGGCAGCACCTGCCTGCACTCGGCCGACCTGCGCACCGTCTTCACCGGCGACACGCTCTTCTGCGGTGGGCCCGGGGCCACCGGCCGGTCGTACAGCGACAAGCCGACCATCCTGCAGTCGATCCGCAGCCGGCTGATGTCGCTGCACGGGGACACCGTGGTGCGCACCGGCCACGGCGACGACACCACGATCGACGCCGAGCTGGGCAACATCGCCTGATCGCGGCGGGCGGTCCCGGCCGCTGAGCTGCCCTTTCCGGACGACGTCGTCCCCGCCCGAGTGATCGGTCCCACCCAGGCGGGGACGGCGCAGCCGGTACTCTCTGGGGGTGCCTCGCGGTGACGGACGGCTGACGCACGACCTCGACCCCCATTCCCCTGGTCCCCAGGACGCCTGTGGCGTCTTCGGGGTCTGGGCCCCGGGGGAGGAGGTCGCGAAGCTGACCTACTTCGGCCTGTACGCCCTCCAGCACCGCGGGCAGGAGGCGGCCGGCATCGCGGTGTCCGACGGCTCCTCCGTCGTGGTCTACAAGGACATGGGCCTGGTGAGCCAGGTCTTCGACGAGCCGACGCTGGGCAGCCTCCGCGGCCACATCGCCGTCGGGCACGCCCGGTACTCCACCACCGGCGCCTCCACCTGGGAGAACGCCCAGCCGACGTTCCGCACCACCGGTGCCGGCCCCGGCCTGGCGCTCTGCCACAACGGCAACCTGGTGAACACCGCCGAGCTGGCCAGTGCCGCCGCGGACGAGGGCGTGGCCGGGGCGTTCGTCGCGACCAACGACTCCGACCTGGTCACCTCGCTGATCGCGGCCAGGCCGGACGTGTCGGTCGAGGCGGCGGCGATGGAGGTGCTCCCGCGGCTGAGGGGCGCGTTCAGCCTCACCTTCATGGACGAGCACACGCTCTACGCCGCGCGCGACCCGCAGGGCGTGCGCCCGCTGGTGCTCGGCCGGCTCGAGCGCGGCTGGGTGGTCGCCAGCGAGACCGCCGCACTCGACATCTGCGGCGCCTCGTTCGTCCGTGAGGTCGAGCCCGGCGAGCTGATCGCCATCGACGAGGACGGGCTGCGCAGCCAGCACTTCGCGCCCGCCGACCCCAAGGGCTGCGTCTTCGAGTACGTCTACCTGGCCCGGCCCGACACCACGATCGCCGGCCGCGGCGTGCACGCCGCCCGGGTGGAGATCGGCCGCCGGCTGGCCAAGGAGCACCCGGTGGAGGCCGACCTGGTCATCCCGGTGCCCGAGTCCGGCACGCCGGCCGCGGTCGGCTACGCCGAGGCCTCCGGCATCCCCTACGGCCTGGGCCTGGTCAAGAACTCCTACGTCGGGCGCACCTTCATCCAGCCGAGCCAGACGATCCGCCAGCTGGGCATCCGGTTGAAGCTCAACCCGCTGCGCGACGTCATCCGCGGCAAGCGCCTGGTCGTCGTGGACGACTCGATCGTCCGCGGCAACACCCAGCGCGCGCTGATCCGGATGCTGCGCGAGGCGGGTGCGGTCGAGGTGCACGTGCGGATCGCCTCGCCGCCGGTGAAGTGGCCCTGCTTCTACGGCATCGACTTCGCCAGCCGGGCCGAGCTGGTGGCCAACGGCCTGGACGTCGACGGGGTGCGCGCCTCGATCAACGCCGACTCCCTGGGCTACGTCTCCGAGCAGGGGCTGATCGCCGCCACCGAGCAGCCGGCCAACCGGCTGTGCACCGCCTGCTTCACCGGCGAGTACCCGATCCCGCTGGCCGAGCCGGAGGTGCTGGGCAAGCACGTGCTGGAGGGCATCGGCCGTCGCGCGCTGGAGCCCGCCGCCGCGGTCACCGGCTGGACCGGGCAGCAGGCCGGCAGCCCCTCGCTGCCCGGCGGTGCCGACGACGCGCTGAGCCGGCCGTGAGCGGCGAGTACACCTACGCCGCCGCGGGCGTCGACATCGACGCCGGTGAGCGCGCCGTCACCCTGATGCGCACGGCGGTGGAACGGACCAACCGCCCCGAGGTCGTCGGGGGGCTGGGTGGCTTCGCCGGCCTCTTCGCCCTCGACACGGCGAAGTACCGCCGGCCGCTGCTGGCCTCCTCCACCGACGGCGTGGGCACCAAGATCGCCCTGGCCCGGGCGCTGGACCGGCACGACACCGTCGGCATCGACCTGGTCGCCATGGTCGTCGACGACCTGGTCGCCTGCGGCGCCGAACCGCTCTTCCTGCAGGACTACGTGGCCTGCGGCCGGGTCGTCCCCGAGCGGATCGCCGCCATCGTCACCGGCATCGCCGCCGGCTGCACCCAGGCCGGTGCCGCGCTGGTCGGCGGCGAGACCGCCGAGCACGGCGACCTCATGGACGCCGACGAGTACGACCTGGCCGCCACCGCCGTCGGGGTGGTCGAGGCCGACGCGGTGCTCGGCCCGGAGCGGGTGCGGGACGGCGACGCGGTCATCGCGATGGCGTCCTCGGGGTTCCACTCCAACGGCTACTCGCTGGTGCGCCGGGTCGTGGACCGCGCCGGGCTCGACCTCACCGCCACCCCCGCCGGGCTGACCCGGCCGCTGGGGGACGAGCTGCTCGAGCCGACCCGGATCTACGCACTGGACTGCCTGGCCCTGGTCGAGGCCCTCGGCGTCGAGACGGTGCACGCCTACGCGCACATCACCGGCGGCGGGCTGGCCGGCAACACCGCGCGCGTGGTGCCCGCCGGCCTGGAGGCCGTGCTGGACCGCAGCAGCTGGGTGCTGCCCCCGGCCGTCCGGCTGCTGGAGGAGCACGGCGTGCCGCGGGCGGAGTCCGAACGGGCCTTCAACTGCGGCGTCGGCATGGTGGCGGCCGTCGCCCCGGAGCACGCCGACCGGGCGGTCGCGCTGCTGACCGACCGCGGGGTGCCCGCATGGGTGGCCGGCACCATCGGCGCGACGGCCGACGCCGCCGACGGTGCGGACCGGGCCCGGCTGGTGGGCTCCTACCGCTGAACCGGCAGCAGCCCCGCACCTGACCCGGGGGGCCGGTGCGGGGCTGACGCCGTTCGGAGTGCACGCGCAGGGCGACACCGAGGCACCCTGCGGTGCCGTGGTGTCGCCCTGGAACGAGTCACTGGGCCCGGGGGCTCAGCTGGTCAACGGCTGGCAGCCCAGTCGTCGTCCTCGTCGTCCTGTGACCAAGCACCGGCGTACGGCTCTTCCTCGTCGTCGTCCTTCGGCCCCCGGGAGGGGAACGACGACGGCTGGCCAGCGAGCTCGCGCTGCAAGGCCGTGAGGTCGGTGTTGGGTGAGCTGTACTTGAGCTCACGGGCCACGCGTGTCTGCTTGGCCTTCGCTCGGCCGCGCCCCATGGCTCGACCCCCTCGTGACGGAGTTCGGGTCGCCCAGCACTGGGCTGGACGGCCCGTGTGGCGACCCCGACTGAGTGACTGTGTCCTGGGCCGAGCTTACGACACGTATCGGTCACGAGCACGCGTCCCACCCCCCAGCCCCCTCGTCGGGAGGTGATCCGTGACCCGGGTCTCACTCGGGACGGGCGCTGGGGCCCCTCCCGACGGGGTTCAGCGGGGCAGCCGGATGGTCGCCAGGCGGCCGACGGAGCGCATCCGCTCCTCGGCGAGCCGGTCGGCGGCGACCGCGGGGGAGACCCCCTCGGCGTCGGCGGCGGCGAACACCCGGAGCGCGACATCGAAGATCGAGGTGGCCTTCGCCTCGGCCCGGGCGAAGGAGAAGCCGTGCCGCTCGTCCTCGACCTGGATCACGCCGCCGGCGTTGACCAGGTAGTCGGGGGCGTAGAGCACGCCGCGGTCGAGCAGCAGCTGCGCCGTCCCCTCGTGGGCCAGCTGGTTGTTCGCGCCACCGCAGACGACCTCCGCGGGCAGCGCGGCGACCGTCTCGTCGTCCAGCGCGCCACCGAGGGCGCACGGGGCGTAGACGTCGTGCGGGGTGCGCACCAGGGTCTCGGTGTCGGCGACGGCGGTGACCTGCGGGTGCCGGGCGCGCACCCGCGCCACGGCGCCGGGGTCGACGTCGGTGACCAGGACGGAGGCACCGTCGGCGACCAGCCGGTCGACCAGCCAGCTGCCGACCTTGCCCACCCCGGCGACGGCGACCGTGCGGCCGGCCAGCGTGGGTGCGCCCCAGCGGTGCTGGGCGGCGGCGCGCATGCCCTGGAAGACGCCGAAGGCGGTGAGCACCGAGGAGTCGCCGCAGCCACCGAAGGCCTCGGACCGGCCGTGCGCGAAGCGGGTCTCCCGGGCGACGACGTCCAGGTCGGCGTTGTAGGTGCCCACGTCGCAGGCGGTCAGGTAGCGGCCGCCCAGGCTCTCCACGAACCGGCCGTAGGCCCGCAGCAGCGCCTCGGTCTTGTCGGTGCGCGGGTCGCCGATGATCACCGCCTTGCCGCCGCCCAGGTCGAGGCCGGCCAGGCTGTTCTTGTAGGCCATCGCCTTCGACAGCGCGAGCGCGTCGGCGACCGCGGCCTCCTCGGAGGCGTAGGGGAAGAAGCGGGTGCCGCCCAGCGCCGGGCCGAGCGCGGTGGAGTACACCGCGATCACCGCGCGCAGCCCCGACTCCGGGTCGGAGCAGAAGACGACCTGTTCATGCCCGGAGGCCATCACGTCCACGTCGGGCAGCCTAGGCGCGCGGCGGTCGCCCCACGCGCGCGTGCGCTCGCGCGTGGGGCCGGCGGGCAACGACCTGGTGTCGATCAGGAGGTCAGTGCCGTGTCCGGCGGCGCGGGCGGGCATGATCAGGGGCTGACGACAGGCACCGGCGCGGCCTGGTGCCGCAGACTGCCCCCAGGCGTCCCGAGTCCAGGGACGTGGGGGAGTGACCGGCGGGGCAGTGCTGCGCCGCCACACAGGAGCGACGACATTGAGGAACTGGCACACCATGGCTCGACCCACCCGGCTGCTCGCACTCGCCCTGGCGGCGCCCCTGCTGCTCGTCGGCTGCTCCACCGAGAACTCCGGCGGCGGGGACAGCGGTGGGGACAGCGGCGGGGCCTCGGCCTCGGGCGACCTGGACTTCGCCGTCGTCACCCACGGCTCGGCCGGGGACGCCTTCTGGGACGTCGTGCAGAACGGTGCGCAGGCCGCCGGTGACGACCTCGGGGTCGGGGTCGACTACCAGAGCGACGGCGACCCGCAGCGCCAGTCGCAGCTCATCGAGGCCGCGGTCAACCAGGACGTCGACGGCATCGTCGTCTCGATGGCCAACCCCGACGCCCTGCAGGACTCCATCTCCGCGGCGGTCGAGGCCGGCATCCCGGTGGTCACGATCAACTCCGGGGCCGCTGAGTCGGCCGAGTTCGGTGCGATCGGGCACGTCGGCCAGGACGAGACGATCGCCGGCATCGGCGCCGGGCAGCGGCTGGCCGCCGACGGCGCGCAGAACGTGCTGTGCGTCGTGCACGAGGCCGGCAACATCGGCCTGGAGCAGCGCTGCGCGGGTGCCTCCCAGGGGCTGGGCACCGACGTCCGGCTGCTGCAGGTGGACATCAACGACCTGCAGTCCGCGCAGTCGACGATCACCTCGCAGCTGCAGAGCGACGACTCGATCGACGCCGTCCTCACGCTGAACTCCGCGGTGGCACCGGTGGCGGCGGCCGCCGCCTCCGACGCCGGGGCCGACGTGGAGATCGCCACCTTCGACCTCAACGGCGACGTCATCTCCGCCATCCAGGACGGCACGGTGGCCTTCGCGGTCGACCAGCAGCAGTTCGAGCAGGGCTACCTGCCGATCGTCATGCTCAAGCTCTACGCGGAGAACCTGAACACCGTCGGTGGCGGCCAGCCCGTGCTCACCGGCCCGGGGATCGTCGACAGCGAGAACGTCGACGAGATCGCCGAGCTCGCATCGGCGGGCACCCGCTGAGCGCCACCAGCCAGGCGCCGGTCGACCGGACGGCGCGCACCGACGAGCGGATCGCCTCCGTCGGGCTCGGACGACGGCTGCTGGTCAAGCCGGAGATCGGGTCGCTGATCGGGGCGATCGCCATCCTGGCGTTCTTCTCCGCCCAGTCCGGCGTCTTCCGCTCGCTGAGCGGGGTGGCGAACTGGCTGGACGTCGCCTCGACGCTGGGGATCATGGCGGTCGCCGTCGCGCTGCTGATGATCGGCGGGCACTTCGACCTCTCCGCCGGCGTGATGACCGGCACGACCGCGCTGACGGTCGGGATCGTGGCGGTCGAGCTGGGGCAGAACATCTGGGTGGCGATCGCCGCGGCCGGTGTGCTGGCGCTGGCGATCGGCTTCCTCAACGGCTGGCTGGTGACCCGCACCGGCCTGCCCAGCTTCATCATCACGCTGGGCACCTTCCTGATGCTGCAGGGCCTGAACCTGGGGCTGACCAAGCTGTTCACCGGCACCGTCCAGGTGCGCGGGCTGGCCGACGCGCCCGGCTACCACTCCGCCGAGCTGGTGCTGGCCTCGACGATCAGCGTCTTCGGGCAGCCGTTCCGGATCGCGATCGTGTGGTGGCTGCTGCTCACCGCGGTGGCCAGCTGGGTGCTGCTGCGCACCCGGTTCGGCAACTGGGTGTTCGCCACCGGGGGCGACGACGTGGCCAGCCGCAACGTCGGCGTCCCGGCGCGGCGCACCACGATCGCGCTGTTCATGACCACCGCCGGGGCGGCCTGGCTGGTCGGCTCGATCACCGCCGTGCGGCTGACCTCGGTGCAGGCGAACACCGGCACCGGGCAGGAGCTGATCTACATCGTCGCGGCGGTGATCGGTGGGTGCCTGCTGACCGGTGGCTTCGGCTCGGCCGTCGGCGCGGCGCTCGGTGCGCTGATCTTCGGGATGACCCAGCAGGGGATCGTCTACCTCAACTGGGACGCCGATTGGTTCTACTTCTTCCTCGGCGCGATGCTGCTGCTCGCGGTGCTGACCAACCGGCTGGTGCGCCGCTACGCCGAGGCGGCCCGGCGATGACCGGGGCGACGCGCGCCACGGGCGGCGACCACGGGCAGGGCGCCCCGCTGCTGGAGCTGCGTGGCATCGGCAAGGACTTCGGCTCGGTCATCGCCCTGGACGGCATCTCCACCGCCGTCCGTGCGGGTGAGGTGACCTGCGTGCTCGGGGACAACGGCGCCGGCAAGTCGACGCTGATCAAGGTGCTGGCCGGGGTGCACCGCCCCACGCGCGGCGAGCTGCTGCTCGACGGGTCGCCGGTGGAGTTCGGGGCGCCGCGGGACGCGCTGGACGCGGGGATCGCCACGGTCTACCAGGACCTGGCGATGATCCCGCTGATGGCGATCTGGCGGAACTTCTTCCTGGGGTCGGAGCCGACCACGGGCTGGGGCCCGTTCCGCCGGTTCGACCGGGCCACCGCGAAGGAGGTGACCCGGCGTGAGCTGGCCGCGATGGGCATCGACATCCGCGACCCCGACCAGCCGGTGGGCACCCTCTCCGGCGGTGAGCGGCAGTCGGTGGCGATCGCCCGGGCGGTGCACTTCGGTGCCCGGGTGCTCATCCTCGACGAGCCGACGTCCGCGCTCGGGGTGAAGCAGGCGGGTGTGGTGCTGCGCTACATCGCCCAGGCGCGCGACCGGGGGCTGGGCGTGGTGTTCATCACCCACAACCCGCACCACGCGCACCCGGTGGGCGACCGGTTCCTGCTGCTCAACCGGGGGCGGAGCATGGGCGACTTCGCGAAGGGTGAGCTGAGCCGCGAGGAGCTGACCGAGATGATGGCCGGCGGTGACGAGCTGACCCGGCTCGCGGAGGAGCTGGAGCGTCCGCCAGGGGGCTGATGATCACCCGGCGTGATCTGAGCGTCGCGCCGCGTGTTGTCTTTGGGACTGGTGGTGCGGGTGCGACCCTCGAGGTGCTCACCCTTCCCCCTTCCCCAGGGAGCGACCATGTCGCAGCATCCGCTGCGCCCGACCCGGGGGCTCGCCGCGCGAGCCCCGGGACGCCCGCCCCGACGGCGCACCCCCCGGCTGGCGTCGGCGGCGCTGGCCACGGTGGTGGCGGCCGTGCTGGTCGGCGCCGGCGGCGGCACGGCGCAGGCTGCGCCGGAGAACCCGAGCGACGAGCAGATCACCGGCGCGCAGGCGGCCCAGGACGCCGCCGCCGCCGAGGTGGGCCGGATCGCCGGGCTGGTCGCTGCGACCGAGGCCCGGCTGCAGCAGGTGCAGTGGCAGGCCGAGGCCGCCGGCACCGCCTACCTGATCGCCGAGGAGGCCCGGCTGGCCGCTCAGGCCGTCGCCGACCAGGCCGCGGCCCAGCTGCAGGCGGCGACCGACGCCGTCGTCGCGGCCCAGGCCCGGATCGCGGAGTACTCGCGGGACACCTACAAGAACGGCGGGGACCTGCCCAGCGGGATGGCCCTGCTCGACGCCGAGGGCCCGACCGAGCTGGTGCAGAAGGCGGCCCTGCTCGCCTACGTCGGCGACCACCGGGTCGACGTCCTCGGCGTGCTGGAGTCCGCGCAGGTGCAGCAGGCCACCGCCGAGGCCGCGGCGCGCTCGGCCCGCGACGAGGCGGCCGGCGCCGAGGCGGCCGCGGCGGCGGCGAAGGCCGAGGCCGACGCCCAGCTGGCCGGCCAGCAGGCCGCCCTGGACGAGGTGGCGGCGCAGAAGGCGCAGCTGGAGCAGCAGCTGCAGGACGCCCAGGTGGCCCTCCTGCAGCTGCAGGGTGCGCGCAACGCCTACCAGACCTGGCTGGCCCAGAAGGCGGCCGAGGAGGAGGCCGCCCGGCTCGCCGAGGAGCGGGCGCGTGCCGCGGCCGCCGCGGCCGCCGCGGCCGAGGCCGAGGTCGCCGACTCCGGCGGCGCCGGGTACGTGCGCCCGGCCATCGGCCGCACCAGCAGCTGCTACGGCGCGCGCTGGGGGGTCACGCACCACGGCGTCGACATCGCCGCCCCGATCGGCACGCCGGTCTACGCCGCCGCCGCCGGGGTCGTGCAGCGCGCCGGCCCGGCCACCGGCTTCGGGCTCGCGGTCTACATCCGCGGGGACGACGGCGCGGTCACCGTCTACGGGCACGTCAACACCTACTCCGTCCGCGCCGGCGATCGGGTCGCGGCCGGCGAGCGGATCGCCGAGGTCGGCAACCGCGGTCAGTCGACCGGCCCGCACCTGCACTTCGAGGTGCACCCGGGCGGGGCGATGTACGGCGGGCAGGTCGACCCGGTGCCCTGGCTGCGGGCCCGCGGGATCAACATCAGCGGCTGCTGACCGCACCGCGGACGACGACGGCCCGGCACCTCGTGGAGAGGTGCCGGGCCGTCGTCGTCGGCGGGGTCAGCTGGTCGGGGCGGCACCCGCCCCCGGGCAGTTGGCCGTCACGTACTGCTCCACGTCGCCCTGGGCGGCGGTGGCGTCGGCGGTGAGCTGCTCGTACTGCTGCTGGAACTGGGCCAGCCCCTCGGGCGTGGTCAGGTCGGTGCTGGCCGCGCTGTCGGCGAGGCCGCCGAGCGAGTCGGAGAAGGCGGTCCAGGAGCCCTCGATCTCGGCCGGCGGGTCGACCGACTCGAACGCGTCCGTGGCCTGCTGCAGCAGCGCCGGCAGCTGGGCCGGGTCGTTGGCGCCCTGGAAGGCCGTGTCCAGCTCGGTGAAGACGCTCTGGGCCTGGCTGCAGAACGCCTGCACCTCCTCGTCGCTGGAGCCGCCGGCGGCCGAGGACCCCGACGCGCTCGAGGTGGCCGACGACGAGCCGCTGCCGGACGCCGACGAGGTGCTCGCCGACGACTCCGCGGAGTCGTCACCGCCGCACGCGGTCAGCAGGACGAGGGCCGCGGCGGCGGAGACCCCTGAGGCCAGGACGGGAGGAAGGCGCATGCGTCCACGCTAGCCGCCGGCCACGGACGGCCGGGGGCTGCCGGCGGGCGGCGGGGTGGCCGGTGGGGGGCGCGCGGGAGGCCGCCGGTGGGGAGCGCGCGGACGGCGGCCGGTGGGGATAGCGTCCAGCCGGTGAGCGCCCCCGTCGACCCGCGGACCGGCTGGGACCTGCCCGCGCCGGGTGCGATGGAACGGGTGGCGCAGCCCGAGCCCCTGGTGACCCGGGTGCTCGCCCCCAACCCCTCGCCGATGACCCTCGACGGCACCAACACCCACCTGGTGGGCGAGCCCGGGTCCGGTCAGGTCGTGGTCGTCGACCCCGGTCCCGACGACCCGGCGCACCTGGCCGCCGTCGAGGCCGCCGCCGGAGCACGCGGTGCGCGGGTGGTCGCGGTGCTGGTCACCCACCACCACGGCGACCACGCCGAGGCGGCCCAGCCGTGGGGCCGGCGGTTCGGCGCCCCGGTGGGCGCGGCCAGCCCGCAGGTCGCCGGCCCCGGCGGGCGCCTGCTGCAGCCGGGGGAGACCCTGCGGCTGGCCGGTACCACCGTGGAGGTCGTCGCCACCCCCGGGCACACCGCCGACCACCTGGCGTTCCGGCTCGCGTCCGGTGCGGTGCTGGTCGGCGACCACGTGCTGGGCCGTGGCACCTCGGTGGTCACCCACCCCGAGGGCGACGTGCTGGCCTACCTCGAGTCGCTGCGCCGGGTGCACGACCTGGGGCCCTCGGCCCTGTACTGCGGCCACGGTCCGGAGCTGACCGAGGACCCGGGCGCGGTGCTGCGCTTCTACCTCGCCCACCGGGCGCACCGGGAGCAGCAGCTGCTCGACGCGCTCACCGACGGACCCCGGACGGTGCCGGAGCTGGTCGCCACCGTCTACGCGGCGGTGCCGCGCAGCGTGTGGCCGGCCGCCGCCCAGTCGACCCGCGCCACGCTGGCCAAGCTGCGGGCCGAGGGCCGGGTGGTCGAGGACGGCGACCGGGTGCGCCGTGCCTGACCGCCGGACGGCACGGCGGTGACCGGCAGGGCGGTGACCGGCGACTGGGACGTCGTGGTCGTCGGTGCGGGCTCCGCCGGGTGCGTCCTGGCCGCCCGGCTCGTCGACGCCGGCCGCCGGGTCCTGCTGCTGGAGGCCGGTGCGGACCACCGCCGTCCGGAGGACTTCCCGGCGGTGCTGCGGGACGCCACCACGATGGGCGCGGCCACCCCGGGGCACCCGGCGAACTGGGAGCTGACCGGCGAGCTGACCGACGACCTGCGCTGGCCGGTGCCGAGGGGCCGGGTGCTGGGCGGGTCGAGTGCGCTCAACGGCACCTACTTCATGCGGGCCACCCGGGCCGACCTGGACGGCTGGGCCGCCGAGGGCAACGACCTGTGGTCCGCCGACGCGCTGCTGCCGGCCTTCCGCCGGTGCGAGGCCGACGCCGACTTCGGCCACCTGCCCGGGCACGGCGCGGCCGGGCCGCTGCCGGTCACCCGGGTGCACCGGTCGCACCCGGTGACCGACGCGTTCGCCGGTGCCTGCGACGCGCTCGGCTTCCCCGCGGAGCCGGACAAGAACGGCGATGGCCCGCCCGGGCACGGGCCGGTGCCCTTCACCGTCGCCGACGGGGTCCGGGTGAACACCGCGATGGCCTACCTGTCCCCGCGCCGAGGCGCCCCGGGGCTGACCGTCCGCGGCGGCGTCCGGGTCACCCGGGTGCTGGTGGAGCGCGGACGGGCGGTCGGGGTGCAGACCGACCACGGGCCGGTGCACGCCGCCGAGGTGGTCCTGGCGGCCGGGGCGGTCGGCTCACCGCACCTGCTGCTGCTGTCCGGGATCGGCCCGGCCGACCAGCTGCGGTCAGCGGGTGTCGAGGTGGTGGCCGACGTGCCCGGGGTGGGGCGGGACTTCACCGACCACCCCGACGTCTACGTCACCTGGCGGCCCGCCCGCCGCACGCCCATGTCGCGGGACCTCCTGCCGTTGGCCACCGCGCTGAACACCGCCGACCACCTCGAGGTCATGCCGTGGCTCAAGCCGTTCAGCCGGGTCATGCTGTCCCGCGCCTCGGGCCGGTCGGGCGCGGTCGACCTGCTGCGCCGTCCGCGGGCGACGCTGCGCGCGCTGCGCGGTGCCTCCCCGGCGCGGCTGCTGGACTCCGCCCGCCGGCGGGACGACCTCTACCTCGCGGTCGCCCTGCAGCAGGAGGAGAGCCGCGGGGAGATCACCCTGACCAGTGGCGACCCGCTGGCCCAGCCGCGGATCCGCTACCACTACCTGACCGCGGCGGCAGACCGGGAACGGCTGCGCGCGGGGGTCCGGCTGGCCGCCGAGCTGCTGCGCACACCGGCGTTCGCGCCGCTGGTGGCCGAGCGCACCGGCCTGCCCGACGCCGTCCTGGGCGACGACCGGGAGCTGGACCGCTGGGTCCGGACGCACCTGGCCACCGCGGTGCACCTGGCCGGCAGCGCCCGGATGGGGCCGGCGTCGGACCCGGGCGCGGTGGTCGACCAGCACCTGCGGGTGCGCGGGGTCGAGGGACTGCGGGTGGTGGACACCTCGGTGCTGCCCCGGGTGCCCTCCCGGGGGCCCGCGGCGACGGCGGTGGCCGTCGGCGAGCGGGCCGCCGAGCTGATGACCGCCGGCTGAGCGCGGGTCAGCCGCCGGCGTTGCGGGCGGCGTCGGCGACGGCCAGCGAGCGGTCCAGGTAGACGGCGTTGCCGCACAGCAGCCCGTGCAGCTCCCGGAACAACCGGTCGAGCACCGCGACCGGGTCGGCCTGGTGTCGAGTGTGCTGCGGGTCCCGGGCGGCCATCTCGGCCAGCCCCTCGGCCGCCTCGGCCAGCGTGGGCCACAGGTGGCCCCACTGCCAGAACTCGTAGGTCGCCGGGTGCACCTGGGCCAGCGGCGGCATGCCGAGCAGGCCGATGCCGTCGACGCCGGGCCGGTCGGCCGGCTGGCCGAGCCCGAGCAGCAGCGACTGCACCCGGTGGGTGCGGGCGAACTCGGCGGCGTCCTCGGACCCGGGGGTCAGCTCCACCACCAGGCCGCGCTCGACCAGGGTGTCCAGCACGGTGTCGCTGTCGGTCATGCCGGCCTCCAGCGCCGCCTCGCGCAGCGCCGACCGGGTCCACGGCTCGTCGTGCACCCGGTCGGGCAGCCCGTGCGCCAGCCGCCAGACGTCGGCGCTGGCCTGGCCGGGCAGCAGCGGGCTGTCCCAGCCGAGCCGGACGACCCAGTAGGCCGGTGGCGCGCCGCGGTGCTGGTGGAAGGGGCCCATCGGGTGGCCGAGGGGGAAGACCAGCGGTTCGGTGTACATCAGCTGACCGCCCAGGTGTCCAGGTGCACCGCGTTCGGTGTGAGCAGCCGGTGCAGGTCGCCCAGCAGCGAGGTGAGCAGCGCCTCCGGGTCGGTGGCGGTGGTGTCGGTGATCCCCACCCGGGCGGCGGTGGCCGCGGCGCCCTCGCAGGCGTGCCAGAGGCTCGTCTCCATGTGCGCCCACTCGAACAGGTCGTAGGCGGCGGCCGACAGCACGGCCAGCGGGCGGCCGGGCAGGCCGACGGAGTAGGCGTCGGGGGCCTCGGCGCTGTTGCCCAGCCCGAGCACCAGCGGCACCATCCGCACCCGGTCGGCGAGCGCCCGGGCCGACGCTGTGCCGGGCGCGGCGAGCGCCACGAGCCCCTGCTCGGCCAGCTCGGTCAGCCGGCGGCCGCAGTCGGGCAGGCCCACCGAGGCGGCCTGGTCGGCCAGGGCGTCGGGCGTCCAGGGGCGGGCCACGTGGTCGGCGGGGCCGTGCGCCATCGCCCAGACGCCGAACTCGGCGGAGGTGAGGCTGTGCAGGGCCGCGCCGACGCGGACGTCGAACTGGTCCACGACCGCGCGCACGCCGATCAGCTGCCCGATCGGGTAGACCTGCAGCGGGGGCGAGTCGCTGGTCATCGGGCGGAGCCTAACTGCACGGACGAGGTGACTCAGCCGGGACGGCGGTGACCGCCGGTGACCGCCGGGGTCAGCGGATCGCGCGGATCTGGGTGCTGGTGGTGGACAGCGGCGCCCACGCGTCGGGGTGGGGCTGTCCGGCGTCGGCCACCCAGGGGGTGGTGCGCGGGCCCGTCGTCTCGGTGCGGGTCGCCGGGCGCGCGCTGAGGTGCACGATCAGGGAGAGCAGCACGAACAGCCCGCCGAACACACCGGCGATGACCAAGAGCGTCGAGAGCATGTACTGGAAGTTAGTGGAGAGGACCGGTCCGTGTTCGGACCTGCGCCGGGCAGAAGTCACCGAAGATGGGGCCGCTGGTCCGGGGAGTCTGACAGTTGACGAGTCGACTCGTCGACCCCCCGGAGCGAGATGTGCCAGGGGTCAGGGCTGCTCGGGGTCCACCAGGTCGGCCAGCACCCGGGTCAGCAACCCGTCCGGGACGGCGGCCGGGTCGGGCAGCGCCTCCACCGCCAGCCCGTGGGTGAGGGCGATCAGCACCACGGTGAGCGACTCGGCGTCCCACCCGGTGCGCACCGGGTGGTCGGCGAGGAAGCGCCGCACCACCTCGGCGATCCGGGCCCGCAGGTCGCGGCGCGAGGCGACGAAGGCGCGGCGCACCTGCGGGTCGCGGACGGCGCGCTGCCAGAACTCCAGGAACAGCAGTTGCCAGGTGGTGTCCCGGGCGGTGAGCTGCGCGCCCACGGCGGCCAGTGCGCCGGGCAGGTCGGTGGTGGTGCGCAGGGCCGCCTCGACCTCCTCGACCCGCCGGGCGACCTCGGCGTCCATCAGGGCCAGGAACAGCTCGTCCTTGCTGCCGAAGCTGGAGTAGACCGCGCCCTTGGTGAAGCCCGCTGCCGCCGCGACCTGGTCCAGGCTGGCAGCGGAGAACCCGCGCTCGGCGAAGACCTGGCCGGCGGCGTGCAGCACCCGGGCGCGCACCTCGTCCTTGCGGGGGCGGGGTGTGCGCGGGGTCGCACCCGCAGGGCTCGTGCTGGTCACACCACCAGAGCATACTGATCGGTATCCAATACCGATGAGTATCGAGGAGGCCGGGATGGCCGGCGCACACGGACTGCACGAGGCTCCCCGGCGTGAGCTGCTGCCCGGCGTCACCCGCCGGGCCGCCGTCCTGGTCGTCGGGGTGCTGCTGCTCCAGCTGGGCTTCGTGCTCAGCTACGTCGGGGCGTTCCACGCCCCCACCCCGCGTGAGGTCCCGCTGGCCGTGGTGGCGCCGGACGGCGCACCGGCCGGGACGGCGGAGTCCGTCGTGGCGCAGCTGAACGGGCTGGACGGCGACCCGCTGGACGCCCGGGTCGCGGGCGGCGCGGCCGACGCCACCGAGCTGCTGCGCGACCGCGAGGTCGACGGCGTGCTGCTGCTGGGCGCCGGGGCCGAGGACACCCTGCAGGTCGCCGGCGCCGAGGGTGGTGCGGTGAGCTCGGCACTGGAGCAGGTGCTGACCGCCGCCGACGCCGCCCAGCAGCGCACGCTGACCACCGATGACGTGCTGCCCGCCGCCGCGGGCGACGCCCGCGGGCTGTCGGCCTTCTACCTCGCCGTCGGCTGGGTGGTCGGCGGCTACCTGGTCGCCTCCATCATCGGCGTCAGTGCCGGCTCCCGGCCGCTCACCCGGGGCCGCGGCGCCGTCCGGCTCGGGGCGCTGGCGGTCTACGCCGTCGTCTCCGGCGTCGGCGGCGCGCTGATCACCGGGCCCGTGCTCGACGTCTTCGACGGGCACCTGGTCGCACTGTCGGCCTTCGGTGCGCTGCTGGTCTTCGCCGTCGGCGCCTTCACCATGGCGTTGCAGGTCTGGACCGGGCTGCTCGGCATCGGCCTGGCGATCCTGCTGTTCGTCGTCCTGGGCAACCCCAGCGCCGGTGGCGCGTACCCGGCGCCGCTGCTGCCGCCGTTCTGGGCGGCGATCGGGCCGTGGCTGCCGCCGGGCGCCGGCACCGACGCCGTCCGCGGCATCGTCTACTTCGGCGGTGCCGGGGCCGGGCAGGCCTGCCTGGTGCTCGCGGCCTACGCCGTCCTCGGTCTGGTCGCCACCCTCGCCGGCTCCGGCCGCCACGCCTCCGCCCCCGCCGAGCCCGCGTGATGACGGCCCTCCTGCAGGGGCCCGCCACGAGCCTGCGAGTGGTGGGGGGCAGGAGGGTCCTTCACCAGAGGTCGAGGGGGAGGCCGGTGTAGTTCTCGGCGAGCTCGCGGGCGGCGGTCTCGGAGGTGCAGAGGCGGCGCAGCTGGGAGAGCTGCAGCTGCGCGTCGAGGTCGTCGCCGGAGCGGTGGAACAGCGACGTCATCCACCAGGAGAAGTGGGTGGCGCGCCAGACCCGGGCCAGCGCCCGGTCGGACCAGCTGTCGACCAGGTCGGTCCGCCCCTCGGTCAGCAGCCGCACCAGCGCCTGCGCGAGCAGGGTGACGTCGGCGACGGCGAGGTTGAGCCCCTTGGCGCCGGTGGGCGGCACGATGTGCGCGGCGTCGCCGGCGAGGAAGAGCCGGCCGTGCCGCATGGGTGCGCTGACGAACGAGCGCATCGGCAGGATCGACTTCTCCGTCACCGGGCCGGTCTGCAGCTCCCAGCCGTCCAGGGCGAACCGGGTCGAGAGCCCGTCCCAGATCCGGTCGTCGGACCAGTCCTCGATCCGCTCGGTGGGGTCGACCTGCAGGTAGAGCCGGGAGACCGAGGGCGAGCGCATCGAGAGCAGGGCGAACCCGTCGGGGTGCCAGGCGTAGACCAGTTCGTCCTCGCTCGGCGCGACGTCGGCCAGGATGCCCAGCCAGGCGTGGGGCCAGGTGCGCTCCCAGGTGCGGCCGCCGGCGCCGGCGGTGACCACCGGCCGGGAGACGCCGTGGAAGCCGTCGGTGCCGGCGACCACGTCGCACTCGAGCACCTGCGGGACGCCCTCGGCGTCGGTGAACCGGATCCGGGGCGCGTCGGTGTCGACGTCCTCGGGTGCCACGTCGGAGACCTCGAACAGCAGTGGCGGGCCGTCGTCCAGCTGGGCGGCGACCAGGTCCTTGACCACCTCGGTCTGGCCGTAGACCCACACCCGGCGGCCGCACAGCTGCGGGAAGTCCAGGTGGTGGCGGACGCCGGGGTGCTGCAGGTGGATGCCGTCGTGCGGCAGCCCCTCGCGCTGCAGCCGGCCGCCCACGCCGGCGTCGACCAGCGTCTGCACGGTGTGCTGTTCCAGGATGCCGGCGCGGATCCGGCCCTCGACGTACAGCCGTGACCGGCTCTCCAGCACCACCGTGTCGATGCCCTGGAGCTGCAGCAGCCGGGACAGCAGCAGTCCGGCCGGTCCCGCTCCGATGATCCCCACCTGGGTGCGCACGGTCGGAGTGTGACCCCGGCTACCGGCGGACGGCGACCTGCGGACCCCGCTGGGCGGAAGCGGTCAGCGGAACTGCTCGCTGCCGCGCAGCGCCCGTCCGATGCCCCGGGCGGCCACCTGGAGCACCGGGGACAGCCGACCGACGTCGCGCCGGTGCGCCGGGACGACGATGCCCAGGGCGGCCACGACGACGGGGCCGGTGGGCCGGTCGACGGTCACCGGGACGGCGACCGACGCCGCGCCCAGGGACATCTCCTCGGCGGTGCGGGCCAGGCCGCGGCGGCGCACCTCGGCGAGCTCCCGGCTCAGCAGCCGGCGGTCGACGACGGTGTGCCGGGTCTCCCGGGTCGCCTGCGCCAGTGCCTGCTCCACCACGTCGTCCGGGGCCGAGGCGAGCAGCACCTTGCCCACCCCGGTGGCGTGCAGCGGCAGGCGGCTGCCCACCTGGCTGACCACCGGCACCGACTCGCGGCCGGAGATCCGCTCCACGTAGAGCGCCTTCGTGCCGTCGCGGACCGCCAGGTGCACGGTGTCCCGGGTGGCGGTGTGCACGTCGAGCAGGAAGGGGCTGGCGACCTGGCGCAGCTCGAGCTGCACCGGCGCGAGCAGCCCGAGGTCCCACAGCTTCCGGCCGATCTCGTAGCGGCCGTCGGGGCGGCGGGCGAGGGCACCCCAGGCGGCGAGCTCGGCGAGCAGCCGGTGGGCGGTGGTCAGCGGGGTGCCCGACCGCTCGGCCACCTGGGACAGCGTCAGCCGGGGGTGCTCGGCGTCGAAGGCGTCCAGGACGCCGAGCGCGCGTGAGGTGACCGAGCGGCCACCAGCTCCTGCTCCACCGGCCACGTCGCCGCCCTTCCCCTCAGCGGAAGTCCTCGCTTGGGCACGGTAGACCCGGGTCGTACGGTCCCGGACATGACCGGGACCACACCTCGGGCGCCGCGCCCCGCGTCGGACAGTGCGCTGGTCGTGCCCCGCTACCTCCGTGAACGCGAGGAGAGTCGCACGCCGGTCGCCTACCCCGGCTACCGGAGCACCGCGCTGCGGGCGCCGTTGCGCACCCCGGTCGACCTGCCGCACCGGCTGACCGAGGTGACCGGCCCGGTGCTCGGCGAGGACCGGGTCACCGCCGCCGACGCCGACCTCACGCTGCGCTCGGGCGGCGAGGCCCAGGGCCAGCGGATCATCGTGCACGGCCGGGTGCTCGACAGCGACGGCCGGCCGGTGCCGCACGCGCTGGTCGAGGTGTGGCAGGCCAACGCCGCCGGCCGCTACCGGCACGTCGTCGACAACTGGCCGGCGCCGCTGGACCCGCACTTCGACGGGCTGGGCCGGGTGGTCACCGACGGCCTGGGCCGGTACGAGTTCACCACCGTCAAGCCCGGCGCCTACCCGTGGGGCAACCACCACAACGCCTGGCGGCCGGCGCACATCCACTTCAGCCTCTTCGGCCAGGCCTTCACCCAGCGGCTGGTCACCCAGATGTACTTCCCGGACGACCCGCTGTTCGGCCAGGACCCGATCTTCAACTCCGTGCCCCCGGCCGCGCGGCACCGCGCGATCAGCCGCTTCGACCTGGAGCGCACCCAGCCCGACTGGGCGCTGGCCTACCGCTGGGACATCGTGCTGCGGGGGCGGGACCAGACCCCGTTCGAGACCGACGACGACGGGGACGTGGCGTGAGCGCCGACCAGCGGAGCGCCGAGCAGTTGGGTGACGGGCAGGTCAGCAGCGCGCACCCGTCGCCGCTGGTCCGGGCCGCCGACGACACCGACGACCGCCGGCCGAGCACCCCCCGGCGCGGCAGCGGCTTCCTGGACGAGCCGTTCCGGCTGGGCACCACCCCGAGCTCCACCGTGGGCCCCTACCTCGCCATCGGGCTGACCTGGGACGACGGGCCGTACGCCGTCCCGGAGGGCACGGACGGCGCCATCTGGCTGCGCGGCCGGGTGTACGACGGCAACGGCGACCTGGTGCCCGACGCGATGATCGAGACCTGGCAGGCCGACCCCGACGGGCACTTCGACCACCCCGACGCACCGGCCGGTGAGCGCCGGTTCCCGGCCTTCCGCGGGCTCGGCCGGTCGCACACCGTCGAGCCGCACGGTGAGTACGGGGTGCTGACCCTCAAGCCCGGCCGGGTGCCCGACGGCCAGGGCGGCTGGCAGGCGCCGCACGTCGACGTCTCGGTGTTCGCCCGCGGCCTGCTCGACCGGCTGGTCACCCGGGTCTACTTCGCCGACGAGGCGGCGGCCAACGCCGAGGACGTCGTGCTGCGCGGCCTCCCCGACGACGCCGCCCGCGCCACGCTCGTCGCGCAGCCCAGCGAGGACGGCTACCGGCTCGACATCCGCCTGCAGGGGGACCGCGAGACGGTCTTCTTCGCGGTGTGAGCACCCCGACCGACAGGATGGCCGCGTGATCCTCGACGCGACGTTCGCCCGCGGCCCCGTGCCGGCCGGGGACGCCTGGCTGGTCGCCCTGCTGGAGGTGGAGGGCGCCCTGGCCCGGGCCGCCGCCCGGGTGGGGCTGGTGGCCGGCACGGCGGCCGAGGAGGTCAGCCGTGCCTGCGCGGACCCGGCCCGGCTGGACCTCGCCACCGTGCACCGGCACGCGGGCGACGCCGGCAACCCGGTGCCGCCGCTGGTGCGGGCGCTGCGCGACGTGGTCGGCCCGCACGCCGCCCGGGCGGTGCACCCCGGCGCCACCAGCCAGGACGTGGTGGACACCGCGGCGATGCTGCTGGCCCGCCGCGGCCTGCAGCTGATCGACCAGGCGCTGGCCGAGTCGGCGACCGCCTGCGCCCGGCTGGCCACCGAGCACCGGGACGACGTGCTGATCGGCCGCACGCTGCTGCAGCAGGCGCTGCCGGTGACGGTGGGGCTCAAGGCCGCCACCTGGCTGGCCGGGCTGGACGGCGTCCGCAGCCGGATCGCGGCGGTGTCGGCCGGGCTGCCGGTGCAGTTCGGCGGTGCGGTCGGCACGCTGGCCGCGAGCGCCGGGTCCGGGGTCGACCTGCGCCGCGAGCTGGCCGCCGAGTTGGGGCTGGCCAGCACCGACGTCCCGTGGTCGACCGTGCGGCTGCCGATCGCCGACGTCGCCGGGGTGCTCGGCGCGGCCGCCGGGGTGGTGGCGACCATCGCCCTGGACGTCGTGCTGCTGGCCCAGACCGAGGTCGGAGAGGTGAGCGAGGTGGCCGAGGGCCGCGGCGGTTCCTCGGCGATGCCGCACAAGGCCAACCCGGTGGCGGCGATCTCGGCCCGGGCCTGCGCCCGGCGCGCCCCGGGCATGGTGGCCACGCTCTTCGCCGCGATGGAGCAGGAGCACGAGCGCGGCGCGGGCACCTGGCACGTGGAGTGGCCGACGCTCACCGACCTGCTGGGCACGGTCGGCTCGGCAGCCGCCTGGCTGACCGAGTGCCTGGCCTCGCTGCGGCTGGACACCGACCGGATGGCCGCCACCGTCGCCGCGGCGGGCGACGCGCAGCTGGCCGGGGCGCTGGCCGAGGCGCTCGCCCCGGCGCTCGGGGCGGACGCGGCGCACGACGCGGCGGCCGCAGCCGTCCGGGAGGCCGCCGCCGCGGGCCGCCCGCTGGCCGACGTCGTGCTCGAGCGCGCCGACGTCGACGGGGCGGCGCTGGTCGCCGACACCGCCCCCGACACCGGGGAGGCCGGCGCCCAGACCGACGCCGCGCTCGCCGCCCACACCGTCGCCGTCCAGGGAGGACACCCGTGACCGCCGTCGAGGTGCACGCCGTCGTCGAGGGGCCGGACGACGCGCCGGTGCTGCTGCTGTCCAACTCCCTGGGGTCGGACCTGACCATGTGGAGCCCGCAGTTGCCCGCGCTGGCCGAGCGGTTCCGGGTCGTGCGCTACGACACCCGCGGGCACGGCCGGTCACCCGCGGTGCCCGGCGACGCCACGATCGACGACCTGGCCGACGACGTGGTGGCCCTGCTCGACCGGCTCGGGGTCGAGCGGGCGCACGTCGCCGGCGTCTCCATCGGCGGGATGACCGGGCTGCGGCTGGCGGTGCGCGAGCCGCACCGGGTGGCCAGCCTGGCCGTGCTGTGCAGCTCGGCGCACACCGGCAACGCCGACGCCTGGCGGGAGCGGGCGCACACCGCGCGCACCCGGGGCACCGCCGTGCTGGCCGAGACGGTGGTCGGCCGCTGGCTGACCCCGCCGTACGCCGCCGAGCACCCCGACCTGGTCGCACGGCTGCAGGCGATGGTCGCCGCCGCCGACGACGAGGGGTACGCCGGCTGCTGCGCCGCGATCGAGCGGATGGACCAGCGCCCCGATCTGGGCAGCATCACCGTGCCCACGCTGGTCGTCTCCGGCGCCGAGGACCAGGCCGTGCCGCCGGAGCACCAGCGGCTGATCGCCGACGGCGTCCCCGGTGCCCGGTTCCTGAGCCTGAGCCCGGCCGCGCACCTGGCCAACCTGGAGCAGCCCGAGCAGGTCACCCGGGCGCTGATCACCCACGCCACCGGAGGCACCGCATGACCGCGCACCCTGCGGACGACGGGCCGCTGGAGACCGACGAGCAACGCCGCGCCGCCGGGATGCGGGTGCGCCGCGAGGTGCTCGGCGACGCGCACGTCGACCGGGCGGTCGCCGCGGTCACCCCGCTGACCGCCGACTTCCAGGACTTCATCACCCGGGTCGCCTGGGGCGACCTGTGGCAGCGGCCGGAGCTGGCCCGCCGGGAGCGGAGCATGCTCACCCTGGCGATCACCGCCTCCCTGCGGCACTGGGACGAGTTCGCGCTGCACGTGCGCGCCGCGGTGCGCAACGGCCTGACCGACGCCGAGATCGCCGAGGTCTGCCTGCACACCGCCGTCTACGCCGGCGTGCCGGCGGCCAACCACGCGCTCGCGGTGGCCCGGCCGATCCTGGCCGAGCTGCGCGCCGAGGGCTGAGCCCCGCTCAGCCGGCCGGCAGGGTGACCGGGAAGGTGAGCCGCCCGGCCCCGAGGTCGATCGTCACGTCGCCGTCGGCGGTCACCGACCCGCTGACGACGAGGTCGGCGCTGGTCAGGTCGGCGGGCACGTCGAAGGCGATCAGCACGCGGTCGGCCGAGTCGTCGAGGTCGACCGGCCGGAGCACCGTGCCGTCGTCCAGGCGCAGCGACAGCAGCCCCAGCGGCAGCGCGCCGGGCTGCAGCCCGGGGACGGCGAGGGTGACCCCGACCACCAGCAGCGCCCGGTCCGGGCCGGCCGGCCGGTCGGTGCCGTCGGGGCCGGCGAACCACTGCAGCGAGCCGCCGGAGACGCTGACGGTGAGGTCGAACTCGGCCGACACCCGGCCCGGCGCGCTCAGCGTGCCGGGCAGCTGCCGGCTGCTGGCCAGCCCCAGCTGCCGGTTCTGCCGCGCCAGCACCTGCAGGTTGCCCTCCCCGGGTGCCCCGGTGAGCAGGGACAGCCGCTGCTCCACGCCGGCGTCGGTGACCACGAGGTCGGCCGTGGCGGCGTCCACGGGCACGGAGACGACCGCCTCGACCGTGGTGCCCGGTGCGACCAGCCCGGCCGGGACGGCGATCGGCGCGGCGCCCTCGGCCTGGTAGGTCAGCACCGGCGGGGTCGCGGACCGGCCCTCCCCGGCGGTGATCTCGTAGGTGACCGCGAGGAAGCGCTCACCCTCGGCGGGTCGCCGGGCGGCGTCGCCGGTGCCGATCCGATCCGGGGTGGCCAGCCCGGTCACGGTGACCGCGGCGGCCGGGCCGGAGAGCCGGCTGGGCCCGGTCGGGGCGGTGTAGGTGACACCCGGGAAGGGCCCGACCGCGGTGTACGCGGGCTCGGCCCGGGCCGGCGGCGGCACCTGCAGCCCACCGGAGCCGTCGGGCGGGCTGCCGCCGTCCGGCCGGCGGAGCAGGGCGGCGTCGGCGAGCTGCCCGGGGGAGGGGTCGACGGGCAGGTCGGCGACGGCCAGCCGGACGTCGCCCCCGGTCGGGGTGGCGGTCAGCGGGAACCGCAGCCAGCTGCGCGCCGGGTCGCCGTCGACGAACAGCACCGGGCCGCAGAGCAGCGTGGGCTGCACGTCGTCGCTGTCGGGGCCGACCCGCTCGAACCAGCAGCGGCTGTCCTCGGCCTGCACGCCGTTGCGGCCGGACACGTAGCCGGCCAGCTGCCGGTCGGCCTCGGCGAGGGTGACCGCGGGGTCGACGACGAAGTCCCTGCCGAACCGGATCGGGTCCTCCCGCAGCGACAGCACGAGGAACAGCACGGCCCTGGCGAGCAGCACCACGACCAGCGCCGCCAGGGTCAGCACCGGGCCGCGGGGGCGTCGCCGCCGTCCGGCCGGCACCGGGTCGGGCGCGTCCACGGAGGGCAGCACCGCCGGGCCCCGCTCGCCGTGCTGGTCCACTCGTCGGCCTCCTCGTGCCCGGTCCGCCACCCGGAGGACGGGTCGCACCGCGCGGAACGTAGCCGACCGGGAGGCCTGCGGGCAGGCACCACGCTCGCCGGGGGCCACCCGCACGGGTGAGCGGTTCCTTGCCTGTCGGTTCGACAGCGACTACACCGGGTAGGGGAGATCGGCTGACCAGATCCCATCGAGGAGCACCGCCCCTGCCGCGTCGCAGTGCTCGAGCGCAGGAGGCGTACGACCGCGTGACCGCAGTGCCCGACGAGTCCTCGCAGCGCCCGCTGCGGGTGGCGACCGTGCCGTTCGCCGGCGCGTACGTGGACGCCGTGCTGCCCGAGACCGTCGTCCGGGTGGGCCCGGCCGGCTCGCCCAGCCCGTGGCTGGACCCCGAGTACCTCACCGAGCACGCCGCTGAGGTCGACGTGCTGCACCTGCACGGCGACCACGACGTGCTCACCGTCCCGGAGATGGACGCCTGGACCATGGCCGTCCGGCGCACCGGCGTCCCCCTGGTCGTCACGGTGCACCACCTGGACGCCCTGGAGGGCGTGGCCAGCGGCACGCACCCCGGCGCGGCCCGCACCCGGCACCGCGCGCACCTCCGGGCACTGCTGGCCACCGCCGAGGTGGTGCTCACCCTCACCCCGGGCGCGGCCGACGAGATCGCCGACCGTTTCGGCCGGACGGCGATCGTGGCCGCCCACCCGTCGCTGGCCGAGCCGACCCCGGGCATCGGCCGGGAGACGCGGTCGGTCGGGCTGCACCTGGGCCGGCTGGGCCCGGACGTCCCCGAGCCGCTGGAGCTGGTCCGGGCCACGCTGTCCGGCGCGCTCTCCGGCGGTGGGCGGCTGCGGGTCGACGTGCACCCCGACGTCGACCTGGCTGCCCGCCTCCCCGAGCTGGCCGAGCTCGCCGACGCCGGCGACCTGGACCTGGCCCGCAGCTGGCCCGGCGACCCGGCCGCCTGGGTGCGGCACCTGCAGGAGCTGCACGTCTCCGTGCTCGGCCGCCGCACCGGCTCCCACTCGGGCTGGGTGGAGCTGTGCCGGGACGCCGGCACCCGGCTCGTCGTCCCGGCCGGGGGCTGGCACGCCCAGCAGTGGTCCGACGTCGTGCTCTACGGCAACGACCCGGAGCACGGGCTGGACGCCGCGTCGCTCACCTCGGCCGTGGTCGCGGCGCTGACCCGTCCGGCGCCGGCCCGGGTCGACCGCGGCTGGCGGGCCGAGCAGCGGGCCGCGGTGCGCCGGGTGCACGCCCAGGTCTACGAGCAGGTGGCCGCCGACTCCGCGGTGGCCTGACGCTCAGCCGACGTCGCCCTGGCTGGCGTGCGGCAGCCGCACCGTGAACGCCGTGCGCCCCGGCTCGCTCGCCAGCTCGACGGTGCCGCCGTGCGCGGTGACGACGGCGTGCACGATCGCCAGGCCCAGGCCCGTGCTGCCGGCGGTGCGGGAGCGGCTGGCGTCGCCGCGGGCGAACCGCTCGAACACGTGCGCCTGCAGGGCCGCCGGTACGCCCGGTCCGTCGTCGACGACCTGCAGCACGGCCCAGCCGCCCTCGGTCCGCAGCCGGGTGGTGGCCGTGGTGCCCGCCGCGGTGTGGCTGCGCACGTTGGCCAGCAGGTTGGCCAGCACCTGGTGCAGCCGGTCCGCGTCGCCGGGCACCAGCACCGGGGCGTCGGGCAGGTCGACCTGCCAGTGGTGGCCGGGGCCGGCCACGTGGGCGTCGCTGACGGTGTCGACGACCAGGGCGGTCAGGTCGACCTCGGCCATCGCCAGCTCCCGGCCGGCGTCCAGCCGGGCGAGCAGCAGCAGCTCCTCGACCAGCGAGGACATCCGCAGCGCCTCGGACTCGACCCGGCCCATCGCCCGGCCGACGTCGGCGGAGACCTCCGAGCCCTGCCGGCGGACCAGCTCGGCGTAGCCGCGGATGGAGGCCAGCGGGGTGCGCAGCTCGTGGCTGGCGTCGGCGACGAACTGCCGCACCCGGGTCTCGGACTCCTGCCGGGCGGCCAGCGAGCCTTCCACGTGGTCCAGCATCCGGTTCAGCGCCGTGCCGACCTGACCGACCTCGGTGCCCGGGTCGGTGTCCTCCGGCGGCACGCGCTCGGCCAGCCGCACCTCGCCGGTGGCCAGCGGCAGTTCCGACACCCGGGTCGCGGTGGCCGCGACCCGGTCCAGCGGTCGCAGCGTGCGGCGGATCACCAGCATCGCGGCCAGCGCCGCGGCGACCAGGGCCAGCAGACCGACCAGCAGCTCGACGGCGACCAGCCGGCGGACGGCGTCGGCGGTGCCGCGCAACGGCAGGCCGGAGACGAGCACGTCGCCGTCGGGCAGCTCGGTGGCCACCAGCCGGTAGTCGCCGAGGTCACCGCCCAGGTCGCGGGTCACCGGCTCGCCGTCCGGGGTCAACGCTGCCAGCACCTCGTCCTGGGCGGCGCTGAGCTCGACGGTGGCCCCGGTCGGGGAGATCACGCCGGAGACCGTGCACCCGCCCGCGACGACCTTGGCGCCCAGCGTGCCCTCGCCCTGCCCGCGCGCGCCCAGGAAGCCCGGGCCGTCCTGGGCGTCACAGGGGTCGGCGTCCACCCCGGCCGGTGGGCTCGGCGGCGGGCCGCCGTCCCCGGCTGCGGGGTCGTAGTCCTTGGACCGGTCGGTGGTGGCGGCCAGCCGGGCGTCGACCTGGTCGACCAGCTGCTCGCGCAGCGCGGTGACCGAGACGACGCCCACCAGGGCCAGCACCGCGACCAGCGGGACGACGAAGGCGACCAGCAGCCGGGTGCGCAGCGAACGGCGGGACCGGGTGGGGCCGCGGCTCACCGCGGGTGGGCCGACGTCATGCGGCGGGCTTGATCACGTACCCGGCGCCCCGGAGCGTGTGGATCATCGGGGCCCGGCCGGCGTCGATCTTGCGGCGCAGGTAGGAGATGTAGAGCTCGACGATGTTGCCCTGGCCGCCGAAGTCGTACTGCCACACCCGGTCGAGGATCTGCGCCTTGGACAGCACCCGCTTGGGGTTGCGCATCAGGTAGCGCAGCAGCTCGAACTCGGTGGCGGTCAGCCGGATGTCGTCGCCGCCGCGGGTGACCTCGTGGCTCTCCTCGTCCAGGGTGAGGTCACCGACGACCAGCAGCCCGTCGTCGGCCACCACGCGGCTGGTGCGGCGCAGCAGGCCACGCAGCCGGGCGGCGACCTCCTCCAGGCTGAAGGGCTTGGTGACGTAGTCGTCGCCACCGGCGGTGAGGCCGGCGATCCGGTCCTCCAGCGCGTCCTTGGCGGTGAGGAAGACGACCGGGACCAGCGGGGAGTCCGCGCGCAGCCGGCGCAGCACCTCCAGGCCGTCCGTGTCCGGCAGCATCACGTCCAGGACGACCGCGTCCGGCCGGAAGTCGCGGGCGACGCGCACCGCATCGGTGCCGTCGTGCGCGGTGCGCACGTCCCAGCCCTCGTAGCGCAGCGCCATCGACAGCAGCTCGCAGATCGAGGGCTCGTCGTCGACGACCAGCACCCGCAGGGCGCTGCCGTCGGGGCGGGTCAGCTGGGCCCGGGAGCTGGACGAGGGGGAGGCGGTCGTCGTCATGAGCCGACTGTGCGCCGCGACCCTGGGAGTTCCCTGTGCTCAGCTCGGGAAGTCGCTGTGTCCGGCCCAGGCGTCTTCGCGCCGGTCAGGCAGGGAGATGAGGGTGAGAGGTTGAACGATACAGGTGGTGGCGGCCGTTCGCTCCGGGGTGTCAGAGATTAACAGCCGAGATGTCACACATTTGTGGCCGACGACCTCTTCGGCAGCCGGGCAATCGCCGCAGCCTCTGAGTGGCGCGTGGAAGGGGTCAATCGTGGCGTGGCAGTCTCGGCGAGAAAGGTCGCCGCGCGCAGTCAGTGGTTGAGTGTCGAGGAATCGCGCCCGGCGAAGTCAAAGATTATTGCGTCACATCGTGAATGCAGAAGCACCCCCGGTCATCGGACCGGGAGTGCTTCTGTCTCTTGTCAGGCCGCGGCGAGCGAGTCCCGGTCTTCGTGCTTGTGTCGGAACGCGCGTTGCGACGCCTGGTTCGTCTCGGCGACGGCCAGGGCGATGATCACGCCGATGCGTTCGACGCCCAGGGTGTTGAACACTGCTCCGTCGATGCCGCCGGTGTGATCAGCACGGAATTGGCTGTGCCACTGTTCGTTCAGGCTACGCGCGTAGCCGTACAACTTCTTGTGTTCGGCGCTGCCGAACAAGTGGACCCCGTACTGCTTGAACTGTTTCACGTCCATGAGGACGGGAGAGATGGATTTCGCGCACACGTAGGGCAGGTTGGCCATGTCGGGCTCGTCGATGACTGACGGCACCTCCGCGCCCAGGGCCAGGCTGTCGCTGACGATCGGGCAACGGCACTGGCCCGAGGCGGCCGGGCACTGCGCCTGGACGCGATACCCGATCGTCTCGATCGGGAGTGAGGTAGCGCTTGGCCGTCCACGACGGGTGTGCCGGGCCGGATCCGGGCGGCCGTTGGGGTGCATTCGCCCAGCGAGCAGTTGCGCCTCTCGCTGCTCGTGCGCGAGACGCTCAGCCTCGGTTGCAGTCGCGGACAGGGGGTTGAACGCATCCTTGGTGGCCGCACTGAAACCCGGGCAGATGAGGACGCCGTTGAAGAGCGTAGGTCCGTTGTCGACGATACGGAGTTCGTCCCCTGTCTCGACGTTGGTCGAGGTGTTGGCTGGCCGCTGCAACTCGAAGCGGCGCGTGTCGCCGTCGCGGTAGTCCTGCACGAGGTAGTAGCCCTTGGCGGTGAGGTTCTCGTTCATGCGCGACTTGCGCGTGAAACCCAGGTCGGCGATCGCGAATCGTGAGCGGCCCTTCTCCGCGCGTGGGGTCAGCAGTCCGGTCTTCTCGGCGTACTCGATGGCGAGCATGGTCTCGTCGACGTCACCGCCGGTCGGCTTACCGAGGCTCATGCCCACGACGACGATGGGGATCCGCTTCTGTCCGGGGCGGTGAGTTGCCATGATGAAGGTCGCTCCGTGGCCCCAGGTGGCTGAGGAGATCTCCTGCTTCTTCATGAACCAACCGGCGTCGGGATTCCCGGTGTGTCGTGCTTGCGCCTTGGTCCCTGTCTTGCCATTCGGCTTGGCGGTCCGGATGACGACCTCGTCGAACATGATGTCGCCGCGATGGGAACTGAGGAGAGATGGGTCGACGCTTGCAGCGATCAGCGTGTTGACGAGGAGGTCGTGGCGCTCCTTCTTCTGTGTCATCACCTCTCGTTCTTCGTCGGTGAGGGTGCGGATGCGCTTCTTGAGTTCTGCGTTCGTCTTCTTTCCGGTGCGGTCGTGCGGACTCCAGCGGATGGTGTCGAACGTGCGGTCGAGCGATCGGGCGAGCCGCGCGTACTCGGACTGCTGGATGGCGAGCGCCTCCTTGGGCCAACGGGTGTCGATCTCCGCGGTGAAGGACGTCAGCCAGCGCTGGCGCTCGGGGTCGATGGTCTCGGCGAGCCCGAGTTGGGTGATCTGCTGGCGGTCGAGTTGGAACCAGTACATCTGCAGCAGGGACGCCCAACTGATCGGCTGGCGGGTGATGATCAGTAGATAGAGGCCGATCAGCAGTGCGCGTGCCGAGTAGGCCCCAGTAGAAGCCGAGGTGGCCTTGGCCTCGCTTCGAGGGGCGCTGTCTTCGAGGAGCCACTGTTCGACGAGCGGCACGGCGCCGGAGCGGTCGATGAACTGGGTCGCGTAGGTGAAGGGGCCTGCGAGGATGTTCAGGCGCGCCTGTGGTGGTCGGATCATCGCCAGGTCCCCCGGACGTACTCCTCAATCTTGTGCATAGGTGGCGTGCCGGCGAATCCGACGAGGTCTTGGGCCGTGTGGCCGCCCGCGGCCAGGTCTGCGAGGTGGCAGATCACCGCGAACGGGATCGGGTTGGCCATGAGGTCGACGATCCAGCGGTTTCGGGCGGCGATGAGGTCGAACTTGACGCTGGGCACGGTCTTGGCGGCGCGTGCGAGAAGAGCGGACACGACCTTGTCCCGTGCGTGCTCGGGGCGGACGAGGAACTCGTCAGGTCGACGCTGCGCGGCGACGATCCGGTGGGTGGGGTAGGGGCCGATCGGGACCTCGCGAATGACACCGTGGTGATTGGTCACCGTGATGCGGGCTTCACCGTTCGCGAGCAGGTACAGGTCGTCACGACGGGCGCGGGCGACCTCGTCAGCACGCATGCCCGCACCGAAGGTCAGGTCGGCGACCATCGTGACGTCGGTGCAGAGATCGGCGGGGAGTCGCTGGGCGTTGTCCAGTGCTCGTGCCCATGCGCGCTTGTCGGCCGGTGGGCTGGCGACCCCGCGGGGCTTTGCTTCGCGCGTCGACCGGAACGGCAGGAGGTTGTTGAAGCGCGCGACATCTCGCACCCGCGACAGGTAGTCGCCCTGTGAACGGGCGCTGACCCCACGGGCTTGGAGGACGGTCTTGCACCACGCGGTCAGGGTCGCCTCGGCCAGGGCTCGGTGCGGATCGAATGAGCCGTTCACGTTGGCGTCATAGCCAGCCAGGTCGGCGAGGGCGGCCATCAGGTCGAGGTCTCGTTTGGCGGTCTTGAACGGCGTCGCCGTGACGAGGCTGATCAGGACCTCACGGAGATCTGCCGTGGGCGGAGGGCCGAACCTAGGCGTGTACGACCGCAGTGGTGCTGCGCGCTCCGCGTCGGTGGTGGGCAGCAGGTGCGGTGACCGGCGGGCCTGGGCGGCCTCGTCCGGCGACAGGGTCAGGTTGCGCTTGACTGCGCGTGGCTTCGCCATCAGGAACCCACCGCCATTCCGCCATGCGTCCGGAGCAGAGTCGTGCGGACGGCGTGGAGGTGACACCCAGCAGCGCGGGCGTCGGGAGCGCGCCGTGCTGTCTGCTGGAGCGGGCGGGGGAAGGACACCGCTGGGCCGTGTAGCGAAAACGCTACATCAACCACCGGCGACGCGTCGAGCGTTTCCTGTGCGATCGGGTTCGAGCGGTGCGACATGGGCAGTGCAATCGGCAGCGTGTTGCAGCCAGACGTTCACTGGGCGTCACTCGTTCGGGTGGATTGCCACGCAAGCGCCCGCTGGGGCGGCTGCTCTGGGCCGGGGGCCCAGCGTCTCGACTCCTCGCTACCGAGTCCTGCGGTCACATCGACGTCAGTGACTCCTGCCCGATGATCAAGCCGCGCCTGCGGAAGGCCGGTGGCGTGGTCGTCACGCCTCGACGGTAGAGCCAGGCTCGGGCATAGCGCTGCCTCCACAGCCTGGGGACCAGAGAGTGGGGAACCAGCCGGACGACGGCCAGATCGAACTGGCTGGGCAAAGGTCGTCCGCCCCACCATGGGTGCGCGAGGAAGCGACTCGGCTCGTTGGTCCAGGTCGGAGCACCTCGTCCGGACTCCCGGGCGGCGTGTTCTGCGGCCGCGGCAACGAGTGCGTCGATGACTGGCGCACCTGCAAATGGGGGCGGCGGCAAGAGGTCATCGGCGCGAGACAGCCAGTCAGCCGTGAAGCGGACGTACTCCGCAGGCGTCACCGCCAGCAGGGTGGCGACCAGCCTCGCAGGACTGGTCATCCGGCCCTCCGTCGACGGCGCCAGGAAGGGAGCGGTGTCCCGGCGCCGCGAGCCTAGCGCTGGGAGCGTCGGCAACCCGCTCGCCTGGGCTGGCCTGCGGATCGGCGGTCACCGAGTGATCGAGGCGGCCAGAGAATGCATCGGTCGATTCTGAGAAAGAGCCACCGGGTGTGCCGATTGTCAGCGCGTGACCGCACAGCGAACTCTCTGTTGGGCGGTGCCCTCCTTCTGGCCCGCGTTGCTGCACCTCCCCAAAGGGCATCTGACCACCGTTCTGCGCCCAAATGGAGGGGGCTGCCGCTCAGATTGGGCCACGATCGTCGGTCGCCTCATCCTCGACCTCATCGAGACCCGTCAGCCGGTTGTGTACATGCGCGCGGGACTCCCGGACGGTCCCGGTCCGGCCAGGGGCTTCTACGAGACGCCTGACCGATTCCTCAACGTCCTGGACGTTCACGCTGCGGCCGACGATGTTCGAGTCCGGCGATCTCGGTGGTCGGCGGGGAAGCGTGAACCGGAATGGGGCACGGTCGATGCCTTGCGCCACGGTGCAGGGCTCATGGACGGGCGCTTCGGTCCGGCCGCATTGATCCTGGACAACGGGAACGATGCAACGGTCGGCATCGCTGATGGGGCTGCCGCTCCCTGGTCGGAGACCGACACCAGAGGTGCGTCTGAAGGTCGTCGAAGCCGAGGTTGGGCCGATCAACTCGCCGAGTTGGCCCGAAGCCGCCCGGAGTCGCCCACCATCGTGGTCTGGTCACTGGACGACTCCGACGACGTCACGAGTCACGTGCTCGCGGATGCGTCCTTGGCGACCATCCACGTGCAGAAGGTCCTGCCCTGGGGCGAGGTCCCGATGTACGTGCGAACACGCGCTGCCGTGGATGCCGACTGGAGTGCGCCCCGGTTCGCCAGCCCGGATGTGCTGGACTGGGGCCTCCAGTAACGCGGTCTCGACGAGCACGGCATTCCCTGTGGTGGGAGTGGTCCAGGCTCGCCTGCCGCACATGCGATCGAGTCCGCGCGGGCCCGCTCCTGGCGGATCGGTCGTCGTCGCGACTCGGAAGTGTCACACGTGTCCGTCATCGTCCGTGCATGGCGGAGAGCGAGGGAGCACCCGAAGGGGCGCCGGTCAGCGCACTGCTGTGGGACCTGGACAATGTCGCGCCCGGCCTCACCAGGTTGTCCCAGGTCGGAGAAGCGCTGAGCCGCCTGGTCGAGCCACAGTCACCCCGCGTCGCGGCGGCGCATACCGGGTCATTCGGACCTGCCGGACAGCGCTGGAGGGGCTGGGCATCCGAGCCCTCTCCGGCGGTCGCCGACCAGAAGGCGCCGACCTCGTCCTGCTCCGTCAGGCCAAGCGAGCCAGCCGAGCCGGCGTGCGGCGCTTCGTCGTCGCCAGCAACGACCGGGTGTTCGCGCGGCTCGCTGATCTCGGGTCGCTCTGGGTGGTGACACAGGACGTGCAGTACCTCAGCTACCGACTGTTCGCGGCGGCGGACGAGGTGCTCGTGCTGGATCGCGACGGACTACTGACGACGACGATCGACGGCTTCGGCCGGTCGACCATCTCACTGACCGAGCGCAGTCCGTAGCCGCTCGATCCCGTCACTGGCTCCCTCGACACCGGCCCACAGATCCCCTCGCTCCGACAAGCGAGCCAGCAGGTCGATCAACGTCCGCCGCCGCTTTGGCTTCGCGGTGATGGCGGCCAGATCTGGAAGGTCGCGGCGTTCCAGCATCGAGGTCAGGACCGCGGCGTCCAGCAGGTGACGATCACGATCGCGATCGAGGAAGACCCCATACGCGCGGGCCTTGGTCAACAGGGCTCCCGCGAGATGAGGACGAGGAACCTCGGCCTGCTGGTCCCCGCTGCGAACAGCGACCGGGCGGCTGTACTCCAGGGCTTCCAAGCCGCCAGGCGTCCGGATGGTCGTCGATCCGGTGGCGCCCGTCCGGGCTGCCGCTCGCTCGCCGACGTTGTCAGGGATCAGCACATCGATCTGGGCCTCCCCACGTAGCCACCGGTGCTCGTGCCCAGAAGCGCTCACGCCCGCGGAGGTGAACCCGAGGTCGCGAAGGACCCGCGTGAAGACGTCGAGCATCGCTGGCACGGCGCGGACGTCGAGAACGGCATCGCCGTCGGTGGTGGGGCGCGCCAGTGGCCGCTCGCGCTCCCAACAGTGCAACAGGACCATCTGGCCTCCGATGAGCGTCCAGTGTTCCGGCAGCCGCTCAGCGATCTCCAAGATGGCAACCCAGGCTTCCCCAAGAGCGCCTGCCATCGGCGGGAGGACGACGGGCTCACTCATCCGACACCAACTTCGAGGGTCTTACGCCGGCCAGCCGCCTCCGCTGCTGCCCGCTCCGCCTTGCGAGCCGCGGCGCGAGCGGCTTTGGCGCGCGCAAGTGCCTGGCGTGCCGCGGCTTCCGCCTTCTTCGCACGGGCAGCCTCTCGGTCTGCACGTGCCTGCGCTCGGGCTACGTCGACGTCTGCGGATGGAGCGGACCGCCTGGCGCGAGGCGAGGGGCGCTCGGCCTCAAGTTGCGGCTTCACGTCCTGCAGCAGGCGTCCTACCGCCGCTGCCTCGCGCGGACCCCCGCGGGACGCCAGGTCGGAGAGCAGCCATCCCAAGTCCAGTGGGCTGTCAACCGGGTCGTTGGCGATGTGGAGGACGACGTTCGGCTCTGCAGAGTCGACCATCAGGAACTCACGCTGGACGGCATCCACGTCCTCGGCCGCGATCCATGCCTCGAACTCATCTACGACCGCGAGGCCGGATCGAGGATCGCTGATCCCTCCCGGTACGAGGCGTCGGTCGGCGCGGAGGTCGGAGAGGTCTGCGGGCGCTACGGCCAAGCGACGTACGGGAGGTGCCACGGCTGCCAGCCACGAGCGGAGCAGCGCAGCGGGATCCGCGTCGGCGACGAGCGCCGCCATCCGACTGTGATGGCGCGCTGCCTCACTGCCAGCCAGCAGGGACGGCTTGCCGGAGACGCTGCGCACGACCGCGTGCGCAGCCCGAGGGCTCAACGGACGGCTTCGATACTTGACTCTCGAGAGGTCGGCCACCGGTACCAGCCACATTCGGCCCACCCTGCGGGCAGGAAGACGCCCCGCCTCTATCAGCGCCTGCACGCGGCGTTCGGAGACGCCCAGCCTGGCGGCGGCTTCCTTGACGCTCACATCCCGGACCTCAGCCACGCTCACGACTCAAGCATACGGCAGAACGAATAGAATCCTTTACACTTCTATTCGGTGATACGTATGGATGTTGCGACATCGCGTCGATGGCCGCTCTCGGTCGGCGTCGAGTGCACCTCGCACCTTCCGATCATCCTGCGATCCACCTGGGTCCGTAGCGGTCGTCGGGGTGGCGTCGGGATGGCCGATCAGCGGCAGCGGCCGCCCATGGACACCCCGTACTGGGCAAGCCAGGTCACGGGGTTGATCGCCCCGGCGTGCAACCCGTCGGTGTTGACCTGGAAGTGCAGATGAGGGCCGGTCGACTGGCCTCTGTTGCCGACCTGAGCGATCAGTTGCCCGGCAGAGACCCGTTCGCCGGCCGTCACGAAGAAGCCGTCGATGTGTCCATAGACGCTGACGGAGCCGTCGTCGTGCTGGATGTACACGGCGAGGCCATAGCCGGTTGCGCTGCCCGCCCGAATCACTCGGCCGGCCACCGGTGCGTAGATCGGTGTGCCGATCGGCGCAGCGATGTCCAGGCCCTTGTGCATGACACCCCAGCGCGTCTCGAAGCAGGTGCTGAACTGACCGCTGGTCGGGGCGACCCCTGAGCCGATGACCACAGGTGTCCGGACGCCGTTGGCGGGCGTGCTGCTCGACGAGGCCGGGGCCGGGGCCTGTCGCGCACGGGCGGCAGCCTCCGCGGCAGCCTGCGTTGCCGCGGCTGCCCGAGCCTGCTCGGCCGCCCGCTGTCTCGACTGCTCGTCCTGCCACGCCTGGTAGGCGTTCCGCTGTCCCTGCAGCGCCAGGAGCGCGACCTCTGCCTCCTGCAACTGCTGCTGATAGGCGCTCATCTGCGCACTTGCGGTCTGCATGGCCGACTGGAAGACGGCCATCTGGGCCTCGGCCTCCGTCTTCGACTCCTCAGCCTCTGCGGCCGCGGCCTGGTGCTCGGTGACAGTGGCGCGCGCCATTGCATCCGCATCGGCCTGGCGAGCCTCGGCGACGCGGAGTCCCTCCAGGGTGGCGGTGCGCTGGTCGCCCAGCAGGCGCAGGGTGGCTGCTCGGTCCAGGAGTTCGGTCGGACCGTCGGCGCTGACGAGCGCCGCAAGGCTGTTGATCGAGTCGCTCCGCATGTAGCTCTCGCGACCGAGCGTCGCGACGTCGGCCTGAGCCGTCGACACTGCCGCTTGCGCGACTCGTAGTTCGTCGGCCGCAGCCGCTGCGGCGGCGGTTGCCTCATCGAGTCGCCCTTCGGCTTCGCGATACGCGTCGTTCGCAGCCTCCACCACCAAGCCTGCTCGCTGGAGATCCGTCTCCGCCACGGCGACCAGTGCGGAGATCCTTCCGACCTCGGCCGCCGCGGCATCCTGTGCTGAGCGGGCGGCGGACAAGCTGTCGTCGCTGGGATTCGCCGGTGCGGCGACAGCGGGAGTCTGGGGCAGGGTGAGCAGGATGGCGATGGCCGCCGTGAGGCCAAGGGTCATCGCGGACCCCCGTCGTGCCGCGCTGCGTCCTCGTGCCCACCCGAACATGTCGCTCCCTCGTGCACTGCTGCCGTTGTCCTACGTTCCCTAGTAGGAACGGCAGGCGCACGAGTTCCTTGAACGCTCTGGCCGACCAAGAGGTCGGGTGGGCGCGCCCCGGCCGTCGAGGGGTCGACCTTGCTCCTAAGCTGGTTCGTAGAACCTGCCTGATGCGGGCCGACGGCCTTGCCGGCTGCATGCAGAGTGACGAGGAGGGTGCGTGACGATCCGGTGCCAACTGCAAGCGCGCCGACGGGGCCGTGCAGCGCTGCGCGACCCGCGGCGAGGGGTGTCGCGGTGAGCAGCCACCTCACTCGCAGGCACGCTCTTGGGGTGCTCGGCTTGGCTGGTCTCGGCGTCTTGATCGGCTGCTCGAGTCCTCCGGACGGGAACGCGGCCGACGAAGAGGGGTCGGGGGAGTTCGACTTCACCGGCAGCACCCCGCTCGGTCAGGTCATCCCAGAGGCGGAACGGCGGTCAGCGCCCTCCTTCGCGGGGGAGTTGTTGGACGAGTCCGAGTTCGACTCGGCTTCGCTGGCGGGCGACATAACAGTTCTGAACTTCTGGGGCTCGTGGTGTGCGCCCTGCCGGCTGGAGATGCCCGAGTTCCAGACCGTCTACGGCGAGGTCAAGGACGAGAACGTCCAGTTCCTGGGGGTCGACGTCAAAGACCAACGTCAACTCGCGCAGGCCTTCGTCGACTCGATCGGCGTCGAGTACCCGTCGATGTTCGACCCTCGCGGCGAGGTCGCCCTGGCATTTCGTGGTTTCCCGGCCAACGTCGTCCCGACGACGATCGTGCTCGACCGGTCGGGACGCGTGGCCGCGGTGTACATCGCGACCGTGTCTGAGGACGACCTTCGAGCTGCCCTGGACACACTGCTCGCTGAGGGGGACTCGGAGTGACCGCGCGAGGCGACCGCCGGCCACCTGCTGGATCGGCCGGCACGGGAGCATCGCAGGCTGGTGGAGTGCCGGGCTGGCTGACCGTTGCTCAGGGCACAGACCGCGTGCCCTTCTCCCGCGCACGCGTCTGGCGGGCGCTGGCCGTCCTGCAGCCCTACTGCGCAGTCTGCGACGTGTCTTATGTCGTCGACGGCTCCGGAACGTCGCAGGGAACTGAGTTCCGCTGCGTTCCCGGACGTCTCGAAGGCCAGCAGCCACCCAGCGGTGCACCCCGTGGTCGGGTGGTCGAGTGGGAGCCCGAGCACCGGGTCGCAACCCGGCTGGAGCTCACCCCAGAGGTATGGGTCACGACCATCGACCTGGCGGACGCTCCGGACAGCGGCACGGACGTGACCATCACGCTCACACACGAGCCACTGGCCGGCGGCCTGTTACAGCGCCGCCGTCAGCGCAAGGTCGTCCGAGAGGTCGCTCAGGACACGGTCGAGTCCGAACTGGCAAAGGTGCCTGAGCACATCCAGCAAGCCGAGCGGGCGCCCGACGACACGGCGACCCCGTCAGCCTGACCGACGGTCACACCGCCCTCATCTGACACGCGCTGCGGACAGCCGGACGTTGTTCGCCTGCAGGCCAGCGGCACCCCAGCGTCCCGACGGTGGTGGGGGCTCGGCTGTTGGCAACGGTGGGGGACGGCCGGTAGCCGGTCGGCTGACACGCCGACTACTAGCTTTCTTAGGGGATGGGTCGACTTCTCGTAGCCTCGTCAGCGCTCACGGTGACGGATGAGGAGGGCGCATGAGTCGACAGCCGCTGGCTGCGAGGGCACGCCCGCGAAGGCGGCGGACCGGCCCGCCAGTGGGTCGCCGGGGTCCCCTCCTCCTCACCGCCCTCGCGCTGGGGGCTGTGGTGGCGGGCCTGTGGGAGGGCGGCTACGGGCTCGGCACGCCCCTAGCGCACGCGCACGAGCCGGCCAGCATCGCGCCCTACGAGGGCTCGGCCATCGAGGCGCCCACCGAGCCTGACGCCCGGTTGCAGATCAACGAAGCAGAGGTCGCTGAGCGCCTCGATCAACTGGCCGCCAGCCGCGCCGCTCGAGAAGAAGCAGCCCGCCCCAAGGCCGTGCTCCCCGTCAACGGACGTCTGACCAGTTCTTATGGCGCCCGCTGGGGAACGACCCACTACGGCCTCGACTTCGCCGCCCCCATGCTCACGCCCGAGTACGCCGCGGCTGACGGGGTGGTGCTGCGGGCTGGCTCGGCCAGCGGTTTTGGGCTGGCCGTCTACATCCTCCATGACAACGGGGACGTCACCGTCTACGGGCACATGGAGAAGATCCTCGTCAAGAAGGGTCAGTACGTGGACGCCGGCGAGACGATCGCACTGGTGGGCAACCGCGGTCAGTCGACGGGGCCCCACTTGCACTTCGAGGTCTTCGAGGGTGGCCTCGATGGCAGCCGAGTGGATCCGAGGGCCTGGCTCGCCGAGCGCGGGGTCTATATCTAGGGCATGTGCGTTGACGGCGGCCCAGGGCGACGCCGGCAGCCAATGAGCGGCCTGCGGGCTCGGTCCGGTCTGCTCGCGGTGACGCTGGCCGCTGTGACCAGTGCCTGCGCAGCCAACGGGGGTGGCGGTGTAGCCAACTCCTGCGTCGGTCCACTGCTCTCGATCTCCGCCCCCACCGCCAGTCCTGGTGAGACGGTGACCGTCTCGGGCGAATGGCTGCGTTCCGGTTGTGATGACGGGAGTGGCGAAGAGGAGAGGCCGTACACCGACGTCGCGGTTGTCTTCCTGCAGGCCGACCAGTCTCTCGAGCTCGCGCGGACAGATGCCACCGGGCACCGGTTGACCGCCACGGTCGACGTGACCGTCCCCGCCACTGCCGCCGCAGGGCCGGCCGCGTTCGCCTTCGCGCATGGCGACGGGCCGTGCCCGCCGGCCGTGGCTGTTCTGATCGAGGCCCCCGGACCGACAGCGGAACTGCTGGCCGGCTTCGGGGCGGTGTGTGGCGACTGGCCTGCGGCGGCGGTTTTCCAGAGCGAGTCGATGTCGGTCGTCGACTAGGGCGGGTCTCTCAAGTCCGGGCGTGCCGCCGCACACTGTCGGCCACGCCCCTGACCGCTCCGACGCTGACCACGTGCCGTGCGTTCATCTCAATCCTATTACGGCGGTAGCACCCGGAGTCGGCAGAATGTAGTCGGGTGGGGGCCTCGCCCAAGCGGCATCCTCGCCACCATCTGCACTTGGTACAACAGCTTCGGGGATGCTTTGGAGTCGGACATGGTCTACTCCACTAGTAGGCCTGGAGTTCTTCGAGCATCTGTTCCGGGTCCACCTACGACCTCAGGGGAGTGACAGCGCATGAGTGGGGACACGCCTTCGGCCTCGATCACACAAGTCCGAGCGGTGGGTTGGTGATGAAGCCCTCGATTGGTTACTGCGACACCAGTCTGCGCAGTTTGGGTCGAGGCGATCAACTGGGCATCGACTTCCTCTACTGGTGCAACTAGACCGATACGGAACTAGGAGGATGGGGGTAGCACTCCCCATCCTCCTAGTTGTCGCAAGCTGCGGAAGTGGTGATATTCGAAGCTCTGCCTGCTCCTCGTATATCGAGTTCTCCAACATTCACGAGGCAGCCGAGGCGGCCGACCTGGTTGGGGCGGCGAGCGTGACCGATGCCAGTTCGGAAGACTTGCAACTCCTGGTTGATGATGTCCGGAAGGGCGACTCAAGTCTTGCCGGAGTCGGCATATCGATCGACGATTATCAAGAGTGCGGGGCGGTATCGCTGCCTAGCGACCTGGCGAACTCGCCACGCGTGATCGTCTTCCTGATCAAGGTGAACGAAGGTTGGCAGCTCATCTCTCCGACGCAAGGGGTCGTGGCGTTCGAGGAATCGACGTACGAGTCGATTGATGCCTGACGGACGCGATAACGGCATCTCCGGATATGGGCATTGGTTCCAGATCTGGCGCAGTGTCTTGCTCGGGCACGATCCACTCGGGCGGTGGCTCCGGAGGAAACGCTCCGAGTCGCTTTCCATGGCCACGCTGGAGGTGGCTGGGCGGTGACGGGAGCCCGTGGCAGACGACATGGTCGAGTTGGCCGTCAGCGTGCTGGGACACCGACCGCCTAATGAGGGCAGCCGGCTTGAAGAAGCACCCCTGGCGGCAGGCGCCGGTACCGGCGCCAGACGCTCAGCCACCTGGCGGTGATCCCAGGACGGCCACGACCGACTGGTGACCCGTGGCATCAACGGCTCGATCGCAGGCCACCACCCATCGCTCAACTCGGCGCAATCGCCCACTCGTGCTGATTGCGCAGCGCGCCATCCGCTGGGAGGAGCGCCCTAGCCCGGATCTTTCGTGATCTTGCTGATCGTCACGGTCGTCGGGGTTCTGGTCCCGCGTAGGCCTGAGAATGGCATCGGGGTGTGACGGTTCGCCCGAGATCGCTCGGGTGGGCGCCGGTTCCACTGACCGGCCGGGTTTCTGGGTCGTCGGGACGGGTGTCGCTGGGCTCAGCCGGAGGCGACTCGTGGAGTCGCGGTCAGCTGGGTGAGCGCCGCCAGAGCTTGCAGCGCGAGCGCGGTGAACGGCGCGGTGGCGGCCAGGTGCAGCAACCGGCGGCGGCCGGTGCGGGCTGCCCGGGCGGGGATCGAGAAAAGTCGCAGACGTAGCCGCTTGGGCTCCCAGCGGCGGGCCTGGTGGTCGGGGAAGGCGAGGGTTTGCGTCCAGGCGGTCAGCTCGCAGGCCAGGGCGACGATGGCGCACCAAATCTGGTTCTGGGCGAAGTCGTGCAGCGGCAGGTTGGCCAGGCCGGTGTCCTTGGCGCAGCGGATCCGGTCCTCGCAGCGTGCCCGCCGGCGGTGCCGAAGCTCCAGGTCTGCCAGCTGGCCTTTCGTGGTGTTGGTGACGAACGCGGTGACCCGCAGCCCGTCGATGTCGGTGATCCGCAGCTGCGCGCCGGGATGGGGGCGTTCCTTGCGCACGATCAATCGCATGCCCTGGGGCCAGGAGGCGAGGTCGAACAGTCCGGTGACCTCGGCGACCCAGGCGCCGGGACGGAGTTGACCCTCGGCGTCGTAGGCCGGCTCCCACAGCTCGGTCGGGATGGTCGCGAGCTTGGCCTGGATCGAGGCGAGGTCGCCGGGCAGGGAGAACCCGACGGAGTAGGACAGCCTGCGGCGGGTCAGCCAGGCCAACAGCTCGTGGGTGCCGCCGGCGCCATCGACCCGGACCAGTACCTTCTTCCCGCGCGCATGGCCGCCGGGCAGCTGGGCGAGCGCCGCGCGGAGCACCGCGATGTGGTCGACGACGGTGTTCGACCCAGCGTTGCCCGGCCGCAGCGCGAACGCCAGCGGTTCCCCGGTGCCCTCGGTCCCGTGGTCGAGGAAGGCCCACAGCGGATGGAAGCCGAACCCGCGCTTGAACGTGGGCGCGGCCGACTCCTTCTCCGAGTGGGCGCCGACCAGGGTGGCGTCCACGTCGATGACCAGCGGTGCTGATGCATCCGCGGCGTGGTCGGGGGCGTTCTTGTCGGCCAGCGACCACGCCCTGGCCCGGGCGGCCGCCCGGGCGGTGTTGATCGCCGCCAGCGCGGCCGGCGCATCGGCGGCCAGCGCGGCGATGCACCGGGAGACGGTCGGATCCGAGGCCACCAGCCCGAACACCTCCGGGGCGGCCCGCAGCTGGGCGAGGTCGGCCAGGCAGTCTCCACCGATCGCGAGACTGACCGCGAGATCGAGCACGATCTTGCCTGGGTCGTGGCGGGCCAGCGGCTTACGCCACGGCGTCAACGCCTCGGCCAGCGCGCTCGTAAGCCCGACTTCCTGCGCAGTCCTGAGCAGGACTGTGCTGCCGGCATGCGGCACGACGCTCGACCCGGCGCCATCCACTGTTGAGGCCGGGTACGGCCCGGTAGTCTTCTTCACCAGAAAGGTGCTCCGGTCTCTGCGAAGTTGTGACCCTAGACAAGCCACATCTTCCCAGCTCAGGAGCACCTTTCCTACATCTCCCACCAGGTGATCAAGACCCGGCGTGAAAGCCCCGGGCTAGAGCGTTGTGGCCGCGGCCGGCTCAATCTGCACAGGTGCAGCCGTTGGCTCCCTTCGCCGGAAGCGGCGCACCGCTGTGGCCGCCCCCAGCATGAGTCCGACCCCGCCGAAGATCAGGAATGCGACCGTCGCCCGAGCGAGCCAGACGGGTCCGCCGGTGATGACGTTCGCGGCCCACAGCACGTCCATGTCCGGGAGTCCCTGCACCAGCAACATGAACCCGACGACAGCCGACAGCATCGCGGCGAGCAGGTCCTTGCCCCTCCATGCAGCTCGGACGGCCACTGTGGTGACGGCCATCGCCACCAGTGCGGGGAGCATGGCGGCGCCCGTCGCCAGTGCGCGATCGGCGGCCGTCAGCCCTGGCTGTGGTGTCGCCGCCACGTGCCAGACGGCCGACACGACAGCCGTCAGGAGAAGCAGCGTCAGTGGCCGCGCGGATCCCGGCAAGAGGCCAGCCAGCAGACCAGCTATCGGGATGAGCAGGTAGAGCGGCCACCATGCCAGCGGCTCCGGCGGGGGTGACCAGGTGAGTTCACCCCCCACCGCCACTGCGGTGTCGCCGTAGGACACCGGGACTGTCCAGTTGGTGATCGTGTGCTTCGACTCTGGGTCGGCGGCCACCTGCGGGGGTGGTGCCGACAGCATCCAGTGCGTCCGGTGGTCGTGCCAGGAGTACTCCGGCTGGGTGGACACCTGTCGCCAGTCCGGCGCTGCGTCGGGCGCAGCGTTCGCCGGCAGTGCCGTCCGGCCATCTCGGCGCAGGTTCAGGTGTGTCGCTGGGCTGTTCTCGTTCCGCCAGACGCCGTCCGGTCCGATCCGCAGGTACTCCTCGTCGGAGTACCCGTAGACGGTGATGGTGACGGTCGAGCCGTTCAGGATCTCCAGGCTGTCGCCGAACTGCGTCACGCTGAGATCGACGCCCGGCATGGGCGAGGAGAGCTCCAGTACCCGCCCAGCCCAGTTGCTCCCCGCGACCCCGCGGTCCGTGTGGGCCTGTGCCGCCGGCGCTCCGGTCAGCATCAGGGCTGACGCTGCCAGCGCGATGACGAGCAGCCGCTGGGCGGTGGCTCGACCCGTGCCCACACCCGTCACCACCCGACCGTAGGTCACCGGTGTCGCAGTCACGGTGCATCGCCCGTGATCGCGGCGCCTGGGTCGTCGATGGACGTCACGGGAGGGAGCACGCGACACAGCATCACCTACTATGCCGCTTAGGACATTCCGGCCCCGCAATCGTTGCGGAGGGCAGGCCGCGACCTCACAGGGAGATGCGAACGTGTCATCTGGCATGGACGGCATGCGGATGCCGGTCGACCCACCGTCCCTGCTGACGCTCTTCACCCCCCAGATCGACATCACGTCCGTGTTCCCCGCATCCGCTCTCATCGCGCTGGCGCTCTACCTGCGTGGGGTCCATGCACTGCGACGCCGGGGTGTGCGGTGGCCGTGGCGCCGCACGGTGAACTTCACCCTGGGCATCGTCACCGTCCTGCTGGTAACGGCCACGCAGGTCATGGGCTACGCGATGATGCTCTTCTCGATCCACATGCTGCAGAAGATGGTCCTCGCCGTAGTCTCGGCGATGCTGATCATGCTGGGTGCTCCGGTCGCCCTGGCGGTCAGAGCGCTCCCGCGCCGGGGGTCAGCAGTGATCTGGCGGAGGTTGCTCGTCCTGGGCATGCGGTCCCGGACGGCGAAGCTGCTCACGCACCCCGTGATCACGACGACCCTGTTCATCGGCAGTCTGTACGGCTTCTACTTCACTCCCGCCTTCGACGTGCTCATGCGGCACTGGGCGGGCAGCCTGCTGATGCTGGCCTTCTTCCTGTTCACGGGGTTGCTCGCCTTCGGCGGGGCCTTCGGGTTGGATCCCTGGCCGCACCGGGTGTCGGCGCCCTTGCGACTGGTCGAGCTGGTCGTCCCGGGTCCGTTGCACGCCTTCTTCGCCGTGGCGGTGATGATGGCCAGCACCCCGTTGGTCCAGACCTTCCGTGACGTCCCGGCCAGCTGGGGCGTGGACGTCATGACCGACCAGCTGGCCGCCGGGAACATCGTCTGGGGCTTCGGCGAGGTGCCCACGATCATCGCCGTGGCGATCGTCTTCTGGCAGTGGGTGCGCTCGGACGAACGTCGCGCCCGAGCCGGCGACAAGCGGGCCGAGGTGGAGCTGGAGGCGTACAACGCTCAGCTCGCACGCCTGGCCGCGGGCCAGCGCCGGACCACGGGCTGACGATGATGACCGTCGTTCCGTCCACGGCCGCTTCGAGTTCCATCCGCCCTGCCTGGCCAGGCGATCACCGTGCAGGGCGGCCACCGGTGGATCGAGCTCCCGTGGCTCTGCTGCTCGCCGTCATCGGCGGGCTCGCCCTCTGGCTGGCCTTTCCGCCCTTCGATCTCTGGCCACTGGCCGCTGCCGGGCCGCTGTTGCTGATGCTGATCGTCTTCGGGCGCTCGGCCCGGGGCGGCGCCGCGCTCGGCATGGTGATGGGGTCCGCGTTCTTCCTGCCGCTGCTCACCTGGACCGGCGTGTTCGTCGGTGACCTGCCCTGGGTTGCGCTGTCGCTCGCCCAGGCGGCGTTCTTCGCCCTCATGGGTGCGGGAGTCGCCCTGGTCAGCCGGCTCCCCGCCGCTCCGCTGTGGGCAGCCGGCCTGTGGGTGGTCCAGGAGGCCCTGCGCTCACGCCTGCCCTTCGGTGGCTTTCCCTGGGGGCGCCTGGGCTTCAGCCAGGCCGATGGGCCGTTCGCCTCCTTCGCGGCCTACGGCGGGGTCCCGCTCGTCACCTTCGGCGTCGCGCTCACCGGGGCGACGCTGGCGGCTTCGGTCGCGCGTCCGGTGGGACGACGGCTACGCCGGGGGATCGACCGGTCGCCGTCGCGTCTCCGACGGGCACTCACGTGCGCTGCCGCGGCCGTCGTCCCGGCCCTCGGATTGCTGGCGTGGCTGCCTCTGCCCGGGAGCCAGCTGTCGGAGGGGGGCGAGCCGACCACTGTCGCGGTCGTCCAGGGGAACGTCCCTCGATCCGGCCTCGACTTCAACGCCCAGCGCAGAGCGGTCCTCGACAACCACGTCCAGCAGACCCTCGAACTGGCGGAGCGGGTCGACGGTGGCGGCACCCCGCGACCCGACGTCGTGATCTGGCCCGAGAACTCCTCGGACATCGACCCGTACCAGAACCCGGATGCAGCGGCGGCCATCGACCGGGCGGTCCGCGCGATCGACGCGCCCATCCTGATCGGTGCCGTCCTGGACGGGCCTGGTCGGTACCTGACCAATGCGGGCATCGTCTGGGACCCGGTCACCGGGCCTGGCGAGCGTTACGCCAAACGACATCCGGTGCCCTTCGGTGAGTACATGCCCGCCCGGTCGTTCTTCCGGTTGTTCAGCGAGCAGGTCGATCTGCTGCGACGCGACTTCCTGCCCGGTACCGAGCCGGGGGTCCTGGACGTGGGCGGAGTGCGCCTCGGGGACGTCATCTGCTTCGAGGTCGCCTACGACGGGCTCGTCTCCGACGTCGTGGACGGCGGCGCCTCCCTCTTGGTCGTGCAGACCAACAACGCCACGTTCGGGTACACCGCGGAGAGCGAACAGCAGCTGGCCATGAGCCGCCTGCGCGCCATCGAGCACGGGCGCACCGTCCTGGTCGCAGCGACCAGTGGCATCTCCGCAGTCGTTGCACCCGACGGGACGGTCGTCGACCGATCCGAGCTCTTCACGCCCTATGTCTTCGTCGGCTCACTGGCGCAGCGGACCCAGACGACCACGGCGACCCGAATGGGTGTCGTTCCCGAAGCTGCGCTCGCGGGGCTGTCCGGTGCTGCCGTCCTGGCCGCCCTCGCCACCGACCGTCGGCCTCGGCGGGCGCGCACCACACCTGAGCACTCCATCGATGAGGAGGGTCCTCGTGACCTCTGACGCCCTGGCCGACCTCTCCGACACGCTCTTCGGGGTGGCGATCGCCATCTATGCCCTCGCCGCCATCGGCTTCTGCGCCGAACTCGCGTTCGGCCGGCCGTCGACGCGAAGTCGACCTCAGTTGGCCACGGTGAACACCGGTGCGTCGAGCGCCACTGCTCTCCCGGCGGCCAGTGGCGCAGCCGGGCGACCCCAGGCTGCGCGGTGGGGCCAGCTGGGTGTCGTCCTGACCGCGGTCGGAGCGCTCGCACAGGCCGGCGTGCTCGTCACGCGCAGTGCGGCTGCGGGGCGTGTGCCGTGGGGCAACATGTACGAGTTCGCCACGGCGGCAGTTCTGGTCGGGGTGCTCGCCTACCTGTTCCTGGTCATCCGGGTGCCGGGCCTGCGGCGGATCGGCGTGTTCGTCCTGGGGCCGACGGTCATCGGACTGGTCCTCACCGGCTTGCACCTGTACGCGGAGTCCGGACCGCTGGTCGCCGCGCTCAGGTCAGACTGGCTCGTGGTGCACGTGTCAGCCGCCATCCTCTCGTTCGGCGTCTTCATCGTCAGCGGTGTGGCCAGCGCGCTCTACCTGGTCGCCGCCCGGTCCGAACGGTCGGCGTCAGCGGCCGGCGGTGGCGAGCAAGGCCGGGGTGGCAGGCTGCCCAGCGCGGAAACGCTCGACCGGGTGGCGCATCGGACAGCGATCTTCGGCTTCCCGGTCTGGACCTTCGCCGTGATCGCCGGCGCCATCTGGGCGGAGAGCGCCTGGGGCCGCTTCTGGGGCTGGGATCCCAAGGAGACGTGGGCCTTCATCTCCTGGGCGCTGTACGCCGCCTATCTGCACGCCCGCAACACCTCGGGGTGGCGCGGCAGGCCGGCCGCCTGGACCAACCTGGTGGCGCTGGCCACCCTGGTGTTCAACCTGCTCTTCGTGAACCTCGTGTCCACCGGTCTCCACTCCTACGGTGGTGTCTCGTGAGGCGCTTCGTTACGAGACCGTGACAACTAAGCTCCTTCGTAGTAGCGTCTCGATCCGGTCCACCCGGGCCCTGCTCCTCGCACCGAGGACCTCGGGTGGACACGCCGAACCACCACGGCCTCGCCGAGGTGGACCGGGGACCCACGTCTCTTGGGGTGAATCCTGCGTGCGCAGGTAGGGCAGCTTCCCGTCCGAACCCGTCAGCTAACCCGGTAGGCAGTCAGGAAGAACGGAGAACCGTCGCCTTGGCGACCCTGCGTCACCGGAACCCACGCCCGTCCAAGCCCCGACCCCTGTCACGCTTGGCGCCGCTGAGCGTCGCCGCGGCTGTCACCGCGCAGTTGGCGCTCACCTCGCCGACTGCGCTCGCAGCACCCGGCGACCCCAACGCCCAACAGAACTCTGCTCAGTCGACGTTCGACACGGCCAGCGCCGAGATCGACCGAGTCGAGCAGCTCCTCGCAGCCGCTGAGACAGAACTGCAGCGACTGACGGTCCTCGCTGAAGCCGCCGGTGAGGCGTCACGCCTGGCAGCGCAGGAGCTGACGACCGCCCAGGCTGCGGCAGCGACCACCGCCGCAGAGCTGGCCGCCGCTCAGGTCGCCACGACCACAGCGAAGGACGACGTGGCCGACCTCGGGCGTGAGACCTACATGGGGGCCGACTCCCTCAGTGATGCAGTGACGCTCCTGGAGGCCCGAGGGCCAGAGGACCTCCTCCAGCGTGCAGCCATGCTGGAACTGATCGGCGACGACCGGGCAGAGCGGCTACGAGCGCTGCAGGATGCCGAGAGCCAGGTCGCGCGCGCCGACCAGGCCGCCCGTGACGCGGTCGCCGCCCGCGACACCGCTGCCCAGGCGGCCGAGCAGGCCGAAGCCGCTGCTCAGGCCCAGCTCGGTCAAGCGCAGGTGAGCTATGACGCCGCGGCAGGTCAGAAGGCGGAACTGGAGGAGCAGCTGCGGACGGCGCAGGTCCAGCTCCTGACGCTCCAGGGAGACGATGACCCTGAAGCCACCGTCGACGACCGCCAGGAGGTCGCGAGCGCGGCCGCGACGGCCGGCACCGGGTCGCTGGCCGAGGGACGGGTCACCTCTTGCTTCGGGAGTCGATGGGGCACGAGCCACAACGGCGTGGACATCGCCGCACCCATCGGCACGCCTATCTACGCCCCTGACTCGGGTGTCGTGTTGCACGCCGGCCCGGCCAACGGGTTCGGCCTGGCGGTGTACATCCAGCACTCGGACGGGACGATCACCCTCTACGGTCACATCAACCAGGCGTTCGTCTCGGCCGGGCAGACTGTCTCCGCCGGCGAGCAGATCGCCGAGGTCGGCAACCGTGGTCAGTCCACCGGGCCGCACGTGCACGTGGAGGCACACACAGGCGGGCTGTACGCCAACCGCAACGACCCGGCTCCCTGGCTCGCTGCACGCGGCATCTCCCTGGGCGGAGCGTGCTCCGGCTGACCAGGTCAGCAGTGCCGGCGCTCGCACGTTGGTGGGATCCTGCGCGGATCCTCGGGGCGCAGGAGCCTCGACTGCCTAGGCTGACCGTGGAACAGGACCGGGTGGGGCGAGAAGGCGAGCGCCTGACCGTCCGGCCGGCAGCGGTGCGTCGTCGAGACGGCAAAGAGAGGTGGGGGCGTGCGCCCGTTCGGTGAGTTGGAAGCGGCGATCATGGCGGAGCTGTGGCGTCGCGGTGAACCGGCGACGGTGCGCGACGTCCTGGGGGCCCTCAACTCCTCCCGGAACCTCGCTTACACGACCGTCATGACGGTGATGGACAACCTCCACAAGAAGGGCCAGCTCACCCGGGAGATGTCGGGACGGGCGTGGTTGTACCGACCGGTTCGTAGTCGCGCCGAACATGCCGCGGCCTTGCTGCAGGACGTCCTCGCCGAATCGGGGGACCAGCAGGAGGTGCTCATGCACTTCGTCGCCGAGCTGCAGCCGGACGCGGTCGCGCAGTTGCGCACCGCCGTGGAAGCCGCTCGTTCCGAGTCGCAGACCCCGCCAGGAGACCGAGCGTGAGCGCCAGCCTGGCACTCGCCGCGATCGGTGTCGCCGTCCTAGTCCTCGGCCCACGACTGGTGGATGCAGGATGGACTGCTCAGGCCCCTCGGCTGGCGATCCTCGCCTGGCAGGCACTGACCTTCACGGCTGTCGCCACGTTCGTGCTCGCTGGAGTGACCCTGCTGATCCCCATCACCACCCTGGCGGGTGGACTGGGGCGGGTCTTCCATGCGTGCGCGGAGAGCGTCGCCAACGCCTACGGGTCGGCTGAGTTCCCATCCGGCGCCTTGGTCGGGATCCTGTTGGCCGGGCTCATGCCCCTGTGGGTGCTGTCCTGCGTCACGTGGGAGCTCGTGTCGGGTTGGCTGCGCCGGCGGGAGCTGCACCGATCGATCGACATGGTGGCCGAGCCGGATCGCGGGCTGGGCGTGCTGGTCATGGACGCCTCGACTCCCGCCGCCTTCTGTGTGCCCGGGCGCACGTCGCGCATCGTGGTGACCACCGGCACCTTGGCCGCACTGTCGCACGACGAGCTGAAGGGAGTCCTGGCACACGAGGCCGCACATCTGCGAGCGCGCCACAACCTGGCGGTGACGTTGTCGCAGGGGCTGGTGCGGGCTTTCCCCCGCCTGAAGCTGTTCCGGGCGGCGTCGGCCCAGACGCGGCAGTTGATCGAGCTGCTGGCCGATGACGCGGCGGCGGTCAGTGTCGACCGGGTCAGCGTTGCCTCGGCCATCGTCAGCCTGGCCGAGATGCGCGCACCGGCAGCCGCCATGGCCATGGCGCAAGAGGGCGCTGTCCTCCGGGTCTCGCGGCTGCTCCAGCCACTCACGCCGATGGATCCGTGGCGTCACCGTCTGCTCGCGGGAGGGCTGTGGGCGGTCCTGCTCACTCCGGTGCTGATCGCCGGACTGCCCACGCTGTCCGCAGCTCTCAGCGACCTCTGCAACATCTGAGACAGGGCCGTGGCCCTACGTCAGCCGTACGAGGGGACTTAGTAGAGCGTGGGTAGGCTGCTGAGGTGCATCCCGAACTGAGCCGGCGGACCCTCTTGGCTGGAGGTCTCGTCGGGTTGGCCGGTGTCGCCCTGGCTGCGTGCGGCGGCGACCCGGCCACGGAAGCCGAGCCCAGCGAGAGTGTGGCCGACGCAGGGACGGTCTCCGTCGGCTCGGATGGCGTCCAAGAACTCACCGTCCTGGTCGATGACGACTACGTGTTCGTGCCGGCGACCTTCATCGTTGCGCCGGGCCAGGTTCGGTTGACGCTGACCAGCAAGGCCGAGCAGCTGACGCACAATCTGCGCTTCACGCCCGGCGAGGGACCGGTGGACATCGCCGAGCAGATCCCGATCCTGGCCCCCGGCGACAGCGAGACGTTCGACTTCACGGTCGAGCAGCCCGGCGACTACCAGTACGAGTGCTCCTTCCACGTCGCGCTGGGCCAGATCGGGACGATGACCGTCGCGGCCTGAAGTCGGCCCGCCAGGACATCGCCGGCCTCACCGGCCGACCCGTCGTACCCGTGAGGTGGCTCAGAACCGAGGAGTCACCGTCGACCAGATCACAAGGCCGCCGAGCCCGACCGGAACCCAGCTCTCCTATCATCGCTAGTACGCAAGCTCGGCTCTCCGACGCGGGCCGTGACGTCGATCCGGATGGGGGAGTTCGGTTGTCCGACGACGGTGCGCGACCGTCGGAGTCGACAGACGGAGGCAGTCCAGCGGGGCTCTCGAGGCGCGGGCTCTTCCGCGTTGCAGGCGTCGGGGCGGCCGGGATGCTCGCTGCCGGTGTGACGGGCGGTGCCGTCGGTCGGATCACGGCCAACGACGGCCCTGCGGATGTCGCCGTGTCTCCGCTGCCCGACGACTCGCCCAGGGCGATGGTCCGTTTCGCCGGCGAACACCAGGCAGGCATCATCACCCCTGCGCAGGACCGGTTGCACTTCGTTGCCTTCGACGTCATCACAGACAGCCGCGAGGATCTCGCAGCGCTGCTCCGGACGTGGACTGTGGCCGCGGTCCGTCTCACGAGCGGGCAGCCGACAGGCCCAGACGACACTGGCGAGGCCCAGGACCTGCCGCCGGCTGGGCTCACCTTGACCATCGGCTTCGGTCCGACCCTCTTCAAGACCGGCGACGGGATGGACAGGTTCGGGTTGGCCGGACGCCGCCCCGCGTCGCTCGCCGAGCTACCGCCGTTTCCTGGTGACCGGTTGGACCCGGCGATCAGTGGCGGCGATCTGTGCGTGCAGGCGTGCGCGAACGACCCCCAGGTGGCCGTCCATGCCGTCCGGAACCTCGTGCGCCTGGGGGCCGGCGTCGTGCGGGTCCGATGGACACAGCTCGGATTCGGTCGGACCTCGTCCACCAGCTCCGCCCAGGCCACGCCGCGCAACCTCCTCGGCTTCAAGGACGGGACGGCCAACCTCAAGGCGGAGAACGGGCAGGCCCTCGACCGCTTCGTCTGGGTGGGCGAGGACGACGTGGACTGGCTGCGTGGCGGCTCCTACCTGGTCACCCGCCGGATCCGGATGCTGATCGAGGACTGGGACGTGCTCCCTGTGTCCCAGCAGGAGGCGGTCATGGGCCGCACCAAGACAGCGGGGGCCCCTCTGGGGCAGGTGGCGGAGTTCGACCCGACGGACTTTGCGGCCGTCCGGGACGGGCAGCCTGCCATCCCTCGCGACTCGCACGTCTTCCTCGCGCACCCCACCAACGCCGGGACAGCGATCCTGCGCCGCGGGTACAGCTTCGTCGACGGCACCGGCCCGGACGGACGGCTCGATGCCGGTCTGTTCTTCATCGCCTACCAGCGCGATCCGCAGACCGGGTTCGTCCAGGTGCAGCACAACCTCGCCGGGGATGCACTCAACGGCTTCGTCGAGCATGGCTCCTCCGCCGTGTTCGCGTGCCCGCCCGGGGTGGTCAACGAAGACGACTGGTGGGGACGCGCCCTCTTCGAGTCGAGCCCCTGACGGCGATCGCGGGCCGGCGCTGCCCACGGCCACGGTGCCCAGGAGTGGCCCCGGGACGTGACCGTTGGCTGCGTCAGTGGTGACCTGGGTGTTCGTGCGTCGCGTGCAACCGCGGCTCCAGTTGGATCGTCGAGTGCTCGACGCTGATCGGGAAGTGGCTGGCCAGGCAGGACTGCAGCTGGTCGAGGACCCGGGGCGCATGGCCGTCCTGGAAGCAGGAGTCGTCGACCACGACGTGTGCGGTGAGCACCGGCAGCTCGCTGGTGATCTGCGAGGCGTGCAGATCGTGGACGTCGAGCACGTGTGACTGGCTGAGCAGGTGCGTCCGCACGTCGTCCAGGTCCAACCCAGGGGGTGCGCTCTCGAGTAGCACGGACACCGTCTCGCGCAGCAGCTTCAACGTGCGGGGGACGATCAGCAGGGCGATCAGCATGGACACCACCGCGTCCGCCTGGAGCCATCCGGTGAGCGCGATGATCAGCGCAGCCAGCAGAACGGCGACCGACCCCAGAGCGTCGTTGACCACCTCCAAGAACGCCGCCCGCATGTTCACGTTGCTCCCGCGGCCACGGGTGAGCACCAGCATCGACACGAGGTTGCCGACCAGGCCGATGACCCCGAACACCACCATCGCGGTCGAACCGACCTCCGGGGGCTCGAACAGCCGGCGGATGCCTTCGATGAAGACGTACACACCGACGGCGAGGAGCACTGCGGCCTGGAGGGTGGCGCCGAGCACCTCCGCTCGGCGGTAGCCCCACGTGCGTTTCGGCGTCGCTGGGCGGAGCGCGAGGTTGGCCGCGATCAGGGCGATGGTGAGGCCGGCAGCGTCGGTGAGCATGTGTCCGGCGTCCGCCAACAGGGCAAGGCTCCCCGACACCACCGCCCCGATCACCTCGACGATCAGCACGGTGGTCGTGATGGTCAGGACGATGGCCAGTCGCCGGCGGTGGTCAGGACTGCCTGCTCCAGTGCCTGCGCCGTGGTCGTGCCCGTGGCCGCCGCTCATGGCTTCGCTCCCGTCGACTGGTGGACCAAGGGCCGGCGCCCGATGCCGGGGAGGAAGCGGCCGACTCGGGCTGCATAGCGGTGGTAGTCGGCGCCGTGGGCGTGGGCGAGGTGTGGCTCCTCGATGAGCCGCACCTGGAGCTCCACAGCCGCCAGGAGGCACAGGAGCGCTGCGATCGAGACAGGCGTGGGGACCATGAGGGTCACCCCGGTCTGCGCGGCGAGCATGGCGGTGAAGACGGGGTTGCGGGCGACCGCGAAGGCCCCGGCCGTCACCAGGCCGGTCAGCTCGGTCTCGTCCACCCCGATGCGCCAGGACGCGCCCATGCCGGATTGTGCCGCCAGCACCCCGGCGAACCCGATGAGCGCGATGACCAGGCCCGTCACTCCGAGCGCGTCGGCCAACGGCCCGTCCGGCGTCCTGGACAGGTCCATCACGGCGAGAGTCGGCGCCATCAGCCCCAGGGTCAGGGCGACGACGAAGAGCACGCCGGCCCACCACTGCAGGGACCCGGGCGCTCCGGAGATGCCGCGGAAGCCCGAGTCACCCGTTCGTCGGGCGTGGATCCAGCTGCGCAGGCCGAAGACGACGACCAGCCCGCCGACGTACAACGAGAGCGCGGCGACGTTCATGACGTCGCGCTCGGCGAGGAGCAGCAGGAGCACCCAGGTGAGCAGCCGCAGTCGTCCTCGCCCTCGGCTGTGAACCGCAGAGCTGCAGCCGGCGAGCAGCAGTCGTCCCCGGACCAGGCTTCGCGGCCCTCCCGCACGGCGACCACGGCGATCACCAGCGCCGCGACGGGATCGGCCCATGACCAGCCGAAGAGGCTGTTGAGCGCCAGCCCCACGAGCAGGACGGCCGACAGGTACGTGCACAGCAAGGTCTGCTTGGAGTCGGCTACGGCTGAAGCCGAACCCAGTTCGCGGCCGGCCCGCCGCTGGGCGTAGGAGAGCCCGGGCATGACCGCCAGGCTCACCGCCGCCAGGACGAGACCGACAGAGGAGTGCTCCGCCTCTCCGGACCCCAGCAGCGACCGGAGCGCGTCAACGGTGACGAAGGCGGCGAGCGCGAAGAACGACGCCCCGATGACCTTCAAGGCCACCCGCTCCCGCACCTCGGGATCGCGGCCGGCGAACTGCCAGGCCACGGCCGCAGCAGACGACACCTCGATGACCGAGTCCAGACCGAAACCGATCAGCGCCGAGGACGACGCCCTCGCTCCGGCGGTGAGTGCCACGACGGCTTCGACGACGTTATAGGTGATCGTGGCGGCCACAAACCACCGGATGCGGCGAGCGAGTAGTGCTCGACGGTCGGTGGTGGGAGTGGTGGTCGGATGGCTGGTTGACAGGTTGACCGGTTCGGCGGCCATCAGCAGCAGTCCTCGTCCGCGGCGGTCGGGCAGGCGGCGGGGTCTACGGCGAGGACGACGCCGAGCAGGTCGCCGAGGGCGTGAGCCAGGCGTGGATCGGCCAGTTCGTACCGGGAGCGGCGCCCCTCCGGCACGGCCACCACCAGGCCGCACCCTCGCAGGCAGGCGAGGTGGTTGGACAACTTCTGCCGGGTCACGTCGAGCAGTTCAGCGAGCTCGGAGGGGTAGCCAGGACCTTCGCGCAACGCCAGTAGGAGCCGAGTGCGGGTCGGGTCGGACAGGGCGTGGCCGAATCGAGCGAGGACCTCTGCATGCAGGACGGGCATCACGAGACCGGACAGTACAGGCACAACTGAATTCAAGAAATCCTGAAACGTCAGGCGTTGGCGACAACCTCCAGGTCTTGCGCGATCTCGGCGGAGGTGTCGCCTGCCGAGAACATGACGCGGGCCAGGTCGTCGGTACCGAACAGGTAGAGGCTCGTGGCGTGCATGGTGCCGTTGCCTTCTGCCAACGGCACTTCCGCTGCCTCCTGTGCGGCCTCGACCGCCGCCTGGGTGCCGGTCAGACCGATGAAGCGGTTGGGCAGTCCAGCGTCGAACCGAGCCAGGTAGCTGCCGAGGAAGTCGGCCGTGTCCCGCGCCGGGTCGGTCGTCACGAACACCACCTGGGTTCGAGCCGCGACGTCCTCTGGCACGGAGCGCAGTGCCAGAGCGACATCGGCCATGGTCGTCGGGCAGACGTCTGGGCAGTTGGCGTACCCGAAGAACAGCATCGTCGGCTGGCCGGCGGTCGCGGCCGCGAAGTCGTAGGTCGCGCCCGTCTGGTCGGTCAGAGTGAAGGCTGGGCGCGCCTTGGGCTCGGGCAGCTCACGTCCCGCGTACGGTCCTTCGTCCGCTGAGGACGACACCGACGCCGCGCCCTCGTGGTGCGTTGCGGCGTGGTCGTCGTTCGTGCCGCAGGCAGCGAGGACCAAGGCCAGGCCCGCGCCCGCGAGCGCCAGCAGTGTCTTCCCGTAGCGGTCTTCCCTAAGCACGTTAGTAGCCTAGGCGTTGACCCGGGAACTGGGGCGACCTGTCCGACGACTGTCTCCCCGGCGGCTCCGATCGGTCGCCTCCGATCACCGAGAGGCGACACGTGTCGACCACGCCGTACACACCCGATGACTCGACGAAAGCGCCGACTGTCGTCGCATCGGGGGTCCGACCGGCGCAGCGAGGTGGCCTCGTCCCGTTGCTCATGCGGCTCCACTTCTACGCGGGAGTCCTCGTGGCGCCCTTCCTGATCGCGGCCGCCGTCACCGGGCTCCTGTACACCCTCTCTCCGCAGATCGACCGGGTGCTCTACGCCGACGAGCTGTGGGTGGCGGAAGTCGGTGACCGGACCCTTCCGCTGGGCGAGCAAGTGGCGGCGGCTCAGACCTTCGAGACCGGTCTGGACATCGCCTCCGTTCGCGTGTCAGACGCTCCGGACCGGACGACGACGGTGACCTTCAGTGATCCGACTCTGACGAACGACCGGGAACGCAGCGTCTACGTCGACCCCTACACCGGGGAGGTGGCCGGTGAGCTGGTCACCTGGTTCGGATCGACCCCGGCAGTCACCGCACTGGACGACCTGCACCGCAACCTGCTCCTGGGCGACCTGGGACGGCACTACTCCGAGATCGCCGCCAGCTGGCTCTGGGTGGTCGCCCTCGGTGGGCTGGTGCTCTGGCTGCGCCGGCGCCGAACGACATCGCGCATCCGCCGGACTCTGCTTCCCGATATGTCGGCCACCGGCCGGCGGCGCACCCTGTCCTGGCACGGCGCGATCGGTGTGTGGCTGCTCGTCGGTCTCCTGTTCCTGTCCATGACCGGGTTGACCTGGTCGCGGTTCGCCGGTGAGCGCTTCAGCTCGCTGCTGACGTCACTGGACGCCACCAACCCCGGCGTGCAGACCGTGATCGAAGGGCCCGGTGACCCGACCGCAGGCGAGCACGCCGGGCACGGCGGTGCCGCAGCCGTCGCACTGGACGTGGGACAGCTCGAGGCTGTGGTTGCGGCGACCTCGGACGCTGGCATCAGCGCGCCATACGTGGTGACTCCTGCCGGGCCTGGCAGCGCGTGGACGGTGGCGGAGGACGACGATCGCTGGCCGGTGCAACAGGACGAGGTGGCCGTGGACCCGGAGACCGGCGAGATCTTCGACGCGAACCTCTGGTCAGACCGGCCGGTCCTGTCCAAGTTGTCGACGTTGGGCATCGCGGCACACATGGGGCTGCTCTTCGGTCCGGTGAATCAGCTGCTGCTCGCCGCGTTGGCCTTGGGGCTGCTGTGCGTCATCTTCTGGGGATACCGGTCCTGGTGGCAGCGCCGTCCGCGCCGTGACGGTGCCCGGGTCGGCCGAGCGCCGCGGCGGGGCGCTTGGCGCGGCGTCCACCCGGCGGCGCTGGTCGTCGTGCTCGGCGCCGCTGTGGCGCTGGGGTGGGCGTTGCCCTGGTTCGGCTGGACGCTGCTGGGCTTCCTGGTGGTGGACGGTCTCCTCGATGTCCGGCAGGCAAGGAGCCGGGAGTCGTCGCCGGTCGACGCTGACCAGCCGCGCGACGCGGAGGATGAGTACGAACTCCTCCGCTGAGGACCGACCTTGTGTCGCTCCGGCCCCAGGGGCGGTCAGATGGACGAGGTGCCGAGCCCGGTGGCGGCCAACCAGGACCGCAGCCACAGCATCATCCCGTCCCACAGTCCACTGACCAGCAGCAGTCCCAGAACGAGGAGCAGCGCACCGCCGATGCGCATCACGGTCGGGGCGTGCCGCCTGGCGAAGGCCGACAGTGAGAGTGCTCGCCGGGCTCCCAGTGCCACCAACAGGAACGGGACGCCCAGCCCGATGCAGTACGCAAGGCCCAGAGCGGCACCTCGCCCGGCGGATGCCTCCGTGTAGGCGAGGGTGTTGACGGCGGAGAGGGTCGGTCCGAGACAGGGCGTCCACCCGAGGCCGAACACGACGCCCAGCAGGGGGGCGCCGGCCAGACCAGCCGGCGGGCGCCGGGTGATGCGGCGCTCCCGCTGCAGCCAGGGCAGACCGCCGAGGAACGCCAGGCCCATGACGATGGTGACCACGCCCATGACCCGCGTGAGCACCGGCGCCCAGTCGAGCAGCAGTCGTCCGAGTCCTCCGAAGAGAGCGCCGAACGACACGAACACGACGGTGAAGCCCAAGACGAACAGCAGGGCTCCGAGGACGACGCGTCGACGCTCGCTCACGTCGCTCCTGGCTGCAGTCGTCACTGTGGCGGGAGCGGGGGTCGTACCCGTGCTCACCTCTTCCCGGGGGCCACTCGCCCCGGTCGCGGCGCCGGTCAGCCCGGCGACGTAAGCCAGGTAGCCGGGCACGAGCGGCAGGACGCACGGCGATGCGAAGCTGAGCAGCCCGGCGAGCGCGGCCACGCTTGCCGCCAGGAGAAGAGAGCCGTCGCTGACGATGTCGGCGAACGCGTCACCGAGGGTGCTCATGAGCCTCTCGTCCCTGGTGGGACGTGGGGCGGGTGGTCAGGCAAGGAGAGTGCTCCAGTACAGCCAGAAGGCCTCGATGATCGCCATGGCGATGATGAGGAACCACGCGGTGAGCGCCGCGCCGTGAAACCGCTGCGCCGCCAGCAGCACGGTGGAGAGCCGTCGAGGGAGTCGCCCTGCCACGAGACCGACGTTGCGCAGCGAGACGTACCAGAAGAGGGGGATCGTCACCGCCCAGACGACCATGCAGTAGGGACACAAGGCGCCGATGCGATACAGGCTGTTGAAGATCAGCCAGTGCACGAAGAGCACGCCGCCGGTGACTCCGAGTTGGAGACCAGCCCAGAACCAGGGGGCGAGTCGCGCGCCGGACAATGCCGCGGCGCCGACGGTGGCGACCACAGAGAAGCCGGCGACCCCGAGCAGGGGGTTGGGAAAACCGAAGGCCGCCGCCTGGGTGCTCGCCATGATCGAACCGCAACTGAGCACCGGGTTCAGGCTGCAGGTGGGTACGTAACTGGGATCGACGAGCAGTGCGTACTTCTCGACGGCGAGTACGAAGGACGCCGTCAGCCCGACGGCCCCGCCGAGGAGCAACAGCCAAGCGAGTCCGCGATCCGTCAGGCCACCGACCGACGGGGTCGCCTCGCTGCGGCGATCGGCGTCGGCGGTCGCCGCGGGGTCGCGGACCGGTTCAGTCAGCGAGAGCTGCATCGACCTGCTCGATGAACTCGTCGGTGGTGGTGACCGTCAGCTTCTCGCCGTTCAGGAAGAACGTGGGCGTGCCCTCCACCCCGAGAGCGATCCCGTCCGCTCGGTCCCGCAGTACGCGTTCCAGCGTCGCCGGGTCCGCTACTGCGGCGTCGAAGGCTGCCAGGTCGAGTCCCATGTCCTCAGCGAAGCCGCGGAACACCGCTGCCTGTGACTCCTGCTTCTCGCCCCACTCGGTCTGTGTCTCGAACATCCGGGCGTACATGTCCTCGAAGCGGCCTTGCTGGGCGGCGGCCTCGACGGCGACCGCAGCGTTCTCTGCGTTGGCGTGGCCGGGCATCGGGAAGTAGCGGGCCACGAAGGTGATCCGCCCGTCGTAGAGCTGGCGGAGCTCTTCGACGAAGGGGTAGGCAGCCAGGCAGCCCTCGCACTCGAAGTCCAGGAACTCGACCAGGGTCACCCGACTGTTCGCAGCCGTGGACAGTCGGTGGCTGTCCTCCCGGACGACGGCCGGCGCGGCGGCAGCGGGTACGTCCTCTTCGCCCTGGCTGCGGACGAGTCCGAACACCCCGAGCCCCACGACGAAAACTGCGACCAGGGCGGCGGAGATCTTCAAGTTCGCGCTCATTGCGCTCCTCGTCAGGAGTAGACGGCTCACGAGCGAAGGCGACCTGTCCGGTGACCTACTATCTTCGCTCGTAGGGGACGCTACAGGTCGCGCGTCGGTTGTCCGACGTCAACCACCGCGTCCGCGTGGTAGCTGGGACGCCACCGCAGGATCCGCGTCAGCTGTTCCAGCCACCGACCATGACTGGAGAGAAATGCAGGCCGGCAAGCCGTCCGATGTCCCGACCCCGACGCGAGTGACCGCCGTGCCGCGTCTCCTACGGCTGGTGGTCACAGCGGCTGCCCTCGCAGTCCTCGCCGTCACCACCGTGGTCGTCCTCAGGCTTCCCTCGTCATCCGTCGGAGTCGTGGCCTTCGGCCCGGCGGACCAAGTGGCGATGTTCGGCCTGGGCCTCGCCGTGGCCGTAGGGGTGCTGCTCTTCGGCCGGCCCCGGGTCGACGCCGACGAGCACGGTGTCCGAGTGCGCAACATCGCCACCTCGCAGGACGTCCCCTGGGAGCGGGTCGCCGCCGTCCGGTTCGAGGAGAAGTCCTCATGGGCCAGCTTGCAGCTCCGCAACGGGGACGAACTCGCTGTGCTCGCCCTCCAGGCGTCGGACGGCGAACGAACGGTGACCGCGCTGCGCGGCCTCCGATCGCTGCTGGCAGCCCACCAAGCCGCCCACGCGAAGCCGCGCGAAGACCTCCTCTACCCGGACTGACGGTAGGCGAGCTGAGTCGCGGGGCTGGCGTCCTTGACCTTCGAGTGGGGTCGAAGCTCTACGGTCCGCTCGTGGAGGGGATGCGTATCTCGCAGCTGGCCGAGGTCAGTGGTGTACCGGCCACAACCCTGCGGTTCTACGAGCAGGAGGGTCTGCTGCCGGCGGGCCGCACAGGCGCGGGGTACCGGGTCTACGGGCGGACAGCGGTCGACCGGTTGGCCTTCATCGGCACGGCGAAGCACCTCGGGCTGCCGTTGCGCGAAATCCGGGAGCTGCTGGGGTTCTGGGAAGGCGGCGCGTGCCGCGACGTCCGCGCCCAGTTCCGTCCAAGGCTCACGGCTCGTCTGGAGGAGGCAGCAGTTCAGCGCCGGCTGCTAGCCGACTTCGAGCGGGAACTGATGTCAGCGCTCGAGCACCTCGATGCGCTCCCGGACCGGTCGTCCCGTTGTGACCGTGGGTGCTCTTTCCTGCACGACCCGACGGGCGTGCAGCCCGATGACTCCGCCGAGTCCCCGCCGACGCCCACCGAGGCGATCGCATGCTCGCTGACCGGTGCCGACTACGCGGAGCGCATCGTCAGGTGGCGCCAAGCGCTCGGGAACGCGCCGCGGACGGCAGTGGACGGCGGTTACGCCCTGCACCTCCCACGCCGGGCGGTCGAGGCGGTCATGCTCCTGGTCAGTGAGGAGCACGAGTGCTGCCCCTTCCTGACCTTCCGCCTGCAGCTGGACGGCACAGGTCTACGCGTCGAGGTCACGGCGCCGCCGGAGGCGACGTCGCTGATCGACCAGCTCTTCTCGCCCTGACCGTGTGCTCTGTCGAGAACGGACCCAGATGCTCGTCGCTCGCTCCATCGGACTGTTCGTCGTCGCCGCCCTCTTCGAGATCGGTGGTGCGTGGCTGGTCTGGCAGGGAATCCGGGAGCACCGCGGCTGGCTGTGGGTCGGTCTCGGGGCCATCGCGCTCGGTCTCTACGGCCTGGTCGCCACACTGCAACCGGACGCCGAGTTCGGGCGCATCCTCGCCGCCTATGGCGGCATCTTCGTGGCCGGATCGCTGGTGTGGGGCATGGTGGCGGACGGCTACCGCCCGGATCGTGCCGACGTGCTCGGAGCCGCGATCTGCCTGGCCGGTGTCGCCGTCATCATGTACGCGCCCCGCTCGGGTTGACGCGACCTCTCGAACGTGGCCGGGGGACCGGGCGGCGGTCGGGAACGACTACGAAGTTGTGTCGTAGTACTTGGAACCAGCGGGGCGACCCGGACGACTGAGAGAGCGTGATGTTCCTCTTCCCTCCCACCGTCCGCCGGGTGCTCCTCCCCATGACCGCCGTGTTGGCATTCGTCGTCCTCGGTGCCGCTCCGGCGAGTGCGCACGTCGAGGCCAGTTCGCCAGGAGCCCAGGCTGGAGCCGGGCCGGTCGTCGTTGCCTTCACGGTCGAGGCCGAGTCGCCCACGGCCGGCATCACGGGCGTCAAGACGCAGCTGCCCGCTGGCCTAGCTCCGTCATCGGTCTCCCTCGCCTCAGGGCCGGACGGCTGGGTCCTCAGCCCCACGAACGACGGGTACGAGATAGCCGGTCCGGCCATCGCCACTGGCGTCGACGCCGAGTTCGGCATCACGATCACCCAGCTTCCGGTGGACGCCGCTGCCCAGGTGCCCTTCAAGACCCTCGTGCGGTACTCCGACGGCTCCGAGGACGCCTGGATCGAGCTGCCGACGGCTGACAACCCTGAGCCGGAGAGCCCGGCACCCGCGATCGCGGTGGCACCGGCAGCCGTTCCGGCTCCGTCGCCGGCCCAGACCTCGGCCACACCGAGTCCGAGCGCCACGGCCGAGCCCTCGGCGGACGCTGAGGTCACTGCCAAGCCGGCAGCTGCCACTGACGAGGAATCGCCCTCCACCGGCTGGGTGATCGGTGCCATCGTCGCCGTTGCCGCACTGGCAGGTGCGGCCCTGTGGTTCCGACGCAGGCAGTCCGGCCGCGCCTGCACCGCGTCCGCCTCACGCACTATCGAGCAGAACGAACCGGGAGCGCCTCATGAACGGTCAGACGCACGATGACGGGTGCGGGCCATACCGCGAGGCCATCTCCGCCCGGCTGGACGGCGAGTCGCTCGGGCTCGCTGAGGCCATGCTGACGCGTCACCTCGCGGCCTGTTCGCACTGCACGCGGTGGGAGGAGCAGGCGCAGCAGGTGACGCGCCGAACCCGGCTGGCCGTGGCCGAGTCCATCCCGGACGTCACTCATGGCGTGCTGCTCGCGCTACGAGACGCCCACCCGCCAACTGCACGACGAATCGGTGCTGGACTCGGGGACCTCGCGCTACGGCTCGTGCTGCTCGCTGTCGGGGTCGGACAAGGCGCCCTCGCGCTACCGGCGTTGTCCGCAGCGACCGGCGTCATGGGCGCCCCGACCCATGTCGCCCATGAGACCGGGGCATGGAGCCTCGCTGTCGCCGTCTCGTTCCTGGCCGTTGCTGCCGCTCCGCGCCTCGCCGCGGGCGCTCTGCCGTTCCTGGCTGCGTTCACGCTGCTGCTGACCGTTCTCACCGTGTCCGACCTGTCCGCGGGGATGGTGCACATCGAGCGGGCCGCTGGCCACCTGCTCGTCCTCGCCGGTGTCGCAACCGTCGGTGTGCTGGCCTGGCGGGAGCGGACGCCCGGCGGTTGGCGACCGCTGATCCACGGCAGGGTGCGCGCGTGAGGCGATTGGCCGGCTTCGTCCTGACGCTGGGGGTCATGGTCGTCTTAGGTCTGCTCCTGGACGTCGCGACGGCCCGGCCGGCCTCGGCCCACGCGGAGCTGGTCACGACGTCACCCATCGACGGGGCCCGTCTGGACCAGCCGCCGACGGAGGTCACGCTCGAGTTCAGCGAGAGCATGTCCCTCGACGCTGGCTACGCCCGTGTGCTGGGCGCCGACGGCGAGCGCCTGGACACCGGGTCGCCATCGGTGAACGGCGCCGAGGTCCGGATCCCACTGCAAGACGATCTCCCCGAGGCGAGCTACGTGGTGACCTACCGCGTCCTGTCCGCCGACTCGCACCCCATCGCCGGGGCCTATGCGTTCGTCGTCGGCGATGCCGAACTGGTGGCCGCGACCGACGTCGACGTCCCTGACGACTCCAACCGGCCGGTGGCAGTCGCTCTGATGATCACCCGCTGGCTGGGGTTCGCTGGCGTTGCCCTGGGCGTCGGCATCCCTGTCCTCCTCCTCGTCTGCTGGGCGGGCGGCTGGAATGCCCCGCTCCTGCGCCGCCTCACCAGCTTCGGGCTCGTCGCGGTCGCCCTCACGGCACTCGGCGGGCTCGCCCTCCAGGGTGCCTACGCGGCCGGCAGCGGCCTCGGCTCGATCGCGAACCCGACCCTGCTGCAGGCAACCGCCTCGTCGACGTTCGGCGCTGTCCTCCTGAGCCGGGCGGCGCTCGCTGTCCTCCTGGCCGTGCTCCTGACGTCGGCCTGGCGCAGCGGACGGGTGCCACGCCGCGCGGCGCTCGCGGTCACCTCAATCGCGGCTGCAGCACTGGTGGCCACGTTCGCAGCGGTGGGTCACCCGGTGGCTGGGGCGCTCCCGGCCTTCGCGATCGTCGTCACGTCGGTTCATGTCGCCGCCATGGCGGTCTGGACGGGCGGGCTCGTCGGCCTTCTCGGTGGCGTGCTCCGACCGGGCGTGGACCCCAGGCAGCAGGCGACCGCCGTCGCCAGGTTCTCCCAAGTGGCCGCGGCTGCGGTTGCCGCACTGATCGCCACTGGGGTCGTGCAGTCCGTCCGCGAGGTCGGCGCTCCCTCAGCGTTGATCACCACCACCTACGGATGGGTGCTCATCGGGAAAGTCGCGTTGGTGATCGCTCTGCTGGCCGTCGCGGCGACGTCGCGTGCCTGGGTGCACCGCCACCACGGGCCGGTCACTCCGTTGGTGAGAGAACTCGCGATGGCCGCCGCGACCGTGGGCGCCCGACCGCCCGCCGGGTCGGACGCCCCGCCGGAGAACCGAGCTGCCGAAGACTCACCATCGGAGCAGCAACAGCGCGTCTTGCGTCGGTCCGTCCTCGTCGAGGCCGCGGTGGTCGCGTTGATCCTGGCGCTCTCCGCAGTCCTCGTTGGAACTCCGCCGGCCAAGTCCGCCGCCGCGCAGCCCGTCGACGTCACCGTTCCCCTCGTGGACTCCAACGGTGCGACCGGCCTGGGGCAGGTCCAGCTGTCCATTGAGCCGGCTGCCACAGGGACCAACACGCTCCACCTCTACCTCTTCGATGAAGCGAACCAGCTGACGCAGGCGCAGGACCTCCGTGTGTCGTTGACCGCGTCGGCACAAGAGATCGGCCCCCTTCCCGTGGACCTGCAGCCAGCGGGCCCCGGACACTCGGTCAGCGAGGCCATGTCCATCCCCACGAAGGGCACCTGGACGCTGACGGTCACGGTGCGCCTCGACGAGTTCACTGCCACGACTGCAGGGATTGACTTCCAGGTGCGTTGAGGCGCGCCTGCCCGGTGTGCAGCTGCGGAGTGCAGTGCTTGGGGAGCGATGTAGCGGTGGTCGTCGACCTGCGGGGCCGGCGGACCGAGGCGACAGGGAGTGGGTAAGCATCTGGGCGTCGTGGACGCCGATGTCGCAAACCCGGCCAGCGTCGACAGCCTGCGCGCGACGGTGGCCCCCGCGGCCGGCCGACCGGTGCGCGACTGGGGGATGGTGGTCAGGCTCCCTCTGCTCGTGGACGCTGAGTCTCAAGTGCGGTCGTCAGGCAGTTCAACGCGCATCATGATCGCGCCAGACGCCAGTTCTTCTAGCTCCGTCCACGTTGGCTCAGCTGGCACGGTCGCCAGCACGCCATCGATCATGAAGAAGGCGGAGGCTCCAGGGGGACCGCCGACCTCCTTGGTAGCTCGCACGAGAAGGTCGAAGCCCACCGGGAGGTGCGCGGGGGCGCTGGTGGGGGCAAGGCGCTTGCTTCGCTGGTTCGCGACGTACCAGGCCACGGATCCATCAACCGATACCTGAGCCACGGCAACTAGACCTTGCTCTGGCGGATTGGTGGGCCACAAGCGTGCGTCTAGCTCCATCATGGCCCGGCGATACGCAGGCCACGCCCCCTCCAAGTGATCCATGGCATCGATCAGCAGGACCGTCAACGGGTGACCAGCATCCTGCTCTCGGGCAGGAACCAGGAGGCGGAAGCTCCTGAGCCCATAGATCGCCGCCAGAGGGCAGATCGCCAATGCCGGTCCGGTGCGGACGATCTGTCGGCCACTGATCAGGTTCTCGGTGCCGTAGCCGCCACCGGCACCGGCGTGGATGACGCCGGATGTCACCTTGTATGGCGCGTACAGATGCTCGTGACCGTGCGCCCGGGCGCGGGCCGCGAGGTCGCCTCGGGCCCACCCATTGACGAAACGTTTGCCGTAGCCCTTATCCGACACCAGCTCCGCGTACGCCTCCTGGGCGCTTGCCCGATAGCGCCGGCGACGATCTTCCTCAGCGGCCCGCTCTCCCGGCGTTAGCAAGTCTTCCCCGAGTGACAGGCCGGACTCCAGATAGGCGGTGACCCACAGATGGTCCATGTACCGCTTGTCCGCGCTGCCGTCCGTGGTGACGTCGAGCAAGGCGATCGCCGACTCGAACACCGCTCGCGCGGCCCGCATCGCTGGGCGGCCATGGCCGGCGATGACCGCAGCCAACAGATCAAGAAGGTCGTTGCACGCCTGACTGAAGATGGTCGGAAAGCTCTCCGCGGGGCCGGGCTCGCCGTCGTAGACGACGTCCAGGTAGTTGAGAAGGGAGTCGGCGACCGAGTCGGCTGCCAGCGTGAACGCTGGCGCCGCTTCGGCTACCTCATCCTGCAAGCCGACCAACCGCTGTCGGAGGCGTGAGTCCCCTGTCGCGTCCATGTCCCTAGTCTGTCGGCGCGCCGCGCTCGACGGCTGGGGACGTGAAGGTCTTCGGGTCCACGAGACGCCCGGAGTCAACCGAACCCCGGGCAGTCCCTTCCCATGCGCCGTATGACCGACCGAGTGGGTGAACGCCTCAAAGTGTCGGTACCTGCGGATACGGTCCACGCCCCTGGGCTTCCAGGTCCCGTGAGGTGGAGGAATTGCGTATGACGGAAGCCAGCGTGTGGCTGATCCTTGACTCGGGCGTTGCTGTCAGCCGCGTCGCCTACGCCAGCCGAGATGCAGCCGAGCGCGACGCCGAGGTGTTGCGCGCCGAAGCGGGCGACGCGCTGGGCTATGCGATCCCCGACGGGCAGATCGAGGTCTACGGCGTCCAGGTCATCGACCTGCCTATCTACGGTCTGAGCTCCACCGAGGGAACCACGAACTCCACTGCAAGAGTCGCGTCCAACGGCGGCACCGCGCAGGACATCGACCCCTTCGCTGCACCCCCGGGGTACCGGCCGCCGGCGAGAGACGGTGGACCCAAGCAGAACGTCGCCTACCGCTACGCGTCACTGGACGGGGTCGATCCTTTCGCACCGCCGGGGTATCCGGCGTCAGGCAGCGGTGCCCCCGAGTCGACAGAGGGCGCCGCTGCCGACCAGGGCGTATCTCGACCGGCCCGTATCGGTCGTCGGCGGCACCTCACCCTTATTCGCTGCGCCGCCGACGGGTAGGCATTAGGTCGCACGTCGGGCTGCCTGCCCGGCCGCGCGGCACGTGGTGCGCGGCCGCGTGGCCTCACGTCGTCCCGAACTGTCAAGGCCGTAGTTCATTCGCAGCCCGTAACAGCCGGACTGCCGATCCGATGGACGCCGGGGCCTGTCACCCTCCTCTGGGACATGGACAACGTCTCGACCGGGCGGGACCAGGTCGCCGGCCAGGCGAGGCTGCTGGGCGCTCTCGGTGATCCTGACGTCCGACGTATCGCCGCCGGCCACTTCATGACCTGCCGAGCGCATGGTTTTGTCGTGGCCGAGAGCGGATTCGAGGTGATCAATGGTGGTCGTGGCCCCAGGGAGCTGACCGAGTCTCGTTGCGCCCCCCGTCGCGCCAGGCTGAGCATGGCGCACGCCACTTCGGGATCGCGAGTAACGACGGGGATTACGCCCAGATTGCTCAGGGAATCGTCAACTGCAGCGGACTCCGGTTCGTTCGTCGAGCCACTGTTGTGCTGCCCGGCGTGGGCGGCGGCGGGGCCTGAACGGCGAGGCCGCTTGGGTAGCTGGTGGGATTGCCCGCGGGGCCAGCCGAGTCGATGACGTGGAGCGCGCGGACATCCGCTCGCTGCGCGGCCCTGGCTCCGTCCTTCTCGACGAGGATCGTGACCGTCCGGGCATCGCAGTCAGTGTTGTCGCAGTAGACCTCGACACGCCCGGTGTCGTTCTGCACGTCCGATCCGGAGACCTTCGCGGTGTCGTGGCCGCAGAAGTAGCACCGCACGCCCTGGCCATGCGCCGCCGACGCCGAATAGCCGGAGGGTGCGACCTGGCGCACCCACGGCTGGGTGCCAGCGACCCAGGTTCCGCTGCCTTGGGAGATGTTGGGCGTCACGGCCGCTCCTTTGCGTGGTGGATGGAAAGATAGGTCATCAGTATTCGCCAGGGCCCGCCGCCTACTCGTCTCCCTGTCGTCCTAGGGAGGCGGTGAGATTACGAGGAAAGGCTCAAGATTCGTCCCGGGGTCGCCAGGTTTCCGGGATTAGTGCTCGGCCGTTTCGCCACTCCTCCACAACGGCAGCCACAAACCACGGCTCGTCTCGCAGGTTCACATGGTCGCTGACGATGATCTGAAACGATCCTTCGCGCTCTTCGGCGAAATTGTGGAGCAGGCGGTACATGTCGCGGACCGCCTGTCGATCACTGTCACCTGTCGGCAGCTCCCCGAGCTGCCTGGTTGGGTCATCCTGTGGGTAGAAGGGTTGGCTCGGCTGGTCAAGCATCAGAAACCGAGGGACCGGTCTGTCCTCCTCCACGAAGAAGCGATGCAGGGCCAGATGGACCGCTAGGTGGAGTCCGAGGTAGTTCGAGGCGCTGCCGACCTGATTGAGACGGAGGCGCCCAGAGCCGGTGCTGACTACCGCGGTGAGATTGCGGACATCGAGGGTGACCGGTCGCTCGGAGTGCTCCACATCGAGTTTCGCGGCGATGTCGGTGATGTACTGGCTGACGGTCACCAGACGGGCACCGAGGTCGGACTCTGACTCACCTGCGCGCTCCTCGGCCCAATCGAGGTTGCGTTGGGCGGCGTCATAGGCCTCGCGGGCCCGTTCGACAGCCCCGTCTGCGCCGCTCGCGATACCCGCGAGCGACGCGTCGATCCGTCCCCGGTGGAACGCCACCTCTTCTGCGCGGCTCAAGCCGAACAGCTGCGGGCTCGTCGCGGCCTGCAGCGCAGTCAGTGCGGCGTCGGTTGCGGTGAGCTGTTCCTGGACCGTCGAAACCTGCGCCTCAACGCGCGCAACCGCCTGCGCTCTGCGTGGTCGATGACCAACCAAGCCCGCCAAATCGTCCCGCAGGTGGGTGGCGAAGCTGCGCATCTCTTCCAGGCTCGGGTCTGGTTCTTCGAGCTGCTGGCCGCACACCGGGCACAGCTCTGCGGCGGCCTCAGCCGGCTGAGCGACGAGGTCCAACGACTGGAGGGCGGTTTGCTGTCGGTCGAGGGCGGCGCCGTAGCCATCCTCATCCTGCCCCAGCGCGCGGAGCGCAGCCCTCTCCTCAAGGAGAGCTCGCAGCTCCCGACGAAGCCGGGTCTGTGTGTTCTGTAGGGAGAGTTGGCGCTCGAACGCAGTTCCATCGAGGCTCGTCGAGGTCGTTCCCACCACGCGGATGGTCGCAGCACGCAGCGTCCGGATGGTCTGTTCGCGGGACTGGATCGTGGTGGTGTCCACCAGGCCCACCGCGAAGGCTTCCTGCACCAGTGCCTGTAGCTCGGCCTCGACGGCCGCATCGCGCGCTTCTGCAGCCCGCAACCGGTTCAACTGAACCTCGACCATGCGTCGCGCCTGCCGCGCCTGGGCCTGCCAGACCGCTTGGTCCCATCGCTCGGCGCCCAGGAAGTAGGGAAGTGTGTCCCTCAAAGCGTCGGCACGCCGACGTTCGGTCTGCCGGTGGAACAGCAGGTCCTGATTGCTGACCTCTCCTTGCTTTTGAAGGCAGAGCAATATCGCCTGCCCGACGCTAGCTGCACTGGGCTCACCAAGCGCATTGTCTGCTGAGGGCGCGCGAAACTCGCCGATCCCAAGCACCTGTCCGAGTCGACGTCTCATGCTGGCGGTGTCGGTGTTGGCCTTCAGCTCTGCGAAGGTCGGCAGCCGACCGCTGGTGGACTCCACGAGCAATGCTTGTTGGTTCGTTGCGGCGCCGCGCGCAGGCCGCGGGCGAGCGATCAGCAGAAAAGTGTCGCCGGTCCGCAGTAGGACTCCGTACCAGGAGACTGCCTCCCTAATCCGCTCACCGGCAATGGACTCCTCGGAGCGACCAAAGCAATAGTCGACGATGTCGAGCAGTGCGCTCTTGCCCGTCTTGGAGTCGCCCGTGATCACGTTCAAGCCGGGCTTGAAGGGCACCACTCGCGGGTCGGGGCTGTTCCAGCCCCACACGATGATCGATTCGAGCTGCACGGGCTTAGGGTGTCACCCCCAGTGTGGCCAGCACCGTTGCCGTCGGAAGCGGCGCGAGCCATCGACCGACAAGGGCTGAGGAGCGCTGCAGCGCCTGCAGGTCGCTCGGGGTTCGCGCGGGGGGAAGTAGGCCCCGGAGACCGGCGCCGTTGATCTCCAGCAATCGGTGCCGAAGCCCGGCACGCAGGCCGGCCCGCGTGAAGGGCCTGAGGGCTAGGCATCGTGCCGGGACCCCCGCCACGAGCAGGTCGTTCTCGTCTCGCCACGCAAGAAATCGCTTAGCTGTCGAGCCTGGGAGTGCGTCCCGAGACGGCGCGTGCAGCACCAAGGACGGCACCACGAACGCCAAAGGCCACGGCATCGGCTGCCGATCGGCAGTCTCCTGGTACGCCCGACTGGACCAGGAGAGCACTCCAGCGACCAGCAGCGGGTTCAGTGTTGCTCGGACGGCTGGCGGTTGCTCGTCCCAACGGGTCATGGGAGTCGGGTCATGAGGAGAGCCTCAAGCCGTTGAGCGAAGTCTGGGTGCCAGCCAACAGTTCCGGCATCTGCAAGGGAGTGATGAGTGCCGCGCGCGAAGAAGGGGTCGGTGAGACTGGGTCGGAGCATCGAGGCAGGCTGATTCATAGCCACCAAGTAGAGACGCATCCCGGCGTCCTTGAGGTCCTCCTCCGTAGGGGACGACCCAAGGCTCCGACGTACCAACGCGGACTGCATCTTCCACTCGTCGATAACGCGTTGCTCGTATGCGGTTAGCTCCGCCAACTCGATCATGTTGTTCTCGACCCAATCCTGAGATTGAGCATAGGCACGGTAGTAGTCGCGTACTGCGATGAGCAACAAGTCGTCACCAGCCTCAACCCAGTCGAGCTGGTGAGCGAAGATGCGGTCGCGTTGGCCCTCGAGAGACTCTGGAAGACCGTCGGCACCCACAGTCATCGGCAGGTTCCGGGATGAAAACTGGTCGCGGAGATCATCGAGCTTGAGCCGAAGGTGTAGCCGGGTCACGCCGGCCCTGGCGCCCGAGAGTAGATCGACGCTCACTCGCCACCACCAGCCCAGCAGCAGCTCCAGGAACGAGTCCTCCTGACCGACGGGTAGGCCAACGCCCAATACCTGGCGCAGCTCCCCAGTCAGTTCTTGCGCGGTTGCCTGTCGCCACACAGCGGTGATCCGCGAGACGATGGGACTGCTGCAGCTTCGGTTGACGGTTCTTGGGACTGATCATGCCGCGATAGCGGCCTGAGTGGTGAAGGCGAGTTCGAACTCGACCGGGGTGAGCTTGCCGAGGGCACGCTGGCGCCGGCGGCGG
>NZ_JBJJTJ010000013.1:0-96745 GCF_054177765.1 Modestobacter lacusdianchii | reverse complement strand
CCCCCCCCCCCCCCCCCCCCCCCCCCCCCCCCCCCCCCCCCCCCCCCCCCCCCCCCCCCCCCCCCCCCCCCCCCCCCCCCCCCCCCCCCCCCCCCCCCCCCCCCACGGCCTGGTCGGCGTCGGTCCAGGTCAGCGGGGAGATGCTGCGCAGGGCGTCGACCGTGAACGCCACCACCCCGTCGTCCACCTCGACCAGCAGCAGGCAGGTCGACGGCCCGACCTCCCGCTGCTCGCGGCCGAGCAGGGTCGACAGGCACAGCACGGGCACCACGGCCCGCCGGTGGGTGACCAGCCCGAGCAGGCCAGGCACCGACGTCCGGGTGAGCGAGTCCGGGAACGGCAGGATCTCGCTGACCTGCTCCAGCGGCGTGGCGACGTCCAGGCCGATCGAGTAGGTCAGGTACGCCGGGGCCCCGCCGGCCGCGGCGGCCGCGGCCGACACGGCCGGGTCCTCGTCGCTGCGGGTGGTCTCCAGCGCGGTGTTCACCGCCGCGAAGCCCGACAGCTGCGGGTCGGTCAGCATCGTCGCGCCGTCCAGCACCAAGCAGTCGCCGACGCCGGCGACCTCCACCATCCCGGCCAGCAGGTCCGGCCGCGGGAGGGCGAACGAGGGGGTGGGCAGGACGTCGTCCGGGCCGATGTGGGCCAGCTCCAGCAGCTCGCTCAGCGCCAGCACCACGTAGCCGTGCCCGAGGTCCAGCACCAGGCCGGCCCCGGTGTCCGCGCGCGGGAGCTCACCCAGCCCGAGCAGCACCAGCGGGTCGACGACCGGCACCTCCCGGTCGGCGTACACGACCGTGCCCGGGCACATCCGGCTGGTCAGCACGGAGGTGTGCAGCTCCGGCGTCGGGATCGTGGTGTGCACGTGGGCGGCGTCGATCGCCAACCGGTACTCCCCGCAGCGGAGCACGGTCAGGGTGTGCCGGCCGGCCACCGGCCCGCCGGCCCCCACCGGCGCGGCGTCCCGGGTGACGTCGGTGACGGTGGGCACGCCCGGCAGCTGCAGCACCGCCGCGGCGTCCAGCACGCTGTACGCCCGGCCCGTCTCGGGGTGCCGGAAGGTGTGCGAGAACAGCAGCCCGCCGCCGTGCGCGTGCGCGGCCACCAGGCTGTCGGCGGCGACCTCGCAGATCCCCTGCACCTGGTCGGCCAGCAGGCCGAGCACCCGGTTGCCCGAGGCCACGACCACGACGACCTGGTCGGGGCGGCGGTCTTCCGGGCGGCCGGTCACCGCCTGCAGGTCGAGCACCGGGAGGACCAGACGCCGCAGCTCGATCGCGCCGAGCAGGCCAGGCGCCGCAGCCGGCAGCCCGGCCAGCTCGGCCGGGCAGGGCACGACCTCGCGCAGTGCCGACAGCGGCAGGGCGACGTCCGTCCCGGCCAGCCGCAGCAGGCCGTAGACGACGTCCGCGTCGGGGTCCTCCGGGTCGGTCACGGCCGTCAGTCCCCGACGGCGAGCTGGGAGATGAGCTCGTCGACCTGACGGGACGCCTCCTGCTGCTGCTGCGTGGACTCGGAGATGCTCAGGATCGTCTCGTTGGTGCGGGTGACGCTGCTGACGATCCGCTCGAAGGCGCTCTCCGCCCGCTTGGAGACCTCCGAGCCCTGGGCGACCCGCTCGGCGGACTCCTCGATGAGCTTGCCGATCTGCTGGGAGGCCTCGAACGAGCGCTCGGCGAGCTTGCGCACCTCACCGGCGACGATGGAGAAGCCGACGCCGTGCTCACCGGCCCGGGCCGCCTCGATCGAGGCGTTGAACGCCAGCAGGTTGGTCTGGTTGGCGATCTCGCCCATCACCCGGACGATCTCGGTGATCGAGTTCGACGACCGCTGGATCAGCGCGATCGCCTCCAGTGACGCGCGCAGCGCCTCCACGCCCTGCCGGGCGTTGTCCTGGGTCTCGGCGGCCAGCCCGGTGGCCGTCTGGGAGCTGCGGGCGATGTCCTCGATGGACGCCGACAGGTGGCGGACCGAGGCGGTCATGTCCCTGGTGCCCAGGGCGATCCGCTGCTCCCGCTCCACCTCCGCGGTGACGTCGTAGGCGAACTTCACCACCTTGAACGGCTGGCCGGTCAGGTCGAGGATCGGGTTGTAGGTGGCCTGGATGTGCACGTCCCGGCCGAACTTGCCCTTCCGGTGGAACCGGCCGGCCAGCACCTCCCCCGCGCCCAGCCGCAGCCAGAAGTCCCGGTACTCCGGCGAGCGGATGTACTCGTCGTCGCAGAACTCGCTGTGGTGGTGGCCGATGATCTCCCGCCGCGCGTAGCCCATGGTCCGCAGGAAGTTGTCGTTGGCGGTGAGCACGTTGCCGTCCAGGTCGAACTCGATCACCGCCTGGGCGCGGTCCACCGCGTTGACCCGCGCCTCGATCTCGGCGCTGCGCAGCTTGGCCTCGGTGACGTCGCTGGCGAACTTGACCACCTTGAACGGCCGGCCCAGGTCGTCGAGGATCGGGTTGTAGGTCGCCTGGATCCAGACGTCCCGGCCGCTCTTGTGGATCCGCCGGTACTCCCCGGCGTGGAAGTCCCCACTGCTCAGCTTCTCCCAGAAGTCCCGGTACTCCTGGGTGTTGGTGTAGACGGGGTCGCAGAAGACCCGGTGGTGCTTGCCCTTGACCTCCGACAGCGTGTAGCCCAGGGCGTCGAGGAAGTTCTGGTTCGCGGTGATGATCGTGCCGTCGAGGTCGAACTCGATCACCGCCTGCGCGCGCTCGATCGCCGTCACCTTGCCGGTGTACTCGGCGTTCTGGCGCTTGGCCCGCGTGACGTCGGTGGCGAACTCGACCACCTTCACCACCCGGCCGGAGTCGTCGAGGATGGGGTTGTAGGTGGCCTGCAGCCACACCTCGCGCCCGTCCCTGTCCCGCCGCTTGAACTCGCCGGACTCGTAGTGGCCCTGGCCCAGGCGCTGCCAGAACTCGGCGTACTCGGCGGACGCGGCGTACGAGGGCTCGCAGAACATGCGGTGGTGCTTGCCGCGGATCTCGGCCAGCGGCCAGCCCATCGTGTCGACGAAGTTCTGGTTGGCCGTGAGGATGCGGCCGGTCAGGTCGAACTCGATGACCGCCTGGGCGCGCTCGATCGCTGCCACCTTGCCGCGCGCCTCGGCGCCGGCGAACTTGGCCTCGGTGATGTCGCTGGCGAACTTGACGATCTTGATGGGCTTGCCGGCGTCGTCGAGGATCGGGTTGTAGGTGGCCTGCAGCCACACCTCGCGCCCGTCCTTGGTCAGGCGCTTGAACTCCCCGGACTCGTAGCCACCGCTGCCCAGCCGGGCCCAGAACTCCTCGTACTCGGCGCTGCTGGCCAGCGTCGGCTCGCAGAACATCCGGTGGTGCCTGCCCTGGATCTCGGGCAGGGCGTAGCCCATCGTCGCCAGGAAGTTGGCGTTCGCGCTGAGCACGGTGCCGTCGGTCTTGAACTCGATCACCGCCTGGGCCCGGTCGATCGCGGCGACCTTGCCGCGGGACTCGGCGTCGGCCAGCCGCGCGACGGTGATGTCGCTGGCGAACTTGACCACCTTGAGCGGGTTGCCCTCGTCGTCCAGGATCGGGTTGTAGGTGGCCTGCAGCCACACCTCGCGGCCGCCCTTGGCCAGCCGCTTGTAGACCCCGCCCTCGAACTGGCCAGCCCCCAGCCGCTGCCAGAACTCGGCGTACTCGGCGCTGGCGGCCGTGCTCGGCTCGACGAACAGGCGGTGGTGCTTGCCGCGCACCTCGGCCAGCGTGTAGCCCATCGCGTCCAGGAAGTTGGAGTTGGCGGTGAGCACGGTGCCGTCGAGGGCGAACTCGATGACCGCCTGCGACCGGTCCAGCGCGACGGCCTGGCTCTGCTGCTCGAGCGCGGCGACCTTGCCCTCGGTGATGTCGGTGGCCAGCACCACGACCTTCACCGGCCGGCCCGAGGCATCCGGGATGGGGATGTAGGAGCCGCGCAGCCACACCTCGCGGCCGCCCTTGGCCATCCGCTTGACGACCACGCCCGCGTCGACCTCGCCGGCGGCCATCCGCTCCCAGAACGCGGCGTACTCGGCCGACGCGGCGTGGGCGGGGTCGCAGACCTTCCGGTGGTGCTGCCCGACCAGCTCCGCGGCGGAGTACCCCATGATGTCGAGGTACTGCTGGTTGGCCGTCAGCACGGTCCCGTCCAGCGCGAGCTCGACCATCGCGGACGAGTCGCGCATCGCCTCGGCGATCCTGCACAGCTCGCGCACGTCGTCGGGGGCGGCGGCCTTGCCGGCGGGGGTGGGCATGTGGGGCACCTCGATGGCTGTGGACGATCAGGGGGGACGCTGCCAGCTTCGGCCGCTGCGGCCCCGTTCTTCAGCGGACGCCACGGTCGTTCGGGGCGCTGTCCCACCCGGCACACCCGTCACACCGGCTCGCCCTGCCGCAGCCGGGTCAGCACGCGGTGCCGGGCGCGCAGCGACCCCGTCCACGCATGGTGACGTGCGGAGAGGGCCCCGCTCCGGTCCCTGCGACGCGGGGACTGGAGCGGGGCCCTCTCGGACGGGGAGCCGGGTACAGCTAGACGGTGAACCGCCGGACGGCGTCCTGCAGCTCGTCGCTCATCCGGGCCAGGTCCGCGGCCGAGCGCTGGGCCTCGGCCACGCCCTCGTTGGTCTGCTGCGTGCCCGCGGCGAGACCGGAGATGGCGGTGGCGATGCTGCGCGAGCTGCTGGCCGCCTCGGCGACGTTGCGGTTCATCTCGTTGGTGGTGGCGGTCTGCTCCTCCACGGCGGCGGCGATGGTGGCCTGGTAGTCGTTGATCTGCCCGATGACCGCGCTGATCTCCTCGATGGCCGCGACGGCGCCGGCGGTGTCGCCCTGGATGGCCTCCACCCGCTTGGAGATGTCCTCGGTCGCCCGCGCCGTCTCCTGCGCCAGCTCCTTCACCTCGCTGGCCACCACCGCGAAGCCCTTGCCCGCCTCACCGGCCCGCGCCGCCTCGATCGTGGCGTTGAGCGCCAGCAGGTTGGTCTGCTCGGCGATCCCGTTGATCAGCTTCACCACCGTGGCGATCTCCTGGGAGGAGTCGCCCAGCTTGCCGACGGTGCGGGTGGTGTTCTCCGCGACGACCACGGCCTGCCCGGCCACCCGCGACGCCTCGCTGGCGTTCTGCGAGATCTCCCGGATCGCCGCCTCCATCTGCTGCGACCCGGTCGACACCGTGTCCACGCTGGAGGCCACCTCACCGGCGGAGGCCACGACCACGTCGGCCTGACCGGTGGCGGTGCGGGCGCTCTCGGCCATGCCGGTCGCCCCGGCGTTCAGCGCCTGCGAGGCACCGGCCAGCCGGCCGGCGGACTCGTTGACGAGCGTGAGCACGCCGCTGAGGGAGTCCAGGGTGCTGTCCAGCGACCGCGCGACCTGCCCGATCTCCGCGCCGCCGGTCTCGCCGGCGCGCACGCTCAGGTCACCGCCGGCGACCTGGTCGAGCACCTCCCGGACCCGCTGCACCGGCCGCATCACCGAGCGGACGACGAGCAGCGCGAGCACCACCGAGACCAGCAGGCCCACCGCGATGATCAGCAGGGTCGTGGTGCGGGCGCTGGTGTAGGCGTCCCGGGCCTCCTCGGCCGTGGCCGCGGCGTCGGCGGCCGCGGCGTCGGTGGCGGTCACCAACGCCGAGGAGATGGCCGCCTCGGTGTCGTTCATCTGCGCGATGAGGGCCATCGTCTGCTGCGGCGTGCGGGTGCCCTGCCCGGTGGACAGCTGCTGGAGCAGAGCCAGGTACTGCTGCGACGAGGCGGCGAACTGCTCGTACCCGGCGCGGGCATCCGCGGCCAGCGGCAGGTCGGCGGCGGCTGCGGTGTCCTCGGTCAGCACCTCCAGGCTCTCGGTCGACGCCTGGGCGAACGCGGCACGCGTCTCGGGCGGCAGCGAGGTGATGCTGGCCCGGGCGTTGCTGGCGGAGAACTGCCACCACTCGGCCTGCAGCTGCCGCAGCGCGTCCAGCGGCACGGCACCCTCGGCGTGCACCTGCTCGGCCTTGTCGCTGAGCACCGACATGCGCTGGATGCCCACCAGACCGACGGTCAGCGTGGTGACCGCGACCAGGCCGATCGCGACGAGCAGCCGCCCGCGCAGCCCCACCCGTGCGGCGAGGGCGCCGAGCCTCCCGCCTTCCGGCTCGTCCTGCGCCTCGTGCCGTGCTCCGACGTCCATCTGGGCCTCTCCGTCCGTGGGCTCGCTGCTGCGGCCCGCTCAGCGTTGTCATCGGCAGTCCGGCGGTTCGATCGAGCGCAACCGGAACCGCGCCTCCCGACGGGGTGACCGGGCCCGGACGGCAGGACGCCGGCCACCGCAGGAGCGGTGACCGGCGTCCGGGCGGAGGCTGGGTCGGTCACACGGTGAACCGGCTCACCGCCTGCTGCAGCTCGTCGCTCATCCGGGACAGCTCGGCCGCGGACTGCTGCGCCTCGGCGACCCGCTGGTTCGTCTCGGCGGTGCCGGCCGCCAGGCCGGTGATGGCCGTGGCGATGCTCCGGGAGCTGCCCGCCGCCTCGACGACGTTGCGGTTCATCTCGTTGGTGGTAGCGGTCTGCTCCTCGACCGCCGCGGCGATGGTCGCCTGGAAGTCGTTGATCTCGGCGATGACCGCGCTGATCTGGCCGATCGCCTCGACCGCCCCGGCGGTGTCGCCCTGGATGGCCTCCACCCGCTTGGAGATGTCCTCGGTCGCCCGCGCCGTCTCCTGCGCCAGCTCCTTGACCTCGCTGGCGACCACGGCGAAGCCCTTGCCCGCCTCACCGGCCCGCGCCGCCTCGATCGTGGCGTTGAGCGCCAGCAGGTTGGTCTGCTCGGCGATCCCGTTGATCAGCTTCACCACGGTGGCGATCTCGGCCGAGGACTCCCCCAGCTTGCCGACCGTGCGCGTCGTGTCCTCCGCGACGGCCACGGCCTGCCCCGCCACCCGGCTGGCCTCGCTGGCGTTCTGCGAGATCTCCCGGATCGCCGCCTCCATCTGCTGCGACCCGGTCGACACCGTGTCCACGCTGGAGGCCACCTCACCGGCGGAGGCGACCACCACGTCTGCCTGCCCGGCGGCGGTGCGGGCGTTGTCCGCCATCGACTGCGCGCCGGCACTGAGCTGGGTCGACGCGCCGGCCAGCCGGCCGGCCGAGTCGTTGACCAGGGTCAGCACCCCGCCCAGGGCATCGAGCGTCTCGTCCAGCGACTCTGCGACCTGCCCGAGCTCGGCGCCGCCGGTGCGGCCGGCGCGCACCCGCAGGTCGCCCCCGGCGACCTTCTCCAGGGTCTCCCGGATCCGCTGGACCGGGCGGGTGACGCTGCGGGCCATCAGGACGGCCAGCGCAACGGAGACGGCGAGGCCGATCACCACGCCGGCGACGGTCAGCAGGCGGGCGCTGGCGTAGGCGTCCCGGGCCTCCTGCACGGTGGCCTCGGTGGCCGCGATCTGCCCGTCGGTGGCCACGTTGAGCGCGTCGACGGCATCCGTCTCGGCCTGGATGAGCGTGGGCAGGACCGTGTAGATGTCCCCACCCGCCGCGGCGATCTCGGCCATCTGGGCGCTGGTGTCGTCGTAGAGCGCGATCGCGGTCTGGAAGTCCTGGAAGGCGGCCTCGGTGGCCGGCTCGAGGGACGTCCCCTCCAGCTCCGCCCGGAGACCGTCCAGCGTGCCGCGGATCGCGACCGACTGCTCGCGCAGCGACTGGACGATGTCCGCGCTCAGGCCGGGGCTCTGGCTGCGCGAGGTGGCGGCCTGCATCTCCCAGTAGGTGGAGCGCAGCAGCAGGATGTCCCGCAGCGGGACGGCGCCGTCCTCGTAGACGGCCTCGGCCTGGTGGCTGAGCTCGCTCATCCGCACGACGCCGATGGCGCCCACGACAAGCGTGATCAGGGCGACCACGAGGAAGGCCACCAGCAGCCGGGCCTGCAGCCCCATCCGCTGGACGAGCCCCGTGCCCCGTGCGGAGCCGGGGGGCTCGGTGTGGTCGGTGCCCTGGACGTCGGTCATCGGTGGCCTCTCGCGCGGTCGGACGCACTCGAGCGTCCTGGTGAGCGTGAGATCGGCAGTGCACGACGGGTCTTGGAGCGCAGCGCGGTTCCGGAACCGGAAAGTCCACCAGGACGGGTCAGCCCGCCCCGCCCGCGGTCACGTTCGGAGCGTCGCCAGGAAGGCCGCCACCCCGTCGTCGTCGTTGGAGCCGGTCACCTCGGTCGCCGCGGCGAGCACGTCGGGGTGCGCGTGGGCCGTCGCGACCGCCTGCCCGCCGCCCTCACGCACCCAGTCGAAGGCGGCGAGGTCGTTGGGCATGTCGCCGAAGTAGACGACGTCCGCCGGCCCGAGCCCGCGCTCGGCCGCCAGCCGGGCCAGGCCGGTGGCCTTGGTGATCCCGCGCGCGGAGATCTCGGCCATCGCGTCGGAGGAGGAGGTGGTCACCGTCGCGGTGTCCCCCACCACCTCGGCGACCAGGGCGACGAACTCGTCGCGGGACAGCCGCTCGTGCCGGGCCAGCAGCTTGGCCACCGGCTGGGCGACCATCTCCTCGAGGGTCGCCTCCGCGACGCCGGGTGCGTCCTTGTCCCAGCGCGGCCGGTAGATCGGCTCGTGCCGGAACTGGTCGCCGTACTCGACGGCGAACCAGGTGTCCGGCTGCCGGCGGCGCAGCTGTGCGGTGACCTCCCGCAGCACCTCGGGCTGCACCGGGTGCTCCTCCAGCACCCGGAACGCCCCCAGGTCGAGCAGGACGGCGCCGTTGCAGCAGATCGCCGTACCGCCGCCCAGCCGGTCCCGGACGCCGAGCATCCACCGCGGTGGGCGGCCGGTGGCCAGCACCAGCGGGACGCCGTCGTCGGCCCAGCGGCGCAGCTCGGCCAGGGTGGCGTCGCTGATCGTCTCGTCGTTGCGCAGCAGCGTGCCGTCCAGGTCGCTGACGATGAGCTTCGGGCGCCAGTCAGACATCGGTGCCCTCCAGGGCGAGCAGGGCCTCGAGGTAGCGGGCGACGCCGTCGGCGTCGTGGCCGCTGGTCCGGTCACCGGCGGCGGCCCGGACGGCGGGGTGGGCGTTGGCCATCGCGACCGCCCGGCCCCCCGCGGCGGTGACCGCCTCGAACATCGGCAGGTCGTTGGGCATGTCGCCGAACACCAGCACGTCGCCGAACCCGAGCCCGAGCGCGTCCAGGACGACGGCCAGCCCGGTGGCCTTGGTGACCCCCGGCGGCAGCACCTCGATGAAGCCCAGCCCGGCGTGGGTCAGCTCGGCGTCGGCCGGGTCGACCACCGAGCGGGCCAGCGCGACCAGCTGGTCCTCGCCCAGCCGCGGGGAGCGGAGGAACACCTTGAGCACCGCCCCGACCGGCAGGACCTCGTGCCGGGGCAGCAGGTGCGCCGGCTCCGGGTAGGGCCAGTCGAAGCCGTGCTGCACCCGCAGCGGCCGCAGTGCCTCGGCCTGCTCGGCGGCGTCCTCCACGGCGACGATCAGCTCACCGGCGACGTCCTCGATCGCGGCGATCACCGCGGTGGCGACCTCACGGGTCATCCCGACGGTGCGCAGCACCTCGTCCGGCTCGCCGCCGGTGCCGAACCGCACGACATAGCCGCCCTGGGCGAGGACGGCGATGCCCTGCCCGGCCATCGCCGCGCGGACGCTCTCCAGCAGCCGCGGCCCGCGGCCGGTGGCGCCGACCACCGGGATGCCCGCGGCGCGGCAGGCGGCGATCGCGGCGGCGGTGCGCCCGCTGACCTCGCCGGCCGAGTCGAGCAGCGTGCCGTCCATGTCGCTGACCACCAGCCGCGGCCGCCAGCTGCCCAGCCGGGCACCGAGGTCGCCGAGGTCGACCAGCTCCTGGGCGCGGCCGGCCGCGGCCGGGGCGGTGAGGCCACCACCGCCGGGCTGGTCTGCGGTCATGCGGGGAACCCCGGCCCGGCGACCGCCGCCAGCGACATGCCGGGGGTGAGCACCTCGTGCCCGCCCAGCCAGGGCCGCAGCGCCGCCGGCACGTGCACCGAGCCGTCGGCCTGCTGGTGCACCTCGAGCAGGCAGGCGATGGTGCGGGCGATCGCGCACAGCGTGCCGTTGAGGGTCGCGGCCGGTTGCGGCTTCCCGTCGGCGTCCCGGTGGCGGATCTGCAGGCGGCGGGACTGGAAGGTGGTGCAGTCCGAGGTGCTGGTCAGCTCGCGGTAGGCGCCCTGGCTGGGGAACCACGCCTCGATGTCGAACTTGCGGGCGGCGCTGGTGCCCAGGTCGCCGGCGGCGATGTCGACCACCCGGTAGGGCAGCTCGAGCAGCTGGAGGAACTCCTCCTCCCACTGCAGCAGGCGGCGGTGCTCGGCCTCGGCGTCCTCGGGGGCGCAGAAGCTGAACATCTCGACCTTGTCGAACCAGTGCACCCGGATGATGCCGCGGGTGTCCTTGCCGTAGGAGCCGGCCTCGCGGCGGAAGCAGGACGACCAGCCGGCGTAGCGCTTCGGACCGGCGGAGAGGTCGAGCACCTCCTTGCTGTGCATCCCGGCCAGCGCCACCTCCGACGTCCCGACGAGGTAGAGGTCGTCGCGCTCGACCCGGTAGATCTCCTCGTCGTGCTCGCCGGTGAAGCCGGTGCCCTCCATCGCCTCCGGCTTGACCAGCGCCGGGGCGATGACCGGGGTGAACCCGGCGGCCACCGCGCGGGTGATCGCCAGCTGGGCGAGGGCGAACTCCAGCAGCGCGCCCGGGCCGGTGAGGAAGTAGAAGCGGGCGCCGGAGACCTTCGCGCCGCGCTCCATGTCGATCGCGCCGAGGGCCTCGCCGATCTGCAGGTGGTCGCGCACCTCGAAGTCGTAGGCGGGCACCTCGCCGACGGTGCGGATCTCGACCGCGTCGTCCTCGCCGCCCGGCGGGACGTCGGGGTGCACCACGTTGGGGATGCGCAGGTGCAGGGCGTGCAGCGCCGCGTCCGCGGTGCGCTCGGCCTCCTCCGCCTCCTTCACCTGCGCGGCCAGCGCCTTGGCCCGCTCCAGCACGGCGGGGCGCTCCTCCTTCGAGGCGCCGCGCACGGCCTGCGAGGCGGCCTTCTGCTCCGCGCGCAGGTCGTCGGCGGCCTTGACCGCCGCCCGCCGCTCGGCGTCGGCGGCCAGCAGCTGGTCGACCAGGGACTCGTCGGCGCCCCGGGCACGCTGGCTGGCGCGGACGACGTCGGGGTTCTCGCGGACGAGGCGCAGGTCGATCACGCCCTGATCGTAGGTGTCTCAGCCCGCCACTCCCGGCCCCGCGCCCGATCGCTGCCCCCGGGCCGCCGATGTCGGCCACGCACCCCGCCACGATGTCGACCTCCCGGGTCGACCCGCGCCGGCTGACGTCGAGCCGCGCCAGGACGTGGTCCCACGGCAGGGCAGGCGGCTCGACGTCACGGCCGGCGGCTCACGTCCAGGCGGAGAGGTCCACGTCGGGGCGGCTGGACGCCGGGCGGGCGGGGCGACGGCTCCCCCGGCCGCCGGGGTCCTGGGACACTGGGGTCATGCGGTTCCTCGGTGACGCCCGTCCGGCCCACGACCTGACCTACGCCGACGTCTTCATGGTGCCGGCGCACTCGACGGTCGGCTCCCGGCTGGAGGTCGACCTGACCACCCCCGACCGGGTCGGCACGACCGTCCCGATCGTGGTCGCCAACATGACGGCGATCTCCGGACGGCGGATGGCCGAGACCGTCGCCCGCCGCGGGGGCCTCGCCGTGCTGCCGCAGGACATCCCGGTCGACGTCGTCACCGAGGTGGTCGACTGGGTGAAGCACCGCCACCCCGTCTACGACACCCCGATCACCCTCTCCCCCACCTCCACCGTGGGCGAGGCGCTGTCGCTGCTGACCAAGCGCGCGCACGGCATCGTCGTGGTGGTCGAGGGCGGGGCGCCGGTCGGCGTGGTCACCGACGGCCAGTGCCAGGGCGTGGACCGGTTCACCCAGCTGTCCGAGGTGATGACCCGCGACCCGCTGACCATCCCGGCCGGCACCGACCTGCCCAAGGTCTTCGACGTCCTCTCCGGCGAGCGGATCAGCGCCGCACCCGTGGTCGAGGGCGACCGGCTGGTCGGCGTTGTCACCCGCAAGGGCGCGCTGCGCTCGGCGATCTACACACCGGCGACCGGGCCCGAGGGGCACCTGCTCACCTCAGCCGCGGTCGGGATCAACGGCGACGTCGCCGGCAAGGCGAGCGCACTGCTGGCCGCCGGGGTCGACGTGCTCGTCGTGGACACCGCGCACGGGCACCAGGAGAAGGCGATCGAGGCGGTCGCCGCGGTGCGCTCGGTGGCCGGCAGCACCCCGGTCGTGGCCGGCAACGTGGTCACCGCGCAGGGCACCCGCGACCTGGTCGAGGCCGGGGCGGACGTCGTCAAGGTCGGCGTCGGCCCGGGCGCCATGTGCACCACCCGGATGATGACCGGGGTCGGCCGCCCGCAGTTCTCCGCGGTCGAGGAGTGCGCCGCGGCCGCCCGCGAGCTCGGCAGGCACGTGTGGGCCGACGGCGGCGTCAAGCACCCCCGCGACGTCGCCCTCGCGCTGGCCGCCGGCGCGGCGAACGTGATGGTCGGCTCCTGGTTCGCCGGCACCTACGAGAGCGCCGGCGACCTCAGCGAGGACGGCACCGGCCGGCAGTACAAGGAGAGCTTCGGGATGGCCTCGGCCCGCGCGGTCAAGGCCCGGACGTCGTCCCAGTCCGGCTTCGACCGGGCCCGCGCCGGCCTGTTCGAGGAGGGGATCAGCTCCTCCCGGATGTACCTCGACCCGGCCCGCCCGGGCGTGGAGGACCTGATCGACCAGATCGTGGCCGGCGTCCGCTCGTCGTGCACCTACGCCGGCGCCCGCACCGTCGACGAGCTGCACGAACGCGCGGTGCTGGGGGTGCAGAGCGCGGCCGGCTACGAGGAGGGCCGCCCGCAGCCGACCAGCTGGTGACGCTGCACTGATGGACGCGATCCCGCTGCCCCGGTTCGAGGAGCTGGTCGCCGACGCCCTCGACGAGGTGCCGGCCCCGCTCATGGACCTGCTGGACAACGTCGTCGTCCTGGTGGAGGACCGCAACCCCGACGAGCCGGACCTGCTCGGCCTCTACGAGGGGTACGCCCTCACCGAGCGCGGCGCCGACTACGGCGGCACCCTGCCCGACCGGATCATGATCTACCGCGCAGCGATCTGCGACGTCTGCGAGGACGAGGACGAGGTGGCCGAGGAGGTCGCGATCACCGTCGTCCACGAGATCGCGCACCACTTCGGCATCGACGAGGAGAAGCTCCACGCCCTCGGCTGGGGCTAGCCCCCGCGCTTTCGCGCGATCAAGCACCCCCCGCGCTTTCGCGATCAAGCACCCCGCGCGCTTTCGCGCGATCAAGCACCCCCCGCGCTCTCGCGCGATCAAGCACCCCCCGCGCTCTCGCGCGATCAAGCACCCCCCGCGCTCTCGCGCGATCAAGCACCCCGCGCGCTTTCGCGCGCTCAAGTACCGGCTCGGGCCGGCGGGTAGCGTTGCCGGACGTGCCTGAGGACGTCGCCCGGAGCGGCTCGCTGCCGATCAAGATGCTGCACGACCGCCTGCTGGTCTCCCTCCGCAAGGAGGACGGTGACCGCCGGTCCAGCGGCGGCATCCTGATCCCGGCCACCGCCCAGGTCGCCAAGCGGCTGGTCTGGGGCGAGGCGAAGGGAGTCGGCCCGAACGTGCGGCAGGTCAAGGTCGGCGACCAGGTGCTCTTCTCCCCCGAGGACCAGCACGAGGTCGAGGTGCACGGCGAGGACCTGATCATCCTGCGCGAGCGCGACGTGCACGCCGTCGCCGCCGAGCGGATCGAGGAGTCGACCGGCCTCTACCTGTAGGCGCAGCGGCCGGGGAGCGTGCCGTCGCGTGCACCGTCCACGGAGCTCGGCGCGCCCGATGGGGTGACGGACCGGTCCGGTCCCGAGTGTCGGGCGGCCGGTGGAGGCCGCAGACTGGGCGACCGTGGCACGCAATGCGGTGGGCCGAGGGCGGTCAGTCCGCCGCGCCCTGCCGCACCCGGGCCAGCCACGCCTCCGCGTCGGCGAAGGCGGCGTCGCCCACCCGCTCCTGCACCGGCTTGCCGGCCAGCGCGTCGGCCCGCGGGTAGGAGCCGAGGAACCGCAGCTCCTCGGCGAGCCGGTGCAGCGCCGCGAGCGCGTCGCCCACCCGCCGGTCGGCCACGTGCCCCTCGCAGTCGATGGAGAAGGAGTAGACGCCCAGCCGCTCCCGGGTGGGCCGCGACTCGATCCGGGTCAGGCTGATGCCGCGGACGGCGAACTCGGCCAGCAGGTCCAGCAGCGCCCCGGTGCGGTCGGCGACCACGGCGGTGACCGTCGTCTTGTCCGCACCCGTGGGGGCGGGCAGCTGCCCGGGCAGCTGCACCAGCACGAACCGGGTGACGGCGCCGGGGTGGTCGGCCAGGTCGGTCGCCAGGGCGTCCAGGCCGTACCGGTCGGCGGCGATGGCCGCGCAGACGGCGGCGTCGAGCTCGCCGGCGGCCACCCGGCGGGCCGCGTCGGCGGTGGAGGCGGCCGGCAGCACGTCGGCGTCCGGCAGCAGGTCGGCGATCCGGCCACGGCACTGGGCCAGCGCGTGCGGGTGGCTGCCGAGGGTGCGCACCTGGTCGACCGTCGTCCCGGGGCGGACGGCGAGCACGAACGCGACCTCGAGGAACACCTCGCGGGTGATGACCAGCGGGTCGCCGTCGACCAGGCCGTCCATGGTGGCCGGCACCGACCCCTCGACCGAGTTCTCCAGCGGCACCAGGGCGGCCTGGACGCCGCCGGTGCGCACGGCCTGCAGTGCGGCGGCGATGCTGGGCTCGGGCCGGGCTGTCCACCCCGCGGGCGTCCCGGCGGCAGCGGTGAGCCTGCCGAGCGCAGCCTCGGCGAAGGTACCCTCGGGACCCAGATAGGCGAACCCCGTCGGAGCTGTGCTGTCCGTGGAACGCGGCATCCGGCGAGGGTAGTGCGGCCGCTCCGGGTCCCGTGGGCCCCGGCGCGGGGGGAGCTGCCTCGTCACCGGCCGGGTACGCGCATGGCGCGTGCCCTGACTGTGGAGGGGAGGGACGCGTGACCGCCGGCCCGGACGTCCTCGACGAGCTGCAGCTGGAGACGGCCCGGTGGCGGCTGCTGGCCGCCAGCGCCGCCGACGAGGCACGCGTCTTCACCGACGAGCTGGCCGGGGTCGCCGGCCCGCTGGCCGCCACCGGTCAGCCGTGCTGGGACGCGTGGTCGGCCGCGTTCACCGCCCGCGCTGCCCTCTTCGACGGCGACGCCGACACCGCCGACGCCGGCGTGGCGGCCGCCCGGGCCGCGCTCGAGCGCTGCGCCCCCACCCCCGAGCGGGCCCTGGTGCTGGCCTACCTGGCCCACCTCGAGGTCACCGCCGACCGGTTCGACGCCGCCCTGCACCTGGCCGTGGACGCCAGCCTGCTGGCCGACCAGGTCGCCGCCGAGAGCCCGAGCCGCGAGCTGCACCAGGCGCACGCCTGGCTGTCGCTGGCGCTCACCGGCCTCGACCTGGAGGAGCTGGCCGTCGCGCAGTCGCTGCGCGGCGCCCGGGTGGCCTCGGCCCTGCCCGACCTCGGTTACCAGTGGCAGCTGCTGCGGCTGTGCGCCCAGCAGCACGCCGAGCTGGCGCAGACGGTGCACCGCCGGGGCGACACGGCCCGGTCCCGGGACCTCGCCGAGGTGGCGGTGCAGTGCGCCACCGCGGCCCGGGCCCTGCCCTGGGAGCCGGCCGAGACCGACACCGACCTGCTCGACGTCGTCCAGGCCTGGGCGATGACGCTGTGCGGGCAGCTGGACGAGGCACTGCCGCCGCTGCGCCGCGTGCGCCGGCACCTGGCGGGCGGCCAGGGCAGCACGTGGCTGGCCGGCTACGCCGACCTGCTGCTGGCCCGGCTGCTGACGCTGCGCTGCGCCCGGGACGACGAGCCGGGCCGGCCACAGGGCGAGGAGGCCGTGGAGCTGCTGGTCAGCGCCTCGGGCGCCTTCGCCGCGGTCGGTGACCGGCGCCGCTACCGGCAGTGCCTGCTGGAGCTGGGCCAGGCAACGGCGGCGATGGGCTCGACCGCCGAGGCGCTGCACTGGCTGGAGGCCTACCGGCAGGAGACGACCCGGGCGCACCTGCGCAGCCGGGAGCTGTGGGCGGAGATGTTCGTGCGCCGCAGCCGGCTCCGGGAGGCCCAGCGCCAGACCGCGGTGCTGCGCCGGCACGCCCTGGAGGACGCGCTCACCGGCCTGGGCAACCGGCGCAGCGCCGAACGGCGGATGGGCGAGCTGCGGCTGGACCGGGAGCCGGTGTCGCTGGCGGTGGTCGACGTCGACGGCTTCAAGGCCGTCAACGACGAGAACTCCCACCTGCACGGCGACGGCGTGCTGCGCCGGGTCGCCGAGCTGCTGCGCCAGCACTCCCGCACCGGCGACGAGGTGTTCCGGTGGGCCGGCGACGAGTTCGTGGTCGTGCTGCCCAACACCGGGGAGGCGCGGGCGGTGGTGGCCATGGAGCGGCTGCGCAGCGCCGTGGCCGGCGCCGACTGGACTGCCCTGGACCTGCCCTCGCCGGTCACCGTCAGCATCGGTGTCGCCTCCGCCGGTCCGGCGGGAGCGGGCGGGGCGCGGACGTGGCGTGAGCTGTTCGACACCGCCGACCTGCACCTGTTCGCCGCGAAGCGGAGCGGCCGCAACCGGGTGCGGGCCGCCGGCGGTGGCCAGCCCGCGCCGGCCCCGGCCCCCCGGCCGGCCGGGGTGCCGACGGACGCGTCGGTCGACGACCTCGTCGCCGAGGTGCTCGGCAGCGCGCCGCGGCGCCCCGGCTGGGCGTTCGAGGACGGCGAGGTGACCTCGTGAGGCTGCGCCGCGCCCGGGGTCCTGAGGGGCAGCTGGGGCGGGAGGGGCAGCCCGCGGCCCCGGTGCGTGACACGCCCCCGGACGACGTGCACAGTGCGCTGGTGCCGCCCGGTCTCCTGCACCACCAGGTGAGCTCAGCTCTCGCCAACTGGCAGCTCGACGCCGCCGAGGCGCTGCTGCACCAGATCGACGGCTCGCTGCCCACCCGCGACCGGTCGGCGGCCCCGCTCACCTCGCTGGCCCGCGCCTGGGCCGACACGCTGCGCGCCGAGCTGCTGGTGCGCCGGCTGCGGCTGGCCGGCTACTCACTGCTCGGCGAGCCCCTGGTCGAGGGCGGCCCGGAGCAGGAGGGCCCGCTGGACCTGCACGCCCCGGCCGACGGCACCGGCGACGAGGCGGTGGACCGCGAGTCCCGCTCGGCGTCGGCGACGCACGCCGCGCAGGCGATCGCGCTGGTGCGCTCCGCGCGCGCCGCCTTCGACGCCCAGGACGACGACCTGCAGCGCGCCGCCGGGCTGGCCCGGCACGCCCGCATCGAGCTGCTGTCCCGCCGGGTCGACGCCGCCATGGACGAGGCCGTCGAGGCGGCCAGCCTGCTGGACCCGGCGCTGCCGCCCAGCCCCTTGCTGGTGCACACGCTGAGCTCCCTGGCCGCGGTGCTGGCCGACCTGGAGCTCATGCCGCTGGCCCTGGACTACCAGCGCCGCGCCGCCGAGGTCTCCGCCGCGGCGCCCGACGCCGTCCTGGTCGGCCTCGCCGGCGAGGCGGCCACCCGGCTGGCGGCGCTCTGCGCCGAGCTGGGCGAGGGCCTGCTGGACGACGGCAGCACCGAGGCCGCCCGGCCGCACTTCACCGAGGCGCGCGACCTCACCGCCGGCGCGCTGGAGCGGCTGCCCGCCGGTGACCCGGGGGTGCTCGACGCGCAGGTCGTGCACGGCTGGGCGCTCGTGGGGCTCGGCGAGCACGCGGCCGCGGCTTCCTTGCTGCGCAGCGTGGTCACGGTGGCCACCACCACCGACGACCGGGGCCTGCTGGCCTCGGCGGAGCTCGGTCTCGGTCGGGCGCTGCGCCGCTCCGGCGAGCCGCGCCGCGCCGACGACCACCTCGCCGCGGCCCTGGCGCTGGCCACCGAGCACGGCCTGCCCCGGCTGCGTCGGGCCGCCCTGCGGGAGCTGTGCACCCTGCACGCCGAGCTGGACGACGCCGCCCGCGCCCTGCCCTACCTGCAGGCCTACCTCGCCGACGAGCTGGACCGGGTCGACGAGCGGCGCACCCGCTGGGTCGAGCTCTTCGGCCGGCGCAAGAGCCTGCTGGAGACCGAGCGGGCCGCCGGCCAGCTGCGCCGGCAGGCCTACGAGGACCCGCTCACCCACCTGCCCAACCGCCGGTACGCCGAGGCCCGGCTGGACGGGCTGCTGTCGTCCGGGGCGCTGCCCGCGCTGGCCGTGGTCGACGTCGACCGGTTCAAGGCGATCAACGACGCCGCCGGCCACCCGGGCGGTGACGCCGTGCTGCGCGCGGTCGGCCAGCTGCTGGTCGACGGCTGCCGCGACACCGACGAGGTGTGCCGCTGGGCCGGCGACGAGTTCGTCATCCTGCTGCCCGACACGACCGCCGAGCAGGCCGAGCGGGCGATGGAGCGGATCCGCCGCTCGATCGCCGGGCACTACTGGTCGGCCCTGGGCGTCGAGGTGCCGGTGCGGATCAGCGTGGGCATCGCCCAGGCCGCCCGTGGCGACGACCGGCGCACCCTGTTCGCCGCCGCCGACGGGGTGCTCTACGACGCCAAGCGCGCCGGCCGCGACCGGGTGGTCCGGCTGTCCGGCGTCACCCAGACCCGGGCAGACGACCCCGGGACGACGACCGACGGCACGGCGGTCGAGGTGGTGGCCGACACGACCTCCACCGGCGTCCCGGCCGAGGCCGGGGCGGCCCTCATCATGGAGACCATGACCGCCTCTCCGCTCTCCGACGGCTTCGACGAGCAGGCCGACGGCGACCCGGCCGACGTGACCGCCGGGTTCGCCCGGCTGCTGGTCGAGCCGGCCGTGGAGACGCCCGAGCCCGCCGCGGAGCCGGCTGGGCCCGAGGCCGGCGAGGAGCCACCGGCCCGGCCGAGCAACCCGCTCGACGAGCTGTTCGGTGGCCCGGTCCGCCGGCCGAGCGGCCGCCGGATCGGCCCGGCGGAGGCCGTCTCCGCCCCGGCCCCGACGCGCCCGGCCCCCGCCAGCGCGGCCGTGCCCCCGGCCCCGGCCCCGGCCCCGATGACCGTGCCGACCGCGGCTCCGGTCTCGCGGGAGCCGGCGTTGCCCACCGGTCCGGACGTCATCTGGGGCACCGGCCGCAGCACCGAGCAGGTGCTCGCCCTGGTGCGCGAGGCCCGCCGCGAGCACCCCGACTCCCCCGCGATCGTGGTGCGGGCCAGCGCCGACACCCTGGTCGCGCTGGCCAGCGAGCACGACGCCTACACGACGATGGACGCCGCGGCGATGTCCGCGGCGGTCGGCCCGGTGCCCGACCCGGTCGGCCGGGTCGGCGTGCTCTGCGCCAGCAGCGGCGACACCCCGATCGCCGCCGAGGCGGCGTTCGTCGCCCGGGTCACCGGCACCGAGGTCGTCCGGGTCGACGACGTCGGCGGCAGCCGGATCGCGCCCCTGCTCGCCGACCGGTCGATGCTCACCGACGTCGACTGCCTGGTGGTCGTCGCCGGCCTGGACGCCGCACTGGCCAGCGTGGTCAGCGGCCTCACCGAGGTGCCGGTCGTGGCGGTGCCCACCTCGGCCGGCCAGGGCAGCTCGTTCGGCGGCTTCGGCGCGCTGATGACGATGCTCAACTCGGCCGCACCGGGCGTGGTGGTCAGCAACATCGACAACGGCTGGTCCGCCGGCGTCTTCGCCGCCCGGATCGCCCGCCGCACCGCGCGCCCCTGACCGCACCCGCCGAGTCGATCACCGCCGATCGGCTGGCCTGCCCAGTGTGTCGCGCGACCGCTCGCCGGTGATCAACTGACGTCGTCAGGCGGCCGGCGGGCGAGCACGGAGTGGGTGTGCCAGTGCTGCGGGCCGGCGTAGGCGGTGCCGTCGGCCTCCTGCAGCTCATGCCGGACGACGTCCAGGCCGGTGAGGAGGCGGTCGACCTCGGCGTCGGTGAGCGTGGCGATGTCGTCGGCGTCCGTGGTGGTGTCCCGCTCGCCGAACAGGTCGCAGGCCAGCCAGCCGCCGGGCAGCAACGCGGCCCGCATCAGCGACCACAGCCGCGGGAGGTGCGCCCCCGCGTAGGGCAGTGACCGGCCGGCGTGCACCAGGTGCGCCGACGGGAGCGCGTCGAGCTCGGCGAAGGTCTGTGTCCGCACGGTGAGCCGCTCGGCCTGGTCCGCCGGGAGACGGGCGGTCAGGGAGTTCCCGGCCGCCGGGTCGCCGTCGATCGCCAGCACCTGCCAGCCGTGGTCGAGCAGCAACGCCGTCTCCACGCCGGCGCCGAAGCCCAGGTCGAGCGCCAGCCGGCCCGCCCCTTCGCCGGCGTGCTGCACCAGCGCCGCGGCCAGAGGCCGGGGCGCGCGGTCGACCTGGGTCGCGTTGTAGCGGCTCCAGGCACCGGGGACGTCGAAGTGGGCCATCGCCGCGCACCCTAGGTCGTACGCCGGGCCGGGTGGGCCATGATCGGCGGGTGACGATCGGGTGGCTGGACCTGGCGGCCGGGGCGAGCGGGGACATGCTGCTCGGCGCGCTGGTCGACGTGGGGGTGCCGTTGGAGGTGCTGGCGGCGCCGGTGGCCGCGCTGCCGGTCGAGCGGGTCACCCTCACCACCGAGGCGGTGACCCGGCACGGCCTGGGTGCCACCCGGGTGCACGTGCACGCCCCGCCCAGCGACGTCCACCGCACCTGGGCCGATGTGCGGGCGCTGCTCGCCGAGGCTGCCCTGCCGGACACGGTGCGGAAGGGCGCTCTGGCCGTGTTCGAGCGGCTCGCCGTCGCCGAGGGGCGGGTGCACCGGGTGCCGGCCGAGGAGGTGCACTTCCACGAGGTCGGGGCGCTGGACGCGCTGGCCGACGTGGTGGGCGTGGTCGCCGGGTTCGCGCACCTCGGGCTCGACCGGCTCACCGCCTCCCCGGTCGCGCTGGGCAGCGGCTCGGCCCGCGGGGCGCACGGCGTCGTCCCGGTGCCGGGCCCGGCCGTGCTGGAGCTGCTGCGCGGCGTCCCGGTGGTCGCCGGGCCGGTGCCGGCCGAGACCTGCACGCCGACCGGCGCGGCCCTGCTCGCCGTCCACGTGCAGGAGTGGACGACGCTGCCCGCCATGCAGGTGCAGCGCGTCGGCTCCGGCGCGGGCGGGCGCGACCCCGAGCAGCTGCCCAACGTCGTCCGGCTGGTGGTGGGCGAGCCGGCCGACCAGCCGGCCGACGGGCTGCTGCTGGAGACCAACGTCGACGACCTCGACCCGCGGCTGTGGCCCGGCGTGCTCACCGAGCTGCTCGCCGCCGGGGCCTCGGACGCCTGGCTCACCCCGATCCTGATGAAGAAGGGCCGCCCGGCGCACACGCTGTCGGTGCTGTGCCGGCCCGGCGCGATCATCGCCGTCCAGGACGTCGTGGTCGCGACGACGTCCACGATCGGCATGCGGGTGCAGCCGGTGCGCAAGGTCGCCCTCGACCGCAGCCAGGCACGGGTCGAGGTGCTGGGCGGTCAGGTCGGGGTGAAGGTCGCCCGCTCGGCCGGCCGGGTGGTGAACGTGAGCGTCGAGTTCGAGGACGTCGCCGCCCTGGCCCGGCAGCTGCAGCTGCCGGTCAAGGAGGTGCTGCGGGCCGCCACCGCCGCGGCCGAACGAGCGCACCCGGTGACCCCGGCGAGCTGACCCGCCACCGAGGTCACACATGCGCGCGGCGCGACGTGGGCTAAGGTCGCCGGGCAGAAGGGGAGTAGCCCCCCGACCACTGGTCGACATGCTGGCGCGTCCGCGCGCCCGGTCAGTGGGCCCGCGTCCTCGCGGGTGGGCGAGACCTTCCGATCCGCAGCCACCCGTCGGTGCGCTGCCGGTCGGAGGCGCCCCCGCGCAGCCGCCCGGTGGCGCGAGCAGAGAGAGAACCCGTGGTCCCCTCGGTCATCCTGGCCGCCTTCGTGCTGATCCTGCCCGTCGAGCTGCCCGACAAGACGCTGTTCGCGACCCTGGTGCTGGCCACCCGGTTCCCGCCGCTGCCGGTCTTCGTCGGCGTCGGCACCGCCTTCGGGCTGCAGGTGGCCATCGCGGTCACCGCCGGCAGCCTGCTGTCCCTGCTGCCCGAGGCACTGGTCAGCGCCGTGGTCGCGGTGCTCTTCCTCGCGGGCGCCGTCCTGCTGTGGCGGGAGTCGCGCAAGGACGACGAGGACGACGAGGCCACCGCCCAGGCGCGGGAGCAGACCTCGTTCGTGCGGGCGGCGGCGATCTCCTTCGGCGTGCTGTTCGCCGCCGAGTGGGGCGACCTCTCGCAGCTGGCCACCGCCGGCCTGGCCGCCCGGTACGCCGAACCGCTGTCGGTGTTCATCGGTGCCTGGGCGGCGCTGCTGGTGATCTCGGGGCTCGCCGCGTTCCTCGGCCGCAAGCTCGCCGACCGGCTGCCGGTGCGCCTGCTGCACCGGGTCGCCGCCGGGCTCTTCCTGGTGTTCGCGGTGGTCGCGGTGGTGGAGACGGTCCGCGCGCTGACCTGATCAGCCGCCGCCGCCCCCGCCTCCACCGCCGAGCATCCAGCTGTTCTTGTTGACCGCGCCCCGGGCGTCCGCCTGGGCCGGGTCGTCGTACGGGGCGGGGTCGTTGCCCATCAGCCGGGGGCCCTCGTCCCGGGCGGGCCGGCGCAGCCAGACCACTGCTGCCACGGTCACCAGCACCGCGAGGACGACGAGCACCACCACCGCGACGTCGTTCATGCCCCGACCGTACGGGCCCCGCGGCGCCCCGGCCCGACCCCCGGACGGGTCAGGCTCCCGGCCCGACCTCAAGTCACCCCGCCGTCCTGCCGACCTGTGTCGGTGAACGGGCCCGTGAGCGGCCGCAGGAGAACGGGAGAGGCCATGGACACCATCCGGCTCGAGGAGTCGCAGGACGTGCTGGTGCAGACGGCGGCGGTCATCGCCGCCCAGCGTCAGTTCGCGCAGCGGCTGCGCCAGCGGACGGTCCCCGACCCCCTCACCGGCCTCCCGGTGCGCAGCCTGCTGGTCGACCGGCTCGAGCTGGCCCTGGCCGCCGCCGGCCCGGACACCGGCCGGCTGGCCGTGCTGTCCTGCAACCTCGACGGGATCACCGCGCTGGAGGACGCGCACGGCTCCGCCACCGCCGACGCCGCACGCACCGAGGCGGCCGGCCGGCTGGTCACCGCCGTCCGCCAGGGCGACGTCGTCGCCCGGATCAGCGCCCAGACGTTCGTGCTCCTCTGCCCCGGCATCGTCGCGGTCGAGGACGCGCAGGGCATCGCCCAGCGGGTCGCGGCTGCCTTCGACGAGCCGCTGCACCCCCGGCCGGGCCTCGACCACCGGGTCCGGCTCAGCGTCGGGGTGGCACTGTCGGGCCGGGCCTCGACCCCCGAGTCGCTGATCGCCGCGGCCAACGAGGCGATGACCCAGATCCGGCACGACCGGCAGGGCACCGGCCGGCACGGCTGACCCGCCGGCTCAGCCCAGCGTCGGGACCCAGTCGGCGAGCGCCCGGCCGATCTCGTCCGGGGAGTCCTCCGGCACGAAGTGCCCACCCGGCACGGTGACCTCGGCCAGCGCCGGCCAGCGTCGCACCACCGTCCGCTGCCGGCCGACCAGGATCGACCCCGGGTCGGCGTTCAGGAACAGCTTGGGCACCTCGCTGTGCGCCAGCCACTGGCCGTAGCGGCTGACGATGTCGTGCACGTCCGGCGGAGAGTGCTCGATCGGGATCTGCCGCGGCCACTCCAGCGTCGGCCAGCGGTCCTCGCGCTCCCGGAAGGGGGCCCGGTAGCGGTCGTGCGCCTCGGGTGAGAGCCCGCGCCGTACCTCGGCCGGCAGGATCCTCTCCACGAACACGTTCTGGTCCAGCACCTTGCGCTCGCCGTCGGGGCCGCGCATCGCCTGGAACACCGGCTTCGCCGCGCGCGGCCAGTCCGCCCAGATCACCGGGGTGACGATCGCCTCGGTGAACGCGATGCCGCGCACCGCACCCGGGTTCTTCGCGGCCCAGTCGAAGCCCAGCCCCGAGCCCCAGTCGTGCAGCACCAGCGTCACCCGCTCGGTGGCCCCGACCGCGCGCATGAACTCGGCCAGGAACCGGGCGTGCCGGTCGAAGGAGTAGGTGCCCGGCCCCGGGTCGGGCAGCTTGTCCGACTCCCCCATGCCGATCAGGTCGGGGGCGATGCACCGCCCGAGGTGCTGCACGTGCGGGATGACGTTGCGCCACAGATAGGACGACGTCGGGTTGCCGTGCAGGAAGACGATCGGGTCACCGCTGCCGGTGTCGACGTAGGCCATCTCCCGCTCCCCGACCCGCACCCGGGAGCGCGGGAACGGGTCGTCGGCGGGCACGGGCGTGGAGGCGGCCATGACGGGGCTGTGCCCCGCCGTCCCGCCGTCCGAACCCCGCCGACCAGATGCGCGTCCCGGTGGGCTTGACCCTGACGTCGGGTCAGGCTGTTGCGTGGTCCCCGTCAACGAGAGAGGAGGGGCGATGAGCTGGACGGTGGGTGAGCTGGCCCGGCTGGCCGGCGTCACGGTGCGCACGCTGCACCACTACGACCGGATCGGGCTGCTGCGGCCCAGCGAGCGGACGTCGGCGGGCTACCGCAGCTACGACGTCCACGACCTGGACCGGTTGCACCAGGTGCTGATCTACCGCGGGCTGGGGTTCCCCCTCGAGGAGGTCGCGACCCTGCTGGACGACCCCGACGCCGACCCCGCGGAGCACCTGCGCCGGCAGCACCGGCTGCTGCGGGACCGGCTCGAGGCCACCTCGGCGATGGTCGCGGCCGTGGAGAAGGAGATGGAGGCACGGCAGATGGGGATCTCCCTGACCCCGGAGGAGCGGTTCGAGGTGTTCGGCGACTGGCTCCCGGAGGAGTACGCCGGCGAGGCCGAGGAGAGGTGGGGCGACACCGAGGCGTGGGCCCAGTCCCAGCGCCGGACGGCGGCGATGGGCAAGGAGGACTGGCTGCGGGTCAAGGCCGGGACCGACGACGTCGAACGCCGTTTCGCCGACGCGCTGACCGGCGGCGTCCCCGCCGACGCGCCGCAGGCGATGGACCTCGCCGAGGAGCACCGGCAGCAGATCAGCCGGGACTTCTACGACTGCTCGCCCGAGCTGCACGCCTGCATCGGCCGGATGTACGTCGAGGACGAGCGGTTCACCGCGCACTACGACCGGATCGCCCCGGGCCTGGCGCAGTACGTGAGCACCGCCGTCCAGGCCAACGCCGCCCGCCAGGGCTGACCTGCCCCTCAGGGGGCCGAAGTCGCCACTTCGGCCCCCTGCCGGCCCCTCGGGCGAGCGACGTCACCTCCCCCTCCCCTCCACGGGACGGCGGGCAGGCCGCATGCTGGCCGGGTGGGGTGGGTCATCGGGCGGCTGCAGCAGCCGTGGGTGCAGCGGGCGGTCCGGGCGGCGCTGGCGGCCGGGCTGTCGTGGCAGGTGGCGTTGCTGCTGCCGCCGTCGCTGTCGGACTACGCCTACTACGCCCCGCTGGGCGCGGTCATCGCGGTCAGCCCGACGATCGCCGACTCGGCCTCGGCCGCGTGGCGCAGCCTCACCGCCATCCTGGTCGGCTTCGCGCTGGCCGTGGTCGTCTACGAGGTCACCCGGGCGGTGCCGAACGCGCTGACCATCGCGCTGATCGTCGCCCTGGCGATCGTGGTCGAGCAGTGGCGGTCGCTGTTCCGGGAGCAGGCCAGCTGGGTGAGCTTCGCCGCCGTCCTCATGCTCACCGTGGGGACGGCGGACCCGACCGAGTACGCCGTGCGCTACGCCGGGCTGACCCTGCTGGGCGCCGCCATCGGCGTGCTGGTGACCAGCCTGCTGTTCCCGCCGCTGCAGCTGACCACCGCGGTCGAGCGGGTCGCCCGCACCCGCACGCTGCTGGCCGAGCACCTGGAGACGATCGCCGCAGCGCTGCGCAGCGGGCAGGTGCCCGGCCCCGGGGAGTGGGAGGCCCGCGGCGACGACCTGGACCACGCCCTGGACCGGATGCGCTCGGCCGAGGCGCAGGTCGAGCGGGCCCGCCGGGCGAACCCGCGGGCGCGGCGATGGCAGGGCACGGCAGCCAGCATCCGGGAGCAGTCCCGCGCCCTCGACCGCGTCGCCGTCCTGATCGACGACCTCACCACGCTGGTCGTGGAGTTCCAGCCGCACCGGCGCGGCCTGGACCGGGTGGACGACGGCACCGGCTGGGTGGTCGCCGATGCGCTGGACGGGCTGGCCGGTGTCGTCCGGCTGCCGTACCACGACACCGACACCGAGCCCGACCAGCGCGACGCCGCCGTCGCCACCGCGCTGGCCGCCGCGGGCCGGCTGACCGCCCTCGTGCGCGCCTCGGAGATCGGCGACGACGAGGGCTTCTTCGCCCTCAGCGCGGTGACCATCGGGATGCACCGCTCGCTGCAGACCCTCGAGGCGCACGTCCGCTTCCCCACCCCGGCCTGACCCGCCTCCAGACCGGCCATGTCGACCAACACGGCCGCCATGCGCCGAGGCGTCGTCCCCGCATGCAGGACGAGGTTGCACGTGGAACGTGCGCCGTCGGCGAAACCGGACGACGGCGTCCCTGAGCCCGGCTAAGGTCCGGTACTCGTGAGCCGCGTCGGTGAGGTCCTGGTGCCGACACGGCTGGGGGGCAGCTTCCGGTGGCTGCTGGCCTCCTCGTGGACGACGAACCTCGGTGACGGGATCGCCCTGGCCGCCGGGCCGCTGCTGGTGGCCGCGCTCACCCGGGACGCGTTCCTCGTGGCGCTGGCCGCGACGGTGCAGTGGCTGCCGCCGCTGCTGTTCGGGCTGGTCGCCGGCGCGCTGACCGACCGGCTGGACCGGCGGCTGATCGTGCTCACCGTCGACCTCGCCCGGGCCGTGGTCCTGACCGTTCTCACCCTGGCGGTGGCCACCGACCGGGTGTCGATCGGCGTGGTGCTGGCCGCGCTGTTCCTGCTGGCCACCGCCGAGGTCTTCGCCGACAACAGCGCGCAGACCCTGGTGCCGATGCTGGTGGCCCGCGACGACCTGGCAGTGGCGAACTCCCGGCTGCAGACCGGCTTCATCACCGTCAACCAGCTCGCCGGCCCGCCGCTCGGCGCGGCGCTGTTCACCGTCGGCGCCGCGTGGGCGCTGGGCGCGCAGGCGGTGGTGATCGCGCTGGGCGCGGTGCTCGTCACCCGCGTCGTCCTGCCGGCCCGGGAGCCGCGCACCGGCGCGCGCACCGCGATGCGGCACGACATCGCCGAGGGGCTGCGCTGGGTGCGGCACCACGCCGCCGTCCGCACCCTGGTGCTGACCATCACGATCTTCAACGTCACCTTCGGCGCCGCCTGGTCGGTGCTGGTGCTCTACGCCACCGAGCGGATCGGGCTCGGCGAGGTGGGCTTCGGGCTGGTCACCACCGTCGGCGCCGTGGGCGGCATCGTCGGTGGCCTGACCTACGGGTGGATCACCCGCCGGGTGAGCCTGGGCGACCTGATGCGGATCGGCCTGGTCGTCGAGACCCTCACCCACCTGGCGCTGGCGCTGACCACCAGCGCGTGGGTCGCGCTGCCGGTCTTCTTCGCGTTCGGCGCGCACGCCTTCATCTGGGGGACGACGTCGGTCGCGGTGCGGCAGCGGGCGGTGCCCGGGCCCCTGCAGGGGCGGGTGGGCAGCGTCAACGTCGTCGGCGTCTACGGCGGGCTGGTGGTCGGCTCGGCCATCGGCGGGGTGCTCGCCCAGCACTGGGGCGTCACCGCCCCGTTCTGGTTCGCCTTCGCCGGGTCGGCGGTGTTCGTGGTGCTCATCTGGCGCGCGCTGCGGCACGTCGCCCACGCCGACGAACGACCGGTGCCGGCAACCGCCTGAGGACGGCGCCGACGCGGCATGCTGCGCGCATGACCTACGACCGGGAGCTGGCCGACCGGGTGCGGGCGGTGCTGTCCACCGAGCCGGGGGTGTCGGAGAAGGCGATGTTCGGCGGCCTGGCGTTCCTCCTCGACGGCGCGATGGCCGTGGCCGTCGCCGGGCAGGACGGCCTGATGGTGCGCAGCGACCCGGCGCGCGCCGACGAGCTCACCGCCGCCGAGGGGGTGGAGCGGATGGTGATGCGCGGCCGGGCCCTGGACGGCTGGCTGCTGGTCGCCCCGCAGGCCCTGGACGACGACACGCCGGACGACAGGGCACTGCGGGGATGGGTCGCCACCGGCCGCGATGCCGCCCGCAGCGGCCCCGCTCCACGCCGGGCGGGGTCCACCCGCACGAGATGACGTCGAGCCGCGGCTGCACACGGCCCGACGTCCTGGCGCGGCTCGATCTGACCGGGCGAGACTCGATCTGACCGGGCGAGACTCGATCCGACCGGGCGCGGCTGGAGCGGGCCGGCGTTCAGACCCGGACGAGCAGCTCGCCGTGCAGCATCCCGAGCCAGCCGTCGTCGGCCGCGGCCCAGGCCAGCCAGGCGTCGGCGACGTCCTGCAGGTCGGCCGAGGTGGCCAACCCGTGGGCCACCGCCTGCTCGGCGAACGCCGACGACGTGGCCCGCCCGGCCCACGACCGGCCCCACCACTCCCGTTCGGCCGGGGTGGCGAAGCACCAGGCCGACGTCGTCGCGGTGACGTCGCGCAGCCCGGCGGCGTGCGCCCAGGAGAGCAGCCGCCGTCCGGCGTCGGGTTCGGCGTCGTTGCGCCGGGCCACCTGCTGGTACAGCGCCAGCCAGCGGTCGAGCCCCGGGGACGCCGGGAACCAGGTGGTGGCCGCGTAGTCGACGTCCCGGACGGCGACCACCCCGCCGGGCCGGCAGACCCGGGCCATCTCGCGCAGCGCGGCCACCGGGTCGGTCAGGTGCTGCAGCACCTGGTGGGCGTGCACCACGTCGAAGGAGTCGTCCGGGAACCCCAGCGCGTAGCCGTCCCCGACCGCGAACTCGACGTCCACCCCGGCCCGGTCGGCGAGCTCGCGGGCCTCCGCCAGCGGCGCCGGCACGACGTCCAGTCCGACGACGCGCCCCGGCGCCACCCGGACGGCGAGGTCGACGGTGATCGTGCCGGGCCCGCAGCCCACGTCGAGCACGTCGAGCCCGGGGCGCAGCTCGGCCAGCAGGTACCCGGCGGAGTTCTCGACCGTGCGCCAGCGGTGCGACTGCAGGACCGGCTCCGCGTGCCCGTGCGTGTACGTGTCCACGCCGGCATCGTGCCGCATCGGACCAGACAGTGGGACGTCATTCCCAGACGGTGGGATGCTCCTCGGCCGCTCGGACCAGGTGGGCCGCGGCGTCGCCCAGGCCCTCGACGACGAAGCCGAAGGCGGCGAGCACCTCCCCCACCGCGGCGGTCATCGTGTCCTGCACCGCACCCTCGGCCAGCCGCCCGCGGGCCTGGCCCAGGGAGATGCGGTCGTGCTGCGCCCAGGAGACGATCACCGCCTGCTGCGCGGGGCTCGGGGTGAGGCACACCCCGCCGAGGGCCTTGCTGGAGGTGCGGCCGGAGCAGTCGTGCAGCGGCAGGCCGGCCTCGGCGAGCGCAGCGGCGACCTCGCACACCAGCCCGGTGAGCGGGTCGGCGTCGGAGATCAGCAGGTCCCAGTCGTCGGCCAGCCGGTCCAGCTGCGCCGACAGGTGGGCCAGGAAGGCGCGGTCGTCCGGGGAGAACCGCCGGGCCAGCGTCCCGTCGTCCCGGCGGACGCCGTAGGCGGCGACCACGGCGTCGGTGGGCACTCCGGAGGAGACCTCGGAGAGCGCGGCGTCCACGTGGGTCGGGAAGGGCCCGGCCACCACCTGGGCACCGCCGTCGACCAGCCACCAGCCCAGGTCGGCGACCGACTCGACGGTCGTCGCCTCCGGACCCGGGGTCCCGTTCGACACGCTCACTGCCACTCCTCTCCCCGACGCCGGCGGGGAGACCGACGCCGGCCCCACCGCGCCGGCGCTCCGGTCGGTGGACCACCCGAGGTCCTCGACCGGTGGACTGCACCGGAACGGCCCGACCGGACGACGTCCGGTTGCGCCTGCGGAGGAGCTATCGGCAGGACAGGTGCAGGAGGCAACTCGAACCGAGGGCTCAGACCTCGGTGAGCACCGCTCCGGCGACCGCCACGGCGCGCTCGCGGTCGGGAGTGACCAGGCCGATGCGGGTGCGCCGGTCCAGCAGGTCGGCCACGGTGCGCGCTCCCTCGAACCGGACGGCGAACCGCAGCTCCCCCACCGTCTCCTCCCGTCCCTCGACCACCAGCTCGTCCCCGAGCGCAGCGACCACAGGAGCCTCGGTGCCGTACCGGTGCACCAGCCGCGCCGGGGCGTCCACCCGGGCCAGCACCCGCTCGGGTGCCGCGCCGACCAGCGGCAGCCGGGCGGTGGGTGACCGGCGAGCGCCCCGGCCGAGCCGGTCGACCACCGCGTCGACCGCCTCGGCGGCGGTCGCCCGGTGGGTGGTGAGCTCCCCGCCGGCCACGGTCAGCACCGACCCGTCCCAGGACGGCACCGGCCGGCCGGACGGGTCGGCGGGGCCCGGGTGCAGCCCGGCGAAGGCACCGACCACGTCACTGGGCTGCAGCGGCACCGACAGCACCGCGTTCACCGCCGCCAGCAGCCGGCCGACCTCGGCGTCGCCGGGCGCCGGCACCTCTTCGGGCACCGGGCCGCCCACCGGTTCGTCGGTGACGCCCAGGTGCACCAGGCCGCCCGGCTGCGGCAGTGCCACGACGTACCGGGACCGCGATCCGGGCAGCGGGACGGCGAGCGCCGCGATCGGCCGGCCGAGCCGCGCGGCCGGCACCACCAGGTGCGTCCGGCGCAGGGGCACCAGGTCGACGCCCGGCGCCAGCCGCTGCACCGCCACCCCGGCGGCGTTCACCACCGCCTCCGCCCGCACCGCGACCGTGGTGCCGTCGGCCGACAGCTCGACCGTCCCGCCGTCCACGCCGGTCACGGTCACCCCGGTCAGCACCCGGGCGCCGAAGGCAGCGGCGGTCCGCGCCAGGGCGACCACCAGCCGGGCGTCGTCCTCGAGCTGCCCGGCCCAGGAGACGACGCCACCCCGCCCCGGTCGCACCGCCGGGAGGAGTCGCCCGACGCCCTCCGCCCCGACCCGGCCGGTGCCGGGCAGCGACCCGCGGCCGCCGCGCACCGAGACCCGGACGGCGTCACCCAGCCGGCCGCCGAGCTCGGCCAGCGCGCTGACGTCCCGGCCGGCGACGTCGGGCACGAGGAAGGGCAGCCGGCGGACCAGGTGCGGCGCGGTGACCCGCATCAGCACCGCACGTTCCCGGGCCCGCTGCCGGGCTGCGCCGACCTGCCCGCGCGCCGGGCGCCGCAGGCCGGCACCCAGCGTCGAGGGCCACCGGCTGGTGCCGGCAGCGAGGTCGGCGCGCTCGCAGAGGGCGACGGTGAGCCCGCGGGCCGCGGCGTCCAGGGCGATGCCCGCCCCGGTCACGCCGCCCCCGACGACCAGCACGTCGACCCCGTGCTCGGCGAGCCGGTCCAGGTCGCGGGCGCGCTGCCGGGGGTCCAGCGTCCCGGGCCGGGTGAGGTCCCTCGCGTCCGGCTGGGGCACCGGCAGACTGTAGCCGTGGCCGACGACCGGGCGACCCGGCTGGCGCACGCCGGCCCCGGCGTGCTGCCGGACTGATCACGTTTCAGCAGCTCGGACCGGGTATTGGTGCTCTCATGCCCATCGGCCACGATCCCCTCCCCGAGCCCGGCTCGGGTGAGGTGCTCCGGACCGAGGACGAGACCGGTCCGCTGCTGCGCCTCTCCGGCCGCATCGACCGTGAGGCCGTGCGCCGGTTCCGCTTGCTGGTCCCGCCGACGGCCTGGCCGCAGCGGGCCGACCTCACCGACGTGACGTCGCTGGACCCCACCGGGCTGGAGCTGCTCGTGCACCTGGCCCGCAAGCCCGCCCGCACCGGCGCGCGCCTGCAGTTGATCGGCCTGCCCGAGCAGCTGCGGCCGGTGCTCGACCGCGCCGGGATCTCCCGGCTGGTGGACGACGACGTCCAGCAGGCGCCGCCCGGGGCCCCTGCCCGCAACTGAGCACGACCGCACCTGCACGGCTGCGCAGGTGCGCCGTTGGCAGGCCGGGGCCCCACCTCGTAGCGTCCGCCCTGCCGTGGTGCTCGGGAAGCCGGTGTGATGCCGGCGCGGCCCTCGCCACTGTGAAGGGGTAGTTGCTGCGCCACGCCTGCGTCCCGCGCGGGCAGTCACTGGACCGAGAGGTCCGGGAAGGCGGCGCGGCCGCGTCGACCCCTGAGCCAGGAGACCGGCCACGGCACCGAGTCCGTCCACGAGGTGCTGGAAGGCGGCTGCATCCGCATGCCCACGTCAACGTCCACCCGCTCCACCCGGTCGGCCGGGCTGGCCGTCGCCCTGTCGGCGGCGTTGCTCGCCGGCTGCGGCTCCGACGAGCCCGACTCCGCCCGGGCCGCCGACGCCGACGGCTTCCCGGTCACCGTCAGCAGCTGCGGCCACGAGGCCACCGTGCCGGCCCCGCCCGAGCGCGCGGTGACGATCAACCAGGGCGCCACCGAGGTGCTGCTCGCCCTGGGCCTGGCCGACCGGATGGTCGGCACCGCCTACCTGGACGACGAGGTGTCCGACCGCTGGGCCGACGAGTACGCGAGCGTCCCGGTGCTGTCGGCGGAGTACCCGGACACCGAGACGCTGCTGACCGCCGAGCCGGACTTCGTCTACGGCTCCTACCTCACCTCCTTCGCCGGGGACGCCGCCGGCTCGCAGGCCGACCTCGCCGACCTCGGCATCCCCTCCTACGTCTCCCCGTTCGGCTGCGGTCGGGACACCCCCGGTGAGTCCGCCGGCGCCGACGGGGTCACCTTCGACGACGTCTGGGGCGAGCTGCGCGACATGGCGAGCGTGTTCGGCGTCGCGGAACGCGCCGAGGAGCTGGTCGCCGAGCAGCAGGAGCTGCTGGCCGACCCGGCGATCGCCACGGCCGGCGAGGGGCTGACCGTGTTCTGGTACGACAGCGGCGACACCACGCCCTTCGCCGGGGTGGGTGAGGGGGGGCCGCAGCTGCTGCTGGACTCGGTCGGTGCGACCAACCTCTTCGCCGACGTGCCCGGCACCTGGGCCGACGTCAGCTGGGAGCGGGTCGTCGAGGCCGACCCCGACGTGATCGTGCTCCCGGAGGCCACCTGGTCGACGGTCGAGGAGAAGAAGCGGTACCTGGCCGCCGACCCGGCGCTGTCGGCGCTGACCGCCGTCCGGGAGGAGCGGTACGTGGAGCTGCCGTTCACCGAGTCGACCCCCGGCGTCCGGAACGCCGACGGCGTGGTCTCCCTCGCCGAGCAGCTCACCGCGCTCGGCCGGTGACCGCCCTCAGCCAGGCGACCAGCACGGTCCGGCTGCCGCGGTCGCCGGTGCTGCTGGTCCCGGCGCTGATCGCGCTGCTGGTGCTCAGCGCCGTGGTGGCGGTGACGATCGGGTCGGCGGACCTGCCGCTGGGCACGGTCGTGCGCGCGGTGTTCGCCCGGGACGACGTCCCGCTGCTCACCGAGCACATCGTCTGGCAGCTGCGGCTGCCGCGGATCGCCGGCGCGGCCCTGGTCGGCGCGGGGCTGGCGCTGTCCGGCGCCGTGGTGCAGACGCTCACCCGCAACGCGCTGGCCGACCCCTACCTGCTGGGCATCTCCGGCGGGGCGTCGGTGGGCGCGGTGCTGGTGATCGTGCTCGGCGTCGGCGTCACCTCGCTGGGCGGTCAGCTCGCCGTCTCCCTCGCGGCCTTCGCCGGGGCGGTGCTGGCGCTGGTGCTGGTGCTGGCGCTGGCCACCGGTCGCAGCGGGGCGCTGCCGCCGGGCCGCACCGTCCTGGCCGGGGTCGCGGTCGGCCAGCTGGCGTACGCGGTCACCTCCTTCGTCGTCCTCTCCTCCGGGGACAGCGACGCCGCCCGGCGGGTGCTGCGGTGGACGGTCGGCTCGCTCGCCGGCACCCGCTGGGACGCCGTCGCGGTGGCCGCCGCCGTCGTCGGCGTGCTGGGCGCGGTGGTGCTGGCCGGTTCTCGGGCGCTGGATGCCTTCGCCTTCGGCGACCGGGCCGCGTCCAGCCTCGGTGTGCCGGTCGAGGTGACCCGGTGGGTGCTCTACGGCACGGTCGCCCTGCTCACCGGCGCGATGGTGGCCCTCGCCGGGTCGATCGGGTTCGTCGGCCTGGTGGTGCCGCACGCCGTCCGGCTGGTGCTGGGCCCACTGCACCGCCGGCTGCTGCCGGTCGCCGCGCTGGTCGGCGCGGTGTTCCTGCTGTGGGCCGACACCCTGGCCCGCACGCTGCTCGGGGACACCGAGGTGCCGATCGGGGTGCTCACCGCGTTCGTCGGGGTGCCGCTGTTCCTCGTCCTGCTGCGCCGCGAGCGGAGCCGGTCGTGACGCTGCAGGTCGAGGGCGCCACCTGGGCGGCCGGCGGGCGCACGCTGGTGGACGGCGTCGGGTTCAGCGTGCCCACCGGCCGGGTGACCGGGCTGCTGGGCCCCAACGGCTCGGGCAAGACGTCGCTGCTGCGCGGGGTGGCCCGGCTCAGCCGGCTGGCCGGCGGCAGCGTGCGGCTGGACGGCGACGACGTGCTGGCCCTGCCCCGCCGGGCGCTGGCCCGGCGGGTCGCGGTGATGGAGCAGGACGCCGGCACCGAGCTGGACCTGACGGTCGCCGACGTCGTGGGTCTGGGCCGCACCCCGCACCGCAGCCTGGTCGCCGCGGAGTCCGACGCCGACCGGGCCGCGGTGACCCGGGCGATGGACCGGGCCGGGGTGGCCGAGCTGGCCGGCCGCAGCTGGCCGACGCTGTCCGGCGGGGAGCGCCAGCGCGTGCAGCTGGCCCGCGCGCTGGCCCAGGAGCCGGAGCTGCTGGTGCTCGACGAGCCGACCAACCACCTGGACGTCGCCGCGCAGCTGCAGCTCATGCGCCTGGTGCGTGAGATCGGGGTGACCACGCTGGCCGCGCTGCACGACCTCACGCTGGCCGCCCGGTTCTGCGACGAGCTGGTGGTGCTACACCACGGCCGGGTCGCCGCCGCCGGGCCGGTGGCCGACGTGCTCACGCCCCGGTTGCTGGCCGAGGTGTGGGGTGTGCGCGGGCAGCTGGTCGACTCCCCGTTCAGCGACGGCCCGCTGGTCGCGATCGCGAGCGGGCCGTGAGCCGGCGGGTGCTGCTGGTCGCCCGCACCGGCCTGCACGCCGACCCGGTCGGGGCGCTGCAGCCGGCGGTCAGCGAGCTGGCCGCCGCCGGCACCGACGCCCGGGTCGCGGTGCTGGACGGGCACGGACCGACGGTGACCGCCGCCCTGGACGAAGCGCGTGCCGACGGGGTCGCCGACGTCGTGCTGGTGCCGGCGCACCTGCCGCCGGACCGGTACCTGGTCGCCTGGCTGCGCAGGGTGGTCGCCCACTGGCTGCGGTCGGTGGAGGGCGCCCCCGCCGTCCACCTGGCGGAGCCACTCGCGGCGACCGGCGAGGTGGCGGCCGTGCTGGCCCGGACGGCGGCGGGGCCGACCACCCGGCTGGGCACCGCGGCGGCGCCGCTGACCGTGCCGGCCTGGGAGCGGGTGCCGGCCCACCGGCGGCACGTGCTGGTCTGCCGCGGCCCGCGGTGCGCGGTGCTCGGCGCGGCCGGGGTGACGACCGCGCTGACCGACGAGCTGGCCGCCGCCGGCCTGGGCGACGACGACGTCCTGGTGACGGTCACCGGCTGCCTCGTCCCGTGCGCCCGCGGACCGTGGGCCGTGGTGCACCCCGAGGACACCTGGTACGGCGAGCTGGACGCCGACCGGGTGCGCCGCGTCGTCGCCGAGCACCTCGTCGCCGGACGCCCGGTCGAGGAGTGGCGGGTGCCCCGGGGTGACCCCGCGGGGTGACCCGTCGGCGGGAGCGACCGGCCCCGGCCGGCGGCCCGCTACCCTGGCCACGTGGGTCACCAGGGCATCGAGGGCTTCGCCATGCCCGAGCCCGACGAGGTGCGCCGGGCCGCCGAGGCGCTGCGCATGCTGGCCGACCCCACCCGGCTGAACATCCTGTGGGCCCTGATGCAGGGTGAGACGTCGGTGGCCTGCCTGGCCGAGCTCGCGCACACCTCGCCCACGTCGGTGAGCCAGCACCTGACCAAGCTCCGGCTGGCCGGGCTGGTGACCAACCGGCGCGAGGGCACGTTCGTCATCTACACCCTCGCCGACCGGCACCTGGAGGCGCTGCTGCGCCAGACGCTGTCGCACGCCGGCCACGGGGCGCCGGCCCCGGTCGAGCAGCCGCACCGCTGAGCGGTTGGCGGGCGACCGCCCGGGCAGGTCAGCCTCACCTCACTCGACGAGGGTGAGGTGCGATGGGTCTGCGACTGCCGGTCGGCGGTGTCACGGTGCTGCTCGGCCCTGCGGGCGCGCGTGCTGCCACGATGGCCGCCCTCGATCCGGGCAGCGCCCGGTGCGCCGAGGGGCACGCGTCGCTGCGCGTGCAGTGGCTGACCGCCCAGCCCGGCGACGACCTGGGCGCGCGCCTGGGCGCCGTGGAGCAGGCGCGCACCGGCAGCGCGTCCGTCGTCCTGGTCGACCACCTGACCGAGGGCCTGGGCGCGCGGGAGCGGCACGCGGTGCTCACCGCGTTGCGTGGCGTGGCGTCGTCCGGCCGCGCCGTCCTGGTGGACGACGGCGACCCGGTCGCGGCCCTGTCGATGGCCGACGGCGCGCTGCGCACCCCGTCGCTGGCCCTCGAACCGGTGCCCGACGCCGACCAGCTGGAGCGGCTGGTCGCCTGACCGGTGGGGTCAGCGGGCCTTGTAGGTGAGGCAGTCGGCCTTGTCGGCGGCCGAGCCGACCTGCACCGAGGCGGCACGGCACTCCAGTGCCTCGTTGTGCACGCACTCGGAGCGGTGGCAGGCGCCGACGACGCCGGTGCGGTCGAGGCCCGCGCGGAAGGAGATCTCCACGAAGGTGCCGCAGTGGGCGTGGTCGCCGCCGACGGTGATGGCGCCGGCGTGGCAGGTGTGCTCGGCGTTGTAGGAACAGCTGTCGACCGAGCAGTCCTGCACCTGGGGCATGTCCAGCATCTGGGTCATGCACCCAGGCTGACACCTGGCGGCCGCGCCCACCAGACAGGAGAGGCTGCCCTGACCAGCGGGCGGGCCGCTGACCAGGCGGTCGGCGCACGCTCCGCGACACGCCGCCGGTCAGCCGCGCCGGCGGCGCCCCACCGACGGCAGCCGGGTCGCCAGCGCCCGGGTGCCGTAGCCACCGGCCACCGCGGCCGCGACCAGCACGATCAGCAACCCGACCAGGCCGATCTGCTCGACCCCGACCAGCTGCAGCAGGAGCAGCAGCACGGCGGCCACCAGCAGCGACAGCCCCGCGGCGAGCAGCACGACCAGCCACCGCGGCTGGCCACCGGGAGGCGGGTCGGCGGGGGTCACCCCGGTAGTGGACCACGGGGCCGGGCGCCCCCGGGCTGGCCGCGCCGAGCAAGATCCAGCAGTCTCGGGGCATGAGCGCCCCGAACACCGCGACCACCGGCGTGAGCAGCGAGGTCGGCCGGCTGCGCACCGTGCTGCTGCACCGGCCCGGCGCCGAGCTGCGCCGGCTGACCCCGCGCAACAACGACGAGCTGCTCTTCGACGGCGTGCCGTGGGTGGCCCGCGCGCAGGAGGAGCACGACGCGTTCGCCGCAGCGCTGACCGAGCGCGGGGTCGAGGTGCTGCACCTCGACCGGCTGCTCGCCGAGGTGATGGCGGTGCCCGAGGCCCGCGCGGAGGTGATCACCGCCGCCGTCGACGACCCGCGCCTGGGGGCGACCCTGCGGCACGCCACCACCGCCCACCTGGACGGCCTGGCCCCGGCGGACCTCGCCCAGGCGCTCATCGCCGGGGTCGCCCACGACGAGCTGCGCGGCGGGCGCGGCCTGGCGTACCAGCTGATGGGGCGCGGTGAGTTCGTCGTCCCGCCGCTGCCCAACCTGATGTTCACCCGCGACTCCTCGGTGTGGGTCGGTGGGCAGGTCGCCGTCACCTCGCTGGCCATGCCGGCCCGCGACCGGGAGAGCGCGCTCACCGCGGCCCTCTACACCCACCACCCGCGGTTCGCCGGCACCGAGCAGCTCTACGGGCCGCACCTGGAACCCCTGGAGGGGGGCGACGTGCTGCTGCTCTCCCCCGGCGTGGTGGCGGTCGGGGTCGGCGAACGCACGACGGCCGGCGGCGCCGAGCGGCTGGCCCGGCGGGTGTTCGCGCGGGGCCTGGCGCACACGGTGCTCGTGGTCCCGATCGCGCAGGAGCGGGCGACGATGCACCTGGACACCATCGCGACGATGGTCGACGTCGACGCGATGGTCATGTACCCGGCGGTCGCCGACTCCCTCCAGGCCTGGACGGTCACCGCCGGTGACGAGCCGCCGGACGACGCGGACACCACCGAGCTGTCGGTGCGCGGCCCGCAGCCGTTCCTGGAGGCGGCCGCCGCGGCCATGGGGATCGACCGGCTGCGGGTGATCGACACCGGCCTCGACCCGGTCACCGCCGAGCGGGAGCAGTGGGACGACGGCAACAACACCCTGGCGCTGGCCCCCCGGCTGGCGGTGGCCTACGAGCGCAACACGGTGACCAACGCCGCGCTCGAGGCGGCCGGCATCGAGGTGCTCGCCATCGCCGGGTCGGAGCTGGGCAGCGGACGGGGCGGCCCGCGGTGCATGTCCTGCCCGGTGCTCCGCGACCCGCTGCCCGCCGCGCGCTGAGGTCAGGCGCCCGGGTCGAAGGCCTGCACCGCGGGCAGGAACACCTGCTCCCGGAGGACGTCGCTGCGGGCCGGGCTGCTGGTCAGCTGCACGACCGCCAGGCCGGCGGGCGTCTCGGCCAGGGCCAGGTCGACCCGCTGGCCGAGGTCGTCGAGCCGGTACAGGTCCCAGGTGAGCGACCCGGTCTGCACCTGCTCCACCGGTCGGGGCGCGGCGGCGCCCAGCTGCACCGCCAGCTGCTGCAGCACCTGGTCGGGCGCGGCACCCGGGGCGACCTGCTGCACCAGGGTCACCAGCGGCGACTGCTGGAACGCCCCCGGCAGCACCTCGGCCCAGCCCTCCGGCCGGACGCCGGAGACGCCCAGGTCCTCGCTCTCCCAGGGCACCGTCTCCACGGCCACGCCCTCGGCGGTGAACACCGGGGGCTCGACGTCCTCGACGCAGGAGACGTCGGGCTCGGCGTCCGGGTCGGCCAGGAACTCCTGCACCAGCTGCGCCGCGCACTCGTGCGTGCCCACCGAGCCGTGGCCGGTGTACGGGAACTCGACGAACACCGCGTTCGACAGGCCCTCGGCCAGCTGCTCGCCCCAGCGCGGCGGCGTGATCGGGTCCAGCTCACCGGCCAGCACCAGGGTGGGCAGGTCGCTGCTGACCGCCTCGTCCTCGCCCGGCCCGGGCTCCCCGGCGCCCCAGTCGGCGCAGACGTCGAAGACGCCGGGCCCCTGGGTCGGGTTGCCGGCGAAGAAGCCCTCCACCAGCGGGTGCTCGGTGGCGGCCTGCGCCACGGCCTCGCGGTCGCTGGAGCTGACCTCCTCCTGGCACTGCACGGACAGCTGCTGGCCCACGCTCACCAGGTCCAGCTGCTGCACAGAGGCGCCCAGCAGCAGGCCGATCGTGCCGAACTCGCCGTCGGCGGCTGCGTCGAGCACCTCGGGCAGGAAGGGGATCAGCTCGGTGGAGTACATGCTCTGGAACAGGAACCCGACCAGGCCGGCGCCGTCCAGCGGGCTCTCCACCCGCTCGCCGGTCGTCGGGTCGACGACGGTGACCGGGACCGGGGCGGCGTCCAGCCGCGCGACGAGGTCGGTGACGGTCTGCTCGAGGTCGGGGTGGCGCGCGGCGCAGGCTGCGTCCGCGGCGCAGGTGGCGAACAGCGCCTCGATCGCCGCGGCGGCGTTGCCCGGGCCCTCCTCGTACAGGTCGGCGTCGATCGGGTAGGCGGCGTCCAGCATCACCGAGCGGATGCCCTCAGGGAAGTCGCGCACGGCGGTCTGCGCGAGCCGCGTGCCGTAGGAGATGCCGTACAGGTTCCACTCCTCCAGCTCCAGTGCCCGGCGCAGGTCGTCGAGGTCGGCGGCAGAAGCGGCGCTGTCGTAGTCGGCGGGGTCGACACCCTCGTCGAGCAGCCGCTGGTGGCACTCCGCCAGCGTCGCGGTCGCCTGGGCCGCCAGCTCGTCGGCCGGTTCGCCCGATCCGAGCGACTCCCGGACCCACGAGCTGTACTCGTCGCACGCCAGTGACGGCTCGCTGAGCCCGGTGCCCCGCTGGTCGAGGAGGACGAGGTCCCGGTCCTGGGCCAGCGGCTCGTACAGCTGCTCGAAGGCGAGGGGCACGAACTCCAGCGCGCCCTGCCCCGGCCCACCGGAGAGGTAGACGACCGGGTCGTCGGCCGGCTCCTCGGCCGCCGCGCGGACCACCCCGAAGGCCAGGGTGACCGTGCCGGCGTCCGGGTCCTCGCGGTCGGCCGGCACCTCCAGCGTGCCGCAGTCCAGCTCGACCCCGGCCGGCACCTCGACCTCGCAGGCCCCCCACTCGACCGCCCGGGACGCGGCCTCGGAGGTCGCCGGGGCGTCGCCGTCGTCCCCCGAGCCGGTGCACCCGGCCAGCAGGAGGAGCAGGGCGAGCGGCACAGCCGCCGGACGACGATCCACGTGGACACTCTCCGCACTCGACGACGGGCTGGACGTTCACCGGTGCCGGCCCGGGCCGGTTGACCACCGCGGGCAGTCAACCAGCTCAGCGACCCGTTCTCCTGCCCGGATCAGGCGGCGCGGCGCTCCCCGGCGGTGGCGGTGGCGTCGCGCGGCCAGTCGGGGCGGGCGTCGTCGTCCGCCGTCGCCCACGCCGGCTCGTCGATCGCCGGGACGAGGCGCGGCGTTCCGTCCCGGGCCCGGCCGACCGGGCCGGTGGGCCGCGTCCTGGTCCGCAGCGCCAGCACGCTCACCAGTACCGCCCCGGCCAGCAGCAGCAGGTGCCCGACCGCCCGGCCGGCGTGCACGTGCCCGGCCCCGAGGTCGGACAGGGTGACCCAGATGAGCGCGGCGGTGAACGGCAGCAGGAACGGCAACGAGCCGATCGCCAGCCGGGGCAGCACGGCGACCACCAGGAAGCACGCGGCGAGGCCCAGGTTCCAGGCCCCGGTCTCGTGTGCCAGGTGCACCGGCGCGCTCATCCCCGTGCCGGCGCCGCTCAGCGCGGGCAGGCTCACGGCAAGCTGACCGGCCCCGACGACCAGCAGCGCGAACCGGACGACGGTGTCCAGCCACCGGCGCCGTCCCGTTGTGGCCGGCGCCGGGGTGGGCGCGGTGGCCGGCAGCCGGCCGAGCACCGCTGCGGTGACGTCGGGCACCGCGACCACCGGGGTCAGCCGCGCCCGCCGGGTCACCTCGGCCGCGGCGTCCGCCCAGGCACGGCAGCCGGCGCAGCCGGCCAGGTGCTCGTCGACCCAGCGCTGCGGACGGCCCGGGGACTCGCCGTCCAGACCGGCCGAGACGGCCTCACGACACGCTGCACAGCTCACGCTGGCATAGTCGCCGCCGACAGACGCAGAGTTCCCGGAGGGTGTGACGTGGGGCAGCTGGAACGTCTCGCGGCACGAGCAGCCGAAGGCGACGGCGCGGCGCAGGCCGCACTGATCCGGGAGACGCAGGCCGACGTGTGGCGGCTGTGCGCCCATCTCGCCGACCGGCAGGTGGCCGAGGACCTCACCCAGGAGACCTACCTGCGCGCCCTGCCGGCACTCGCCCGGTTCGAGGGCCGGTCGTCGCTGCGCACCTGGCTGCTGTCGATCGCCCGCCGGGTCTGCGCCGACCACCTGCGCGCCCGCACCCGGCGCGGGCTGGTGCTGGTCGGCGAGGACACCGAGCTGGCCGACCTGGCCCGCGACGTCCCGGCCGACGAGGTGGGCGGCACGGTCGCCGCCCAGGACGTGCTGGACCGGCTGGAGCCCGAGCGCCGGGAGGCCTTCGTGCTCACCCAGCTGATCGGGCTGCCCTACGCCGAGGCCGCCGAGGTGGTCGGGTGCCCGATCGGCACCATCCGATCCCGGGTCGCCCGGGCCCGCGCCGACCTGGTCGAGGCCCTCGTCGCCGCCGACCACCCGCGCTCCCGCCGCCCCTCCTGACCCGCCCGGCCAGGCCCCGTCCGTCCCCGCCCAGTCCGGCCCCGCCCGGCCATGTTGGCGAACAGGGCCGGGGGACGTCAGCGCCTGGCGACCTGCTCCGCTCGACGGCGGGTCCCGGCGCGGTGCACGTGCCAGCCGACGGCGTACACCAGCAGCGCGGCGATGAACGCGGTGCCGGCCTCGACCAGGAACGTCCGCAGCTCCGCCTCGGCCACCCCGACCCGGTCGACGGCCCCGCCCAGCTGATAGGCGTCGCGGATCTCCGGCAGCTCCAGCGCTGCGGCAACCGCTCCGGCCAGCACCGTCACCGCGCCGATCAGCGCAGGCAGGGCGGTGCGCGGTCGGCGGGGCAGCAGGACGCCGTCCGGCACCGGCTGCGGCGGCGTGGCCCGCCACCAGCGCACCAACCACCACAGCAGGGCGACACCGCCGAGCACGCTGAAGGCGACCTCCAGCCGCAGCGCCCAGGGGACGCCCGGGGCGCGGGTCAGCTCGTCCCACACCAGGTGCGTCGCCGCCCCGACGACCAGGGACACGGCGATGAGGCCCAGCGCCGCCGGGCTGCGCCAGCGGAACCCGAGGGCCGCGGGTGCCGCCCGCCCGGCGGCCGGCGGCGGCAGCAGGGCGAGGACCGGGCGCTTGAGCAGCACTTGGAAGGTGGCCAGGAGCACCGCCCCGATGAGCGGGTCCAGCCAGAGCACGGACGACAGCTCGTGCGTCAGCGTGAGGTTGTAGTCACCGCCGAGCCACTGCAGCGACACGTAGTAGGGCAGGTCCGGGGCCAGCGAGCCGGCGACCAGCGCGGAGGGCACCAGCGGGCTGCGCAGCAGCGGCAGCACCACCGCCGGGTGGGCGAGGGTGAACGGCACGGCAGCAGGCTAGGGGGCGCGGACGCCGGCCTCCGGTACCCCGACCGGCCCGTGCGACCGTGTCACCGACGGCCGTCGGTCAGGGGTTCTGGGCCGCCATGCGGCGCAGCCGCTCGTTGTAGGCGACCAGCGCCGGGTCGTCGCCGCTCTCCCCGCGGGCGATCGCCCGGTCCCGGGCGCGGTCGGCGGCCTTGTTCGACCGCTCCTCCGACCGCACCCAGGAGAAGAACACCACCGCGAGCACCAGGACCGTCGGGAACTCCCCGAAGGACCACGCGATGCCCCCGGCCAGGCCCTGGTCGTAGAGCGGGTCGATGCCCCAGGACTCCGGCGGGGTCGCGTAGCTGGTCAGCAGCAGCGAGCTGCTCATCATCACGATGACCCCGAAGAACGCGTGGAACGGTGCCGGGAGCAGCAGCTCGAGCATCCGGGCGCCGTGCCCGGAGCGCCGCGGCCAGGGGTCGACGGCCAGGATCGGCCCGAAGAACAGCAGCCCGGTGACCAGGAAGTGGAGCAGCATGAACGTGTGCCCGGGCACCGTCGACATCAGGTCGTCGAAGATCGGCGTGAAGTAGAGGCCGTAGAGGCTGGCGATGAACAGCGGCACGGTGAACAGCGGGGAGGCGACCGCCTGGCTCAGCCGGCTGTGCAGCAGCGTCAGCAGCAGCCGCCGGGGCATGCCCGAGGGGCCCTGGGCGGCCGGCAGCACCCGCAGCGCCAGGGTCACCGGTGCACCCAGCAGCAGGAACAGCGGGGTGATCATGCTCAGCACCATGTGCTGCACCATGTGCAGGCTGAACAGCGCCATCCCGTAGGACTGCAGACCGCTCGCGGTCACGTAGAACAGGCTCGCGCAGCCGGCCAGCCAGGACGCCGTCCGGAGCGGTGACCAGGTGATCCCCCGCTGCCGCAGCCGGAGCAGACCGACCAGGTAGGCGGCGGCGAGCAGCACGGCCAGCCAGGCGACCGGCGAGGCCGCGCCGAGGTCCAGCCCGAGCACCCGGGCGGTCGTCGGCGGGAGCTCCGGCATGTGCATCGACCCCATGCCGCCGTGCTCGTGGTCCACGTTCGTCCTCCCTCATGCCCGCCGTGCCGGGTCCACGGTAGGCCCGCCGCGGGCGGGGGTGCCTGCGTGGCCGCTCACGTGACCCCGGACACTGTCACCGGAACGAGTTCGGCCGTTCGCCTGGAGGCCGGGCGCCGGCTGCCGATGCCGCTGGTGAGCGCGACCGGCCGGACGCCGTCCGCGTGACCGCCGGGTCGTGGTCGCCTCCGCACGGGGGGAGGCGACCACGGCCCGGCCCTCAGCTCTGCGGGCCGGCCCGGCCCAGCGGCGGTCAGCGCAGGGTGACCTGGCGGGACAGCAACCCGGCCCGGGCGCGCCGCTCGTCCGCGGTGAGCGGGTCGGTCACCGCGAGGGCGGCCTCGAGCCGGGTCTGCAGCTCGGCCGACGGGCCGGCCCAGTCCGCACCCGGCGTCTCCGCCGGCACGTCCCACACCGGCACCAGCAGGCCGAGGGCGCGGAAGGCCCCGGCATAGCGGGTGCCCTCCCCCAGGGTCAGCTGCTCGGCGGCCCGCAGCCGGGCCAGCGCGTCGAGCAGCTGCTCCTCCGGCTCCGGCCGCACCCACCGGACGTGCGCCCGGTCGTCGCTGGGCCGGCACCAGTACGCGGCCTCGAGGCCGGCCAGCCGCACCGTGGGCATGACCATCTCGTTGGCGTGCTGCAGCCCGGCCCGGGCGGCCGGGTCGACCTGGGCGCCCTCCAGCCAGAACTCGAAGTCGTCGTGCACCGTGACCTTGAAGGGCGCGGAGAGGTCCAGCAGCTCCTGCAGCCGGGGCCCAGCCGAACCGGCGCCACCGATCGGGCCCGGGTCGACCGGGGCACCCGCCGGGGCCTCCAGCGCCGCGGCCAGCGCCGTCCCCAGGTCGCGGCTCACGTCGTCCGAGGAGGTCGCCAGCTGGACGCCGAGCAGGATCTCCCCGTTTGCGCGCACCAGCGCCGGGGTGCCGCCGGGCAGCACGCTGGCCAGGGTGACCGAGCGGCCGTCGGTGGTGGTCAGCGTGGCGGTCGCGGCCGGCACCAGCTCGCGCAGCGCGACCCAGTCGACCTCGGCGGGCAGGCCCTCGAAGGGCCGCAGCACCGGCTGGGCGTAGCCCGAGCCGTGGCAGTGCTTGTACCGGCGGCCGGACCCGCAGGGGCAGGGGGCCTTGGGGTTGACCTCCCCGGCGGCGGGGGCGACAGCGGCGGCGGAGCGCTTGCGTGGAGCCATGCCCGCCAGCCTATGTGGCTCCCCGGCGCGACCCTCGCACGCGCACGCCGGGCGGCCGTTGGACGGGCCGGGCCGGCGTCGCCGTTCACTAGACTCACTCCAGTGACCCTGGCCGCTGCCCCGCTGGACCTCACCGACCCCGCGGTCGTCGCCGACCCCTACCCGGCCTTCGCCGCGGCCCGGGCGGTGGCGCCGGTGCAGTGGCACGAGGGCCTCGGGCTCTGGCTGGCGTTCACCCACGCCGAGTCCAACGCGGTGCTGCGCGACCGCCGGCTGGGGCGGCTCTGGTCGGACAAGGCGCCAACCGAGCGGTTCGAGAGCTTCAACCTGATCCACCGCAACGCCATCCTGGAGATGGAGCCGCCGGTGCACACCCGGCTGCGCCGCCTGATCAGCGCCGCGTTCGCCCGCGGGCACGTGGAACGGCTGCGCCCCTGGGTGCAGGAACTGGCCGACTCCCTCGTCGACGGGCTGGTGGAGCGCTCCGCGGGCCGGACGCCGGTGGACGTGCTGTCCGGCATGGCCGAGGAGCTGCCGGTCGCGGTCATCGCCGAGCTGCTCGGGGTGCCCGGGTCCGACCGGCCGCTGCTACGGCCGTGGTCCAACGCGATCGTGAAGATGTACGAGTACGGCCGGACGACGGCCGTCGAGGACGACGCCGAGCGGGCCGCCGCCGAGTTCGTCGCCTACCTGCGCGAGCTGGCCGCCGAACGTCGTCGCGCCCCGGGCGAGGACCTGCTGACCCACCTGGTCACCGTGCGCGACTCCGAGGGCGACCGGCTGACCGAGGACGAGCTGGTCACCACCTGCATCCTGCTGCTCAACGCCGGCCACGAGGCGACGGTGAACGTGTCGGGCAACGGCCTGCTCGCACTGCTGGAGCACCCCGCGCAGCTGCAGCGGCTGCGGGAGGACCCGGCGCTGCTGCCCACCGCGATCGAGGAGCTGATGCGCTTCGACTCGCCGCTGCAGCTGTTCGAGCGCACCGCGACCGAGGACGTCGAGATCGGCGGGGTCACCGTGGAGCGGGGGCAGAAGATCGCCGCCCTGCTGGGCGCGGCCAACCGCGACCCGGCGGTGTTCACCGACCCCGACGTCCTGGACGTCGGCCGCACCGACAACCCGCACATCTCCTTCGGCGCCGGTGTGCACTTCTGCATCGGCGCCCCGCTGGCCCGGGTCGAGCTGCAGGCCTCGTTCGGCGCCCTGCTCAGCCGCACGACGTCCCTCGAGCTGGGCGCACCCGCCGTGCGCCGTCCCGAGTTCGTCATCCGCGGCCTGGCCGACCTGCCGGTGGTCCTCACCCCCTGACGGCCGTGTCGGCCACCATGGCCGCGCGGGGAGACGACGACGCCCCGGCCAGGAGTTCCTGGCCGGGGCGTCGTCCGCCCCCTCGCAGGGCCCCGCCACGAGCTTGCGAGTGGTGGGGGCGAGGGGGCCCTTCGTCAGAGGCGCTGGTTGAGGCGGTGGTAGGCGGCGCTCCAGCGCAGCTCCTTGGCGAGGCTGCGGCGGGTGGTGTCGGCGTCGATGAGCATCAGCTCGGTCTGGAAGACCTCGGCCAGGTCGGTCAGCTCGTCGGCACCCAGCTGGGTCGACAGCACCGTGTGGTGCGGCCCGCCGGCGGTGAGCCAGCCCTCGGTCGCCGTCTCGAAGTCCGGCCGGGGCTCCCAGACCGCCCGGGCGACCGGGAGGTTCGGCAGCGGCTCGGAGGGCTCGACGACGTCGATCTCGTTGGCCACCCAGCGGAACCGGTCGCCCAGGTCCGACCAGCCGATCGTGATGCCGGCGGCCGGGGCGGCGGAGAACACCAGCCGGGCCGGGTCCTCGCGGCCGCCGATGCCCAGGGGGTGGACCTCCAGGCGCGGGCGCTCCCCGGCGATCGTCGGGCACACCTCGAGCATGTGCGCGCCGAGGATCTTCGGGGTCTCCGAGGCCAGGTCGTAGGTGTAGTCCTCCATGAAGGAGGTGCCACCGGGCAGGCCCTGGGCGGCGACCTTGAGCACCCGCAGCAGCGCGGAGGTCTTCCAGTCGCCCTCACCGCCGAAGCCGTACCCGTCGGCCATCAGCCGCTGGACGGCGAGGCCCGGCAGCTGGCGCAGCCCGCCGAGGTCCTCGAAGTTCGTGGTGAAGGCGCCGAAGCCGCCGTCGGTCAGGAACGACCGCAGGGCGACCTCGACCCGGGCCTGGTAGCGGACGCTGTGGTGCCGGTCGCCGCCGGGGCGCAGGTCGGCGTCCATGTCGTAGAGGTCGCCGTACTCGGCGACCACCGCGTCGACGGCGGACTCGGACACCCGCTCGACCACCGCGACCAGGTCGTTGACGCCCCAGGTGTTCACCGACATGCCGAAGCGGATCTCCGCCTCGACCTTGTCGCCCTCGGTCACGGCGACGTTGCGCATGTTGTCGCCGAACCGGGCCAGCTTGAGGCCGCGGGCGGCCGCGGCACCGGCGGCGGCGCGGGCCCAGGAGCCGACCCGGGCCTGCACCCGCGGGCTGCCCGCGTGGCCGGAGACCGTGGTGCGCGGGGTGCGCAGCCGGGTGAGCATGAACCCGTACTCCCGGTCGCCGTGGGCGGCCTGGTTGAGGTTCATGAAGTCCATGTCGATCGTCGCCCACGGCAGGGCGGCGTCGGCCTGGGTGTGCAGGTGCAGCAGCGGCTTGCGCAGCGCGTCCAGCCCGCTGATCCACATCTTCGCCGGGGAGAAGGTGTGCATCCAGGTGATGACGCCGAGGCAGTTCGGGCTCTCGTTCGCCTCGCCCATCATCGTCCGGATCGCCCCGGCGTCGGTGAGCACCGGCTTCCAGACCACCCGCACCGGGACGGCGTCCGCGCCGTCCAGGGTCTCGGCGACCCGCTGCGACTGCTCCGCCACCTGCTGGAGGGTCTCCTCGCCGTACAGCCCCTGGCTGCCGGTGAGGAACCAGATCTCCTGGCCTTCGAATGCCACGTGGTGCTCCTTCATCGCTGTCCGTAGACGTTCTGGTAGCGCGCGTACAGCGAGTCGATGTCCGCCTGCGCGATCGGCTTGGGCTCTCCCAGCTGGCGGGAGAGGTGGACGGTGCGGGCGACGTCCTCGGTCATGACGGCGGCCTTGACCGCTGCCTTGGCCGAGGGCCCGATGGTGAAGACGCCGTGGTTCTTCATCAGCACGGCCGGCGAGCGGTGGCCCTGCAGGGTCTCGACGATGCCCTGGCCGATGGAGTCGTCACCGATCAGCGCGAACGGCCCGACCGGGATCGGGCCGCCGAACTCGTCGGCCATCGCGGTGAGCACGCAGGGGATCTCCTCGTGCCGGGCCGCCCAGGCCGCGGCGTAGGTGCTGTGCGTGTGCACCTGGCCGTTGACCTCGGGCATGTTCCGGTAGACGTAGGCGTGCGCCGCGGTGTCGCTGGAGGGGGCCCGCACACCGTCGACGGCGTTGCCGTCCAGGTCGCAGACGGTGATGCCCTCCCAGGTCAGCTGGTCGTACTCGACGCCGCTGCCCTTGATCACGAACAGGTCCTCGCCGGGCACCCGCTCGGACACGTTGCCCGAGGTCCAGGTGACCAGCTCGTACCGGGTCAGGTAGGAGTGCAGGTGGGCGACGTGCTCGCGCTGCTCGCGGTACGTGCCCTGCTCGGTGCGGGTGGGGGTGGCGGTCATGCCGGCTGCTCCTCGGTGGTGACGGCGGACGGGGTCGGATCGGTCGGCCGGTCGCCGACGGCCACGTGCGCCACGGCGGCCCGCTCGACCGGCAGTGCGGCGACGTACCGGCGCATGAAGGCGTCGAAGCCCGCGACGTCGTCCGGGTCGGGCTCGGCGGTCTGCAGGCTCGTGCCGGCGAAGACGGCGGTGTCCAGGTAGTCGGCGAGGTCCTGCCCCGGCGCGCGGCGGGTGGCGAAGGCGGCCAGGACGGCGATGCCCCAGGCGCCGCCCTCCGCGGCCACGTCGCCGACCGAGACCGGGGTGTCGATCGCGGCGGCCAGGAACCGCTGCGCCACGCCCTCGGTCTTGAACAGGCCACCGTGGGCGAACATCCGGTCCAGCCGCACGCCCTCGGCCTGCAGCAGCACGTCCATGCCGATCCGCAGCGTGGCCAGCGAGGAGAACAGCTGCGTCCGCATGAAGCTGCCCAGGTCCAGCGGGCTGTCCGGGGAGCGCAGGAAGAGCGGGCGGCCCTCCTCGAAGTCGGTGATCGGCTCACCGGAGAGGTAGTTGTAGGCGAGCATCCCGCCCCCGTCGCCGGCGCCGTCCAGCGCAGCGGTGAACAGGGTGCGGAACACCTGCGCGGAGTCGACCTCGACCCCCAGCGCCCGGGCGAACTGGCCGAACAGCCCGGCCCAGGCGTCCAGCTCGCTGGCCCCGTTGTTGCAGTGCACCATCGCCACCGGGTCACCGGCCGGCGTGGTGACCAGGTCGAGCTCGCGGTGCACACCGGCGAGGTCGCCCTCGAGCACGACCATGGCGAAGATGCTGGTGCCGGCGGAGACGTTGCCGGTGCGCGGCGCCACCGAGTTGGTGGCGACCATCCCGGTGCCCGCGTCGCCCTCGGGCGGGCAGAGCGGGGTGCCCGCACCCAGCCGCCCGGCCGGGTCCAGCAGCCGCGCGCCGGCCTCGGTGAGCGCGCCGGCGGGCTGGCCGGCGACGGCGACGGCGGGCAGCAGCCCGGCCAGGCCGAGCTCGGCCCCGGCCTCGGCGGCGAGCTGGTCGAAGCGGGCCAGCATGGTGGCGTCGTAGCCGCCGGTGGCGGCGTCGATCGGGAACATGCCGCTGGCGTCACCGACGCCGAGGACCTTCTCGCCGGTGAGCTGCCAGTGCACGTAGCCGGCCAGGGTGGTCAGGTGGTCGATCCGGCCGACGTGCTCCTCGCCGTCCAGGACGGCCTGGTACAGGTGCGCCACGCTCCACCGGTGCGGGATGTTCACCCCGAACTCGGCGGACAGCCGCTCGGTCGCCCGGCCGGTGTTGGTGTTCCGCCAGGTCCGGAACGGCGCGAGCAGCGCGCCCTCGGCGTCGAAGGCGAGGTAGCCGTGCATCATCGCCGACACCCCGAGCGCGCCGACCCCGGACAGCTCGACCCCGTGCCGCCGCCGCACGTCCTCGGCCAGGGCGGCCACGCTCTGCTGCACACCGGCCCAGACCTCGTCCAGCGAGTAGGTCCAGAGCCCGTCGACCAGCTGGTTCTCCCAGTCGTGGCTGCCGACGGCCAGCGGCTCGTGGTCCGGCCCGATCAGCACCGCCTTGATCCGGGTCGACCCGAGCTCGATGCCCAGGGCGGTGAGCCGTGAGGTGATCGCTCCGGCGACGTCCGTCGTCATGTCAGGGGTTCCTTCCCACCCATCCACGATGGGCGCGTCTCAGCGGTCCGGTCGACCGCGAGACGCGGCACGAGTCGTGATTGTTAGCGTTAACAACTGGTCCGTCAAACCGCCGGGTGCGCGATCCTGACCGGCCTCCTGGTCGCCCGGACCGGCCCGCTGGACGCTCGGACCACCAGCTCGGGCAGCACGGGATCGGCCTCCAGCTCCTCCCCGCGCAGCCGGGCGAGCACCAGCTGGACGCCACGGCGCCCCAGCTCGGCGAAGTCCTGGCGCACCGTGGTGAGCGGGGGCACGTAGTAGGCGCACTCGGGGACGTCGTCGAAGCCGACGACGCTGATGTCACCGGGCACCGACAGCCCCTCCGCGCGCAGTGCGTTCAGCACTCCCAGCGCCATCTGGTCGTTGGCCACGAACACGGCGGTGACCTCGTCGGCCGTGCCGCGTGCCGCACGCGCCCGGGCGGCGAGCTCCCGTCCGGCCTCGTGGCCCGACGAGGGCCACCAGTCACCGCACAGCACCTCGGCACCGGTGCCCCGGCAGCCTCCAGCTCGCGGCGCCAGCCGACCCGCCGGCCCCGGGCCTCCAGGGAGTCCCCCGGCCCGGTCACGTGGTGCACCGTCCGGTGCCCCAGGTCGAGCAGGTGCCGCGTGGCCAGGGCCGCGCCGACCTCCTGGTCCACCCAGACGGTGGGCCGGGCGTCGTCCCGGCCGACCTGGACGGCGATCAGCGGCACCGGCGCGTCGAACCGGCGCAGCGCATCGACGGCCTGACCGTAGGTGGACAGCGCCACCACCGCGTCGACCGACTGGCCGACGAACCGGTCGACGGCCTCGCGCATCGCGATCTCGCTGTCGTCGTCCAGGATGGCGACGCTGAGCGAGTAGCCCGCGGCACGGGCGGCCTTCTCCAGCCCGAGCAGCGTCTGCGCCGGGCCGTACTGGTTGATGTGCGAGGTGACCAGGCCGAACGTCCGGGTCGAGCCGGTGACCAGTGCACGGGCGGCCGTGTTGGGCCGGTAGCCGAGCTCGGCGATGGCCCGCTGCACGCGCTCGCGGGTGCTCGGCGCCACGTTCGGGTGACCGTTGACCACCCGGGACACCGTCTGGTGCGAGACCCCGGCGCGGGCAGCCACGTCGGACAGGCCGAGGGGACGCGTCGATCCGTCCGGCAGCACCGTTCCCCCCTTCGGGAGGACGGCCACGATGCCGTCCTCGACTGGGGGGCGGCCCCGATGCCGCCCCCCGACCGGTGGACCTGCGGACTACGTCAGCGGGAGGAGCCGGCGCGCCGCTTGTTGTAGACGTCGAAGGCGACGGCGAGCAGGAGCACCAGGCCCTTGACCACCGACTGGATCGACTGGTCGACGCCCATGAGCTGCATGCCGTTGCTCATGACGGCCATGATCAGACCACCGACCATGGCGCCGACGACGGTGCCGACACCACCGGTGACGGCAGCGCCACCGATGAACGCGGCGGCGATCGCGTCCAGCTCGAACATGTTGCCCGCGGCCGGCTGCGCACCGTTGGACCGGGAGGAGTAGATGATCCCGGCGACGGCGGACAGGAAGCCCATGTTGACGAAGATCCAGAAGTTGACGGCCTTGACCTTGACGCCGGAGAGCGTCGCGGCCGACAGGTTGCCGCCGATCGCGTAGACCTGGCGACCGAAGACCGACCGCTTGGTGACGACGCCGTAGATCAGGATGAGCGCGGCCAGGATGACCAGCACGTAGGGCAGGCCGCGGGCGTTGGCCAGCTGCCAGGCGAAGGCCATCACCACGGCGCCGACGGCGACGATCTTGAGCACGAACAGCGGGAACGACTCGACCGGCTGCTTGTAGGCGGTGCGGGCCTGGCGGGTGCGGAACTGGCTGTAGGCGTACCCGGCGACGGCGATGCCGCCGATGAGCAGCGTGAAGGCGTCGTAGCCGTTGCCGCCGATCAGGCCGTTGGAGAAGCCGCTGGCGATCTTCTGGTACTCGCTGGGGAACGGCGAGAGCGAGATGTTGTCGAGCACCTGCAGGGTCAGGCCGCGGAACAGCAGCATGCCCGCGAGCGTCACGATGAACGCGGGGATGCCGACGTAGGCGACCCAGAACCCGTGCCAGGCTCCGACCACGAGGCCGACGGCGATCGCCGCGAGCGCGCCGACCCACCAGGGCACGCCCTGCCGGATGACCAGCACCGCGGAGACGGCGCCGGTCAGCGCCACCACCGAGCCGACCGACAGGTCGATGTGGCCGGCGATGATCACGATGACCATGCCGATGGCCAGCACCAGGATGTAGGAGTACTGCAGGACGATGTTCGTGATGTTGCCGGGGCTCAGCGAGGTGCCCTCGGTGAGGATCGCGAACAGGGCGACGATCGCGACGAAGGCGATGTAGATGCCACTGGTCCGCAGGTTGCGGGAGAACAACGCGCGGATGTCGCTGCTCCCGGCCGCGATGGCGGGGGCCACGTCCTTCTGGGCGGTGGCCGACTGCGCTTCCGGCTCCGACGACGGAGGCACGGTCCTGGTCATGCTGCGAGCTCCTTGTCCTTGGTCATGAGCACCATCAGGTTCTCCTGCGTGGCCTCGCGCACCGGCAGCTCGCCGGTGATCCGGCCGGCCGACAGCGTGTAGATGCGGTCACAGATGCCGAGCAGCTCGGGCAGCTCGGAGGAGATCACCACGACGGCCTTACCGGCAGCGACGAGCCGGTTGATGATGGTGTAGATCTCGTACTTGGCGCCCACGTCGATGCCCCGGGTCGGCTCGTCGAGGATGAGCACGTCGGGGTCGGTGAACAGCCACTTGGACAGCACGACCTTCTGCTGGTTGCCGCCGGAGAGCTTGCCGACGATCGAGGAGACGCTGGGCGCCTTGATGTTCATGCTGCGCCGGCTGTCCTCGGCGACCTTGGTCTCCTCGTTGCCGTCCACCCAGCCGCGGCGGGCCAGCTTGGTCAGGCCCGCGGCGGAGACGTTGCGGCGGATGTCCTCGATGAGGTTCAGGCCGTACTTCTTGCGGTCCTCGGTCGCGTAGGCGATGCCGTTGTCGATCGCCTCGGTGACGCTGCGGGCCTTGACCTCGCGGCCGTGCATGTAGATGCGGCCGGTGACGTCCCGGCCGTAGGACCGGCCGAAGATGCTCATGGCCAGCTCGGTGCGCCCGGCGCCCATGAGGCCGGCGATGCCGATGACCTCACCGGCGCGGACGGAGAAGGAGGCCCCGTCGACCACCAGCCGGTCCTGGGTGGGGTGCTTGACCGACCAGTCCTCGACGCGGAGCACCTCCGCACCGGGGTGCGACTCGCGCTCGGGGTAGTAGGAGTCGAGGTCACGGCCGACCATCCCGCGGACGATCCGGTCCTGGGTGACCTCGCCGGCGTGCAGGCTCAGCGTCTCGACGGTCTTCCCGTCCCGGATGATCGTGACGTTGTCGGCGATCGCGGTGATCTCGTTGAGCTTGTGCGAGATCATGATCGAGGTGATGCCGCGCTCCTTGAGGCGGCGCAGCAGGCCCAGCAGGTGCTCGGAGTCGGTGTCGTTCAGCGCTGCGGTCGGCTCGTCCAGGATGAGCAGCTTGACGTCCTTGGACAGCGCCTTGGCGATCTCCACCAGCTGCTGCTTGCCGACGCCGAGCTGGCCCACCGGGGTGACCGGGTTCTCCCGGAGGCCGACCGAGTCGAGCAGGGCCGCGGCCTCGGCGTTGGCCTTGTTCCAGTCGATGAGGCCGTTGCGGCCGCGCCGCTCGTTGCCCAGGAAGATGTTCTCGGCGATCGAGAGGTAGGGCACCAGGGCGAGCTCCTGGTGGATGATCACGATGCCGGCGTGCTCGCTGTCCCGGATCCCGGAGAAGCGGCTGACCTCGCCGTCGAAGACGATCTCGCCGTCGTAGGTGCCCGCGGGGTACACCCCGGACAGCACCTTCATCAGCGTCGACTTGCCGGCGCCGTTCTCACCGCAGATCGCGTGGACCTCGCCGCGCGCCACGGCGAGGGAGACCTCCGAGAGCGCCTTGACGCCGGGGAAGGTCTTGGTGATGGAGCGCATCTCCAGGATGTTGTCCATGGGACTACGTCGTCCTCGCCCTCTCAGCGGGATGGGTGGGGGCCGGCGTGCGACACGCGGCCCCGCGTTTCCGGTTGCCCGGCTCCCCGGGCTGTCCCGGCCCTGTCCAGTGGCAGGTCCAGGAGGTGGTACCGGCCGGGCTCGGCAGCGTTGCGCCGAGCCCGGCCGGGTCTGTGGTGACGGAGGTCAGTCCGCCTGGCCAGCGGCGACCTCTTCGGCCGTCCAGTAGCCCGAGTCGATCAGCTTGGACTGGATGTCCGCGGCGTAGACCGTCTCGATCGGCAGCAGGTAGGACGGGACGACCTTGACACCGTTGTCGTACGTCTCGGTGTCGTTGGCCTCCGGCTCCTCGCCCTCGAGGAAGGCCTGAGCCGCCTCGACGGCCTGCGTCGCCAGGGTGCGGGTGTCCTTGAAGATCGTGGAGTTCTGGACACCGTCGGCGATCAGCTTGACCGAGGCGATCTCGGCGTCCTGACCGGTGATGACCGGCATGGGCCGGGCGTCGGTGCCGTAGCCGGCGTTCTGCAGGGCGGTGATGATGCCGCGCGAGATGCCGTCGTAGGGCGAGAGGACGCCGTTGACGACCGAGCCGTCGCTGTAGCTGGAGGTGAGCAGGTCCTCCATGCGGCGCTGCGCGGTCTCCTGCGACCAGCGGAGCGTGGCGGCCTGCTCGATGCTCGTCTGGCCCGACTTGACGACCAGCGTGCCGTCCTCGATGTAGGGCTCGAGGGTGTCGTAGGCGCCGTCGAAGAAGAACCCGGCGTTGTTGTCGTCCAGCGAGCCGGCGAACAGCTCGATGTTGAACGGCCCGGCGGTGCCGGTCGCGTTGCCCTCGGCGTCGGTGACACCCAGGCCGGTCAGCAGGGCGGTGCCCTGCGCGACGCCGACCTCGTAGTTGTCGAAGCTGACGTAGAAGTCGACGTTCTCGGTGTCGCGGATCAGCCGGTCGTAGCTGATGACCGGGATGCCGGCGTCGGCCGCGGCCTGCAGCTGGCTGCTCAGGGCGGTGCCGTCGATCGCGGCGATGATCAGGGCGTCGGCACCCTGGGTGATCATCTGGTCGACCTGCTGGCCCTGGGTCGGGATGTCGTCGCCCGCGAACTGCAGGTCGACCTCGTAGCCGGCCTCCTCGAGCTGCGACTGGACGGCGTCGCCGTCGGCGATCCAGCGCTCGGAGGTCTCGGTGGGCATCGAGACACCGATGGTGAGGTCGCCCGGGTCGGCGTCCGCGGTGTCGTTGTTGCTGCCGGCGCCGCCGCCACCACAGGCCGTGAGGCCGAGGGCCAGTGCGGCACCGAGGGCGGTCAGCCCGAGCTTCTTGTTCACTGCCACATCTCTCCTTCGAGACATCTGCCGCCCGTTGGCGCAGGCCCGCCTCTGTGCGGGCCGAGACAGTGTGAGCGCTAACAACGGGGGTGCGTCAACCCCTGGGGGCCAAGTCGACCGTCACGGTCGCGTAACGACGCGTTCACGTGGCCTCTGCCAGGGCACACGGCTTCCCCGACCCCCCTCGATGGGGGTGGCGCGGGCGCGCACCGCCTCCCTGTCGTCACGCTGAGTCATCGACGACGGAGCGCGCCGGGCGGCCCGCTCGGGGCAGCGGGTCCGCACACCCCACCCGCGGTGCGACGACCGATCCGGTGGAACGTGAGGCGGGTCACTGGCACCATGCGGCCATGCGCGGGCTGATGCAGGACGTCCCCCTGACCGTCGACTCGATCTTCCGGCACGCCGAGCAGCACCACGGCGACGTCCCGATCGTCACGAACAACCCCGGCGGCAAGGTCCGCACCACCTACGCCGAGTGGGCGATGCGCACCCGGCGGCTGGGTGGGGTGCTGGACACCCTCGGCATCAGCGCCGACGGCCGGGTGGGCACCTTCGCCTGGAACTCCGCCCGCCACCTCGAGCTCTACTTCGCCGCCCCCTGCACCGGCCGGGTGCTGCACACGCTGAACGTGCGCCTGTTCCCCGAGCAGCTGACCTACATCGCCAACCACGCCGAGGACGAGGTCGTCTTCGTCGACCGCACCGTGCTGCCGCTGCTGTGGCCGCTGATCGACACGATGACGACCGTCCGGCACGTGGTGGTGATGGACGACGGCGGCGACGCCGAGGTCCCCGACGACCCGCGGGTGCACGACTACGAGACGCTGCTGGCCGACGCGCAGCCGGTCGACTTCGCCACCACGGACGAGAACGCCGCGGCCTCGATGTGCTACACGAGCGGCACCACGGGCAACCCGAAGGGCGTCGTCTACTCCCACCGCTCGACGGTGCTGCACACCATGGCGGTGGTCTCCCCCAACGGCTTCGGCATCGGCGTCGAGGACGTCGCGATGCCGATCGTGCCGATGTTCCACGCCAACGCCTGGGGCATCGCCCACGCCGCCCCGGCCGCCGGCGCGGCGATGGTCTTCCCCGGCGCGGTGATGCAGCCGCAGGCACTGGCCGACCTGATCGTCGACGAGGGCGTCACCTTCACCGCCGGCGTGCCGACGATCTTCCAGGGGGCGCTGCCGCACCTGGCCGGGCGGCCGCACCGGCTGCGCAAGATCGGCTGCGGCGGGTCGGCGGTGCCCAAGGCGCTGTCGGAGGCCTACCGCGAGCAGGTCGGCCTGCCGCTGTACCAGGCCTGGGGCATGACCGAGACGCACCCGGTGGCCTCCGGCGGCACGCTCGCGGCCCGCTGGGCCGACGCCGACGAGGCCACGAAGGCCGACCGGCGGGCCCGCCAGGGCGTGCCGCTGTTCGGGGTCGAGGCCCGGATCGTCGAGGCCGGCACCACCGAGCGGCTGCCCTGGGACGACACGGCCACCGGCGAGCTGCAGGTGCGCGGGCCCTGGTGCGCGAAGGACTACTACTCCCCCGACGCCGGGGTGGAGCTCTCGACCGAGGACGGCTGGATGCGGACCGGCGACGTCGCCGCGATGGACGAGGCCGGCAACATCCGGATCGCCGACCGCACCAAGGACCTCATCAAGTCCGGTGGTGAGTGGATCTCCTCGGTCGACCTGGAGAACGCGATCATGAGCCACCCGGCGGTCGCCGAGGCCGCGGTCGTGGCGATCCCGCACCCGAAGTGGGACGAGCGGCCGCTGGCCTGCGTCGTCCTGAAGCCCGGCGAGCAGGCGACCGAGCAGGAGATCCTCGACCACATCACGCCACTGGTGGCCAAGTGGTGGCTCCCGGACGCCGTGGAGTTCATCGACGAGGTGCCCAAGACCAGCGTCGGCAAGTTCTCCAAGAAGGACCTGCGCACCCGCTTCGCCGAGTACCCCGTCCGCAGCTGACGGCCCTGCCGGAGGCCCCCGCCGCCGGCCCCGTCCAGAGGCTCGTCCCGAGCGTGCGAGGGACGAGGAGGACGGGGTCCTTCCTCAGACGACGTAGGGCGGGCGGCCGGTCTCGCTGACCATGGGCCGGCCGGCCGCGTCCCACTCGCCCATCCCGCCACCGACGTTGACCGCGTCGTAGCCGTTCTGGTTCAGCCAGGCGGTGACCCGCGCCGAGCGGCCGCCGCTGCGGCAGGTGACGTAGAGCGGGTCACCCTCGGGGACGTCGCCGAGCCGGGCCGGGACGTCGCCCATCGCGATGTGGGTGGCGCCGTCGATGTGCCCGGCCGCCCACTCGTCGTCCTCGCGCACGTCGAGCACGACAGCGTCGTCGGGGACCTCGGCAGCGGGGACGGTGGGGACCTGCATCGGCATCATCACGGCACCCATCGTCCCATCCGCATGCCGCTCCCACCGGTGGAGCCGATCGCCAGGGGCCGGGCACTGCCAGGATGGGCCCGATGTCCGCTCCCCCACCGGCGCCCGTCCGGGAACCCGCCTGGTCGCTGTCCCGCTCGGCGATCAGCCTCTGGGTCGCCCAGGGCGTGGTCACCGCGCTGTTCGAGGCGGCCGTCGTCGCCGCGCTCATCGTCTTCGTGCCGGGGGACGCCGGCTGGTGGTCGACCCTGGTGCGCTGGGGCGGGCCGGCGCTCGTGCTGCTCACCGTGGTGCTGGACATCGGCGTGCAGCCGCGGCTGCGGTACCGGGTGCACCGGTGGGAGGTCACCGACGAGGCGGTCTACACCCAGACCGGCTGGCTCACCCGCACCTGGACGCTGGTGCCGATCGCCCGGATCCAGACCGTCGACGTGACCCGCGGAGTGCTCCAGCAGGTGTTCGGCCTGGCCACCGTCGCGGTGCTCACCGCCTCCTCGCAGGGCACCGTCCGGATCCCGCACCTGGGCGCTGACGTCGCCCGGCGGGTCGCCGACGACCTCGCCCGCCGGGCTGAGCTGGTGCGGGACGAGGCGACGTGACCGACCCGGCGGACGTGACCGCCCCCGGACGGCGGACGTCGGCCTGGGTGCTGCTGCTGCACACCGTCACCTTCCGGCAGGCCCGGGCGCTGGTGCCGGCCGCGCTGGCCTTCGGCGCGGCCCGCGGCCTGGACGGCGGGGTGCTGACGGTGGTCGCGCTCGTCGTCGGGGTCACCCTGCTCTCGCTGCTGTGGGCGGCGGTCACCTGGTGGCGGTTCAGCTACGCCGACACCGAGACGGCGATGGTCGTCACCCGGGGCCTGCTGTCCCGGTCGGTGCGCACCGTGCCGCTGGACCGGGTGCGCGGCGTGGAGGTGGAGGCCCCGGCCCTGCACCGGCTGTTCGGCCTGGTCCGGGTGCGGGTCGACGCCGCCGCGGGCTCGACGGGTGGCAAGGAGGAGGAGCTGCTCGTCGACGGCGTGCCCCAGGCGGAGGGCGACCGGCTGCGCGCCCGGCTGCTGGCGCGCCGGGCCCGGGTGCTCGCCGGGGACGCCGCGACGGCCGGGACCGAGGGTGCCGTCGAGCCGGCCCCCGAGGAGCCGGAGGAGGAGATCGCCCGCTTCGACCGGCGCTGGCTGCTCTACGCACCGCTGGTCGGCAGCTACCTCGCGGTCCCGCTGGCCGCGATCGGCGCGCTGTTCCGGCTGCTCGACGAGATCCCCGATCGCTTCGTGCCCGAGCTGGGCCGGCCCGACCTGCCCGACGGAGCAGTGGCCGCCGGCGCCGTGGCCGTCGCCCTCCTGCTGCTGGTCCTCGGGTCGATCATCGGCAGCGCGGTGGTCAACTGGGGGTTCCGGCTCGTCCGCCGCGGCGGCTCGCTGATCGCCGTCCGCGGCCTGGTGACCCGCCGGCACACCGAGCTGGAGATCGACCGGATCCGCGGCTGCACGGTGAGCCAGGGGGTGGGCATGCGGCTGGTCGGGGCGGCCCGGGCGAGCGCGCTGGTCACCGGCCTGGGCGATGCGGCCCGCCGCGGGCAACTGCTCCCCCTGGGGCCGCACGCGGAGGCCTGGTCGCTGACCGGCCGGCTGGTCGACGACCCCGGCCCGCTGGTGGCGCACCCGCCGGCCGCCCGCCGACGCTCCGTGGTCCGGGCCACCGCGCTCGGGCTGCTGGTGCTCGTCGCCGGTGCGGTGCTCACCGTCGTCGCGGGCTGGTGGCCGCTGCTGGTCGCCGGTGTGGTGCTCACGGCGCTCGGCGTCCCGCTCGGGCTGGCCCGCTACGCGGCGCTCGGGCACGCGGCCGGGCCACGCTCGTTCGCCGTGCGCTCCGGGTGGCTGGTGCGGGAGCACACCGTGCTGCAGGGCCGCGCCGTCGTCGGCTGGCAGGTGCGGCAGTCGTTCGTGCAGCGCCGCGCCGGGCTGGTCACCGTGCTGGCCTGCGTCGGTGCCGGCACCGGCGGCTACGCCGCCCGCGACATCGCCGCCGACGAGGCCGCCGGGTTCGCCCGGACGGCGTCCGGCTCCTGGGCCGGCACGCTCACCCCGTACGGCTGAGCTGCCCGCCACGCGCCGTCCTTGCCTCCTGGGTGCCGGAGGCACAGACTCAGCTCGTGCGGGCGGAGGCGGAGTCGGCCAGGTGGAGCCTGCTGCTGGCCCTGCTCGCCAGCACGCTGCTGCTGGTGCTCCCGGTGCACGGGTCGACCGGTTCGGTCACCGCGCTCAGCACCGCCCTGGCCCTCGCGCTCGCCGCGCGTCTGCTGTCCCGCGCGCCGCTGGCCGGCCGGGCGGCCGTGCGGGTCGACGTCTCCCCCGATGCCCCGGCCGCCGACGAGCGGTGCCGCCGCGGGTCCTTCCGCCGGCAGAGCAGCCCCGACGCGCCCGGCCGGGTCCTGCCGCGCGCACCTCAGCCCGCCTGACCCCTCGGTGACCGCGCCCACCCGCTGAGCCGGCGCGCGCAGCGTCGGCCGAGGGGCTGCCGGCTCGACCACCCGCGCTCCGCCCGGAGCCCGGGTGCTCCCCCTCCCCTCGCGTCGCGCCACGCCCCGGTCTCCCGGTGCGGCCGCGCAGCGACGCACCCGAACCGTCTCGAGGTCCCGTCATGCTCGACTGGCTGTACACCGTGATCGCCTGGACGCTGGCGCAGTGGCACGCCCTGCTCGCCACGTTCCTCGACCCGGCCGGCGGCCCCGCCTGGGTGCTGGCCATCGTCCTGCTCGTCATCACCGTCCGACTGCTGCTCGTGCCGCTGTTCACGCGGCAGGTGCGGTCGCAGCGGGCGGTGCAGGAGCTCCAGCCCGAGATCCGGGCGCTGCGGGAGCGGCACGCCGGCGACGCGCAGCGCCTCAGCCGCGAGGTCCTGGCGCTCCAGCAGGAGCGCGGGGTCAACCCGCTGGCCGGCTGCCTGCCGTCGCTGCTGCAGGTCCCGGTCTTCCTCGCGCTGCTGCACGTGCTCCGCCGGCTCGCCCCGGGTGCGGACGGGCTCTACGGCTGGTCCTTCCAGCTCACCCAGCAGGCAGCCGACGCCACGCTCGCCGGGGCACCGATCTCCAGCGCGTTCACGATGCGCGAGCCGCTGCGCTCGGCCGTCCTCGACCAGGCCGGCGCCTCGGAGACCCGGGTCCAGGTGGTCGCCACCGTGCTGATCGTGGCGATGTGCGTGACCTCCTTCCTGACCCAGAAGCTGACCCAGCGGCGCGCCGGACCGGTCGAGGGCCAGGCGGCCACGGTGCAGGAGGTGCTGCTCTACGGCATGCCGGCCGGGCTGCTGGTCACCGGCTTCTTCTTCCCGATCGGGGTGCTCGTCTACTGGACCACGAACAACCTGTGGACCCTGGGTCAGCAGCTGTTCGTGCTCCGGCGGATGCCGCCGGCCACCCCGCCCGTTGCGCCCGAGCACACGCCGGCGCCCGCACCCCGGCCGGGAGCCCGGCCGGCGAACAGGCGCCGGCGGAGATCGCGCTGATCGACCTCGGTGGGGCCAGGATGGCGCCGTGCCCATCGACGCCGCCGACCTCGAGGCGCTGCTCCCCCCACTGGACGACGCCCCCGGCCCGGAGCTGACCGGCGGCGGCACGGCCGACGGGCTGCGCTTCCCCGGGCCCGCGCTGACCGGGGACGCGACCGGCGCCCGGTTCCTGGAGTGCGTGCTCACCGACTGCGACCTGGCCGGCGTGCCGTTCGACCGGGCACGGCTGGCCACCTGCCTGTTCACCGGCCCGCGCTCACCCGCCTGGTCGCTGGTCGACGCCACGCTGCTCGACGTGGTGGTCGACGGCGGCCGGTTCGGGGCGATCACCGCCTCCGGCGCCGGGCTGACGCGGGTGGGCCTGACCGAGGTGAAGGTCGACTTCCTCGACCTGCGCAGGGCCACCCTGGTCGACGTCCAGCTCACCGGCTGCACGATCGGCGAGCTGGACGCCAGCGGCGCCGACCTGCGCGACCTCCGGCTGGTCGACTGCACGGTGGGCTCGCTGGTGCTGCGGCAGGCGCGCAACCGGGACGTCGACCTGCGCGGTGCGGAGGTCGAGCAGCTGGACGGCGTCGCCGACCTGCGCGGCTGCACTATCAGCCCGGGGCAGCTGACCGGCTGGGCCGCCGGACTGGCCGCGGAGCTGGGCATCCGGGTGGGCTGAGCAGAGCACCCGGCCCGCGGACGGTCGCGCCGGTGGTCAGCCTGACGGCGCGGATCGACCGGCGACCGGCGCAGCGGAGCCCGCTGCCCCACCCAGCGTCGAGCAGCTCTGCCCGGTCAACGCCGGGAGTGCCGGCCCAGGGTCGTGATCGGTGGTCGGGACGGCGACCTGGACGACCGCTGCTGACCTGACCTCACCTCCTACCGACGCTCCAACCGCTCAGCCGGAGAGCAGGCCGGCGAGCAGGCCGGCGGTCGCGTCCGGGGCGTCGTCGGCCAGCAGGCCGGCGGCGGCGAGCACGTACCGGGCGTCGACGACGACGCGGGTGCCGGCCAGCACGCCCCCGGCCCCGCCGCGGTCGTCGGCCAGCCGTGCCACGACCGCCTCGACCGCGGCCGGCTCGGCGTGCCGAAAGACACCTCCGGACAGGACGACCAGCCCGACGCCCCGCGCGCTCGCCCCGCCGGGGCCGAACGCAGCCTCGGCCCGCAGGTGGCGACGCAGCGCCACCACCGCGGCCGCCTCGCCGAGCGCCAGCGGGTCGTCCCCCGGCACGCCGAGGCCCTCGGCCCGGGCGGCTCCCCGGAGCGCATCGGCGCTGGACTGCACGCCGAGGTCTCCCTCCACGGTGCGCCGCCGGGCCGGCACCCCGACCGCCGAGCGGTGCAGCGAGGTCTGCTCGGCGTCGACCGCCGGGACGCAGTGCACGTCGGTGGTGGCACCGCCGACGTCGAGCACGAGCACGCCGGGTGCCTCGGTGCCCGCCCGCAGGCCGGCGAGCGCGGCGACCCCGTCGAGGACTGCGTCCGGGGTCACCGCCCGCACCCAGGTGCGCAGCCGCGGGTCGGTGGACAGCCGGTCCCCGCCGATGACGTGGGTGAGGAAGACGTCACGGATGGCCGCGCGGGCGGGCTCCGGCGCCAGCCGGCCGATGTCGGGCAGCACGTTGTCCACCGCGGTGACCGGGACGCCGGCGTCCGCGAGCAGGCCGGCCACCTGCTCCCGGACGTCGGCGTTGCCGGCCAGCACCACCGGGACGGCCGGGAGGGCCCCACTGCCCCCCGGTACTCGCGAGCTCGCACCGGGCCCCTGCAGCAGGGCCGGGCCGGCCAGGGCGGCGGCGTTGTGCCGCAGCACCGTCGCGTCCCCGCCGTCGGTCCCGCCCACCAGCAGGACGACGTCCGGGGCGGCTTCGCCCAGTCGCCGCAGCGCCGCGTCGTCCAGCCGGCCGGCCGCCACGTGCACGACCCGGGCGCCGGCGGACAGCGCGGCCCGGTGGCCGGCCTCGGCGCTGATCAGCTCCTCGTAGCCGACCACCGCGAGCCGCAGCCCGCCGCCCGCGCTGGAGCAGGCCCGCACCGGGGCCTCCCAGCCCGAGGTGGCGGCGAGCACCCCGGCGACGACGTCGTCCGGGGTGGTCGGGGCCTGCCGGGTCTCGACCAGGCGGCCGGTGGACAGCTCGACCAGCGCCGCCTTGGTCCACGTCGAGCCGATGTCGACGCAGGCCACCTGCTCGTTCACGGGCGGACGATGCCGGCGGTGGCCGCACCCGCGGTGAGCTCGGCGAGGCCGAAGGCCTGCACCGGGCCGAGCGCGCCGGTACCGCGCACCCCGCCCTCCGCCGCCCGGACCGCCGCCCAGGCGAGCAGGTCCGCGGTCATCGGGTACGGGTCCGGGCCGAGCAGGCGCACCCGGGACACCCGCTCCCCCGCGGCGTCGCGGACCTCGGCGACGACGTGCGTCCGGCTCGGACCCTGGGTGGTCGGCGCGGTGGCGAACCGGCTGCCGACCAGGTCGGCGACGCGCGTCAGGCCGGCCGGTGCACCGGGGACCCGGCCCAGCAGCGGGCCGAGCGGGGCCAGCCGGTGCGCCACACCGGTCACCGGGCCGAACCAGTCCAGGTACACCCCGACCGTGCGCAGGGACGGCGCCAGGCCGGGCAGGGTGAGGTGCTCCGAGCCGCCGACCGACAGGCCGCGGCGGGTGCGCCCGGCCACGTCGAACCGCCAGTCGTGCGCCCCGGCCGGCTCGGTGACCAGCCGGCCGCCGGACCAGGCGTGCCCGGGTTCGAGCAGCACGCCCAGCAGCGAGACCAGCGTGCCGCGGGAGAAGCCCTTCCCCGGCCCGGCGTCCCGGCTGTACCCGACGTCGACCCGGTGCGCGCGGTCCCCGGCCTCGGCCAGCGCCAGCGCACCGGCCAGCACGCCCGGGGCGTAGTCGTGCCCGAACGCGGTCAGCAGCGCCGCCCCGCTCCGCTCCGCCCGCGGCCCGAACTCCTCGAACACCCGGCGCAGGAACGGCGGCTCACCGGTCGAGTCCAGGTAGACCGCACCGGCGTCCGCCGCGGCGGCGACCGCGGCCTCCCCGTGACGCAGGAACGGGCCGACGGTGGTGACCAGCACGTCACCGCGACCGACCAGGGCCCGCACCGAGCTCTCGTCGGTCACGTCGGCCGTCGCGGTCTCCAGCGGCCCGGCGTCCCCGCCCAGCTGCCGGGCCAGCGGCGCCAGCCGGTCCGGGTCGCGGCCGGCGAGCACCGGCCGGGCGCCGCGCGCGGTGAGCGCGGCCGCCGTCAGGCCGCCGGTGTGGCCGGTGGCCCCGAGCAGGACGATCCGTGCGGACATGAGCGGACAGTAGCGACGAGCCACCGCTGTTCTTCCGGAACCGCCCGGTCCGCGGGTGCGGCGGGGCGCACCGGGTAGCCGGGGGGCGATGTCCCGCTCACGCCGTCAGCGCCCGGAGCCGGCCGCTCCGTGTTCGAGGCCGACCCGGCCGGCCAGCGCGGCCGCCTCCACGCGGGTGGAGACCCGCAGCTGGCGCAGCAGGTTGGCCACCAGCCGCTTCACGGTGCGCTCGGAGACGTGCAGCGTGGTGGCGATGTCCACGGTGCTCGTGCCGGCGGCCACCAGCTTCCACAGCCGCCGGTCGTCGGCGGACAGCTGCGCGGCGATGCCCTGGTCGGCGGAGGGCGCGGCGTCGTCCAGCAGCTGGCGCAGCAGTGACTCGGGGATCACCGACCAGCCGTCCAGGACGGCGAGCAACGGGCGGACGAGCGCTTCCGGGCTGGTGGTCTTCGGCAGGAAGGCGCTGGCCCCGGCCCGCAGGGCCTCCAGCGCGGCGTCGGCCTCGGCCAGCCCGGAGAGCGCCACGATCCGCACCATCGGCTCGGTCCGGCGGATGGCCGCGATCGCCCGGGTGCCACCGGGCGGGGGCATGTGCAGGTCCACCACCGCGACGTCGGCGTTGTGCCGGCGCACCAGCGCCGCACCGGCCGACGCGTCCTCGGTGGTGCCGACCACCCGCACCCGGCCACCGCTCTCCGGCGGCAGCAACAGCGACAGCCCACGACTGAACAGCGGGTGGTCGTCGATGACCACCACGTCCACCGGGGGGCGGTGCTCAGCAGCGGCACCCACGTCGAGTCCCTCCACGTCACTCCCAGAGATCGGCTGCGCCCGGCGTGGCTGACCGACCGCAACCCCGGAGGTGCCCGTGACACTCGCTGCCGACACACGCCCTGCCACCCTGCCCGGACTGCTCACCGACCTGGTCCGGGTCGTGCGCAGCCACCTGCCGCACCCGGCCACCGAGGAGGTCAGCACCGGGGACGCCCTGGTGCGCGCGCTCTGCCACGACATGCGCAGCCCGCTGGCCGCCCTGGAGTCGGTGCTCGACCGGCTGGACGGCGACGACGACCGCCGTCCCGAGCTGCTCGAGCTGGCCCGCGCCCAGGCCCAGCACCTGGCCTCGATGCTGCGCACCGCCGACGCCACGGGTGGCGCGCCGGCGCGGCGGGGCGCGCGGAGCCTGGCCGACGTGCTGCAGGCCTCGGTGGCCGCCTCCGGGCTGCCCGGCGCCCAGCTGACCGTGCGGGTGGGGGAGGACGCAGCGGACGTCGTGGTCGGTGACGCCCGGGTGCAGCGCATCCTGACCAACCTGCTGGAGAACGCCCACCGCCACGGGCAGGGCCGGCCGGTGCGGCTGGGGGTCGACCGCCGCGCGGAGTGGGTGGAGTTCGCCCTCACCCAGCCGGGGGTCCCCGCTGACCGGGTGCTGGGGCACCTGCGCCGGCCGACCCCGCCGGTCGACCTGAGCGGGCTGGGTCTGTGGTCGGTGCAGCGGCAGACCCGCGAGCTGGGCGGCCGGCTGGCCTGGCGCCTGGGCGAGGGCGGCGACTTCACCCTGGTGGTGCGGCTGCCGGATCGCTGACGGCGCGTTCCCTCGGGCCTGCGCGGGAGCTGCCGGACAGGTCGGCCCCTGCGGGCCACCGGACGGCACGGGGGTGACAACCGGTGGGGGCATCTGTCTGTTGTCACCGCGAGGGCGGCGACAGCGACGACGCAGAGGGAGAACGCCCGTGTTCACGCACACCCACGCACTCCAGTTCGAGGCCAAGCCCGACGGCCCCGACGCCGACTTCGCCCGCAAGATGCAGGAGGTGCTCGGTGGCCAGTGGGGCGAGATGACCGTCGCCACCCAGTACCTGCTCCAGGGCTGGAACTGCCGCCTGCCCGGCAAGTACAAGGACATGCTCCTGGCCATCGGCACCGAGGAGCTGGCCCACGTCGAGATGATCGTGACGATGATCGACCGGCTGCTGGACCACATGCCGCTCAAGCCCGACGCCGCCGACCGCACCAAGGAGGCCGCGGCCGGCTACGGTCAGCTCAACCCGCAGCACGCCATCGCCAACGGCGGCGGCGCGTCCTACATGGACAGCATGGGCAACCCCTGGACCGGCGCGTACGTCACCGCCAGCGGCAACCTGATGGCCGACTTCTCCTACAACGCCACCGCCGAGATGCAGGGCCGGCTGCAGGTCGCCCGCCTGTGGAACATGACCGACGACCCGGGCGTCAAGGACCTGCTCCGCTTCCTGCTCACCCGCGACCACATGCACCAGCAGCAGTGGCTGGCCGCCATGGAGGAGCTCAAGGCCGACGGCCTGGACGGCATCCCGGTGCCCGAGGCGTTCCCGCTGGAGGAGGAGCTGCCGGAGTTCGCCTACACCTTCATCGACGCCTCCGACGGCGCCGAGGCCGCCAACGGCCGCTGGGCCAACGGCCCGGCCCTGGACGGGACGGACAACACCCTCCGCGCCGCCCCGATCGCCGCGACCGCCGACGCCCCGATCCTGCCCCCGGGCGACCCGCGCCTCTACGGCACCCCGCCGGTGCCGATGCAGGGCCTGCTGCAGAAGGCGAAGGACGCCCTCAAGTGAGTCGCCGCCCCCGGTGATCCGCCACCGGAGGCACACCCGCTGCGCCGTCGCCGTGCCGGCGCCCCGGCTCCGCTGACCAGCGGTCCTGGGACGCCGGCCCGGCGGGCGTCCGACCACCTCTGGAGGTCCCGCCGTGCACCTGTCCAGCCACACCCCGCACCTGCACCTCCCGGCGCTCCGCCTGCCCGGCCGGCTGCCGGTCGCCACCGTGCTGCTCTCGGTCGTCTACGTCGCCGCGATCGCCACCGCCCTGACCACGCCCGGCCAGCACGCCCTCGCCGCCGGCGTGGTGCTCGCCGGCCTGGTCAGCCGCACCGTCGTCCGCCGGCACCGGTCGACCTCCGCCGCGGTCGCCACCGCGACGGCCACCGTCGACACCGCGCTGCCGGTCGGCGCCGACCGTCCCGTGCCGGAGGCCGCCCCGGCCACCGCTGCCGCCTGACCCGGCGGCCGTCCGGCCGCAGGACGGCAACGAGGCCCGCCCCACCGGGGGACGGGCCTCGCGCCGTGCCGTGCACCGGACCCCCTGTCTACGGGGTCCGGCTGCCCCACGTCAGTGGGCGACCGCCTTCTCCGCACCGATGCCGGTCAGCGACCGGACCTCGAGCTCGGCGTACTTGTCGACGTCCGGCTGCTCCTTGGAGACCTTCGTGCCGAGCCAGCCGAGGAGGAACGACAGCGGGATGGACACCAGGCCCGGGTTGCGCAGCGGGAACCAGGCGATGTCGAAGTCCGGGAACAGTGAGGTGTCCGTGCCCGAGACCACCGGCGAGAAGACGATCAGGCCGATGCAGACGACGAGCCCGCCGTAGATCGACCACAGCGCGCCCTGGGTGGTGAAGTTCTTCCAGAACAGCGTGTAGAGGATCGTCGGCAGGTTGGCCGAGGCCGCCACCGCGAAGGCCAGCGCCACCAGGAAGGCGATGTTGATCCCGGCGCGCAGCGCCAGGATGCCGAGCCCGATGGAGACCGCCCCGATGACGACCGCGGTGATGCGGGCGACCCGGACCTCCGCGTTGGGCGCCACCTGGCCCTTCTTGAGCACCGATGCGTAGACGTCGTGGGCGAAGGACGCCGACGCGGTGATCGTCAGGCCGGCCACCACCGCGAGGATCGTGGCGAAGGCGACGCCGGCGATGATGCCCAGCAGCACCGTGCCACCGAGCTCGAACGCCAGCAGCGGAGCCGCCGCGTTGACCCCGCCGGGGGCGGCGAGGATGTCCTCGGAGCCCACCAGGGCGCCGGCGCCGTAGCCGATGACCAGGCTGAACAGGTAGAAGGCGCCGATCAGCCAGATGGCCCAGACCACCGACTTCCGGGCGTCCTTGGCGGTGGGCACGGTGTAGAAGCGCATCAGCACGTGCGGCAGGCCGGCGGTGCCGAGCACCAGGGCCAGCGCGAGGCTGATGAAGTCCAGCCGGGTGGTGCCCGACAGCCCGTACTGGGCACCGGGCTCCAGGACCTGCCCGCCCTCCGAGGCGACCGCGCCACCGAGCAGCGCCGAGAGGCTGAAGCCGTACTCGGCGAGCACCCAGAGCGTCATCACCAGCGCGCCGGCGATCAGCAGCGTCGCCTTGATCATCTGCACGTACGTGGTGCCGCGCATGCCGCCGACCAGGACGTAGAAGATCATCAGCGCACCGACGACGACGACCACCACGGCCTCGGCCGCGGCGCCGCTGACCCCCAGGAGCAGGGCGACCAGGCCGCCGGCACCGGCCATCTGCGCCAGCAGGTAGAACAGCGAGACGAACAGCGTGGAGATGGCCGCCGCGGTGCGCACCGGCCCCTGCCGCATCCGGAAGGCCAGCACGTCGGCCATGGTGAACCGGGCCGTGTTGCGCATCAGCTCGGCGACCAGCAGCAGCGCCACCAGCCAGGCGACGAGGAAGCCGATCGAGTAGAGGAAGCCGTCGTAGCCGTAGATGGCGATGGCCCCGGCGATGCCCAGGAACGAGGCCGCCGACAGGTAGTCACCGGCGATGGCCAGCCCGTTCTGGGTGCCGGTGATGTTGCGGCCGGCCGCGTAGTAGTCGGCGGCGCTCTTGTTGTTCCGGCTGGCGCGGAAGGTGATGAACAGGGTCACCAGCACGAACGCGCCGAAGATCGAGATGTTGACCGCCGGCTCGCCGATGGTCGCGCTCTCGGCGGCGAACAGGTCAGCCACGGGGGGTCTCCTCGGTCCGGGGGGAGGCGAACTCGTGGGCCTCGAGACGGGTGCGCATCTCGTCGGAGATGGGGTCGGTGTTCTTGCTCGCGTGCCGCACGTACAGCTGGGTGATCAGGAAGGTGCTCACGAACTGCCCCAGCCCCAGCAGGATGCCGAGGTTCACGTTGCCGAAGACCTCGGTCGCCATGAAGTCCGGCGCGTAGGTGGAGAGCAGGACGAAGAGCAGGTACCAGACGAGGAACGCCACGGTCATCGGGACGGCGAAACTACGGAACCGGCGGCGCAGCTCGGTGAACTCGGGTGAGTCCTGCGCTTGCCGGTACTCCTCCGGTGTCAGCAGCTTGCGGTCGGTCGGTGGGGTCACGGGGCACCTCACTGTGCGTTGCCTGAGGGTGATCGCGGTCACCCTAGGGTGCCCGGACTCACAACGCGAGTGACCGTGTTCCGATAGTTACGCGGCCGACTTTCGGGGGACCTCGGGATTCCATCCCGGTGCAACGCCGGGGAAACGGCCAGCTGGTGCACTGGGTGCATGGCCCCCTCCAGGACCGAGAGCCCGTGGCCGAGCACGCCCCGGCACCCCCGCGCGGAGGCCGGTACCGGTTGGTACCCGGTGGCCCGGTCCGCCGACGTGGGGACGACGCCGCAGCCGGTGGGCGCCGGCGGGCAGGCCTACGTCGTCCTCCGGCTCCGGCCGGGGGCCGAGGTGACGGCGCTGTCCGCGCGCTGCCCGCACCGGCTCGTGCCGCTGACCGCCGCCACCGTGGTGGACGGGCGCGTCCAGTGCCCTTACCACGGCTGGCAGTTCAACGCGGAGGGCCGCTGCGTGGAGATCCCGTCGCTGGGGCCGGTCGGCGCTCCCCCGCCCCGGGCCGACCTCTCCACCCCGTGGGCGGTGGAGGAGCGGGACGGCTGGGTGTGGCTGGCCCCCGACCCCGACCCCACGCCTACGTCCCGCCCGCCGCGAGCGACCAGCCCCACGCCGGAACCGGTGCCCGACCTGCCGCAGCCCGACGGACCGGTCCTGGACAACCTGCACCCCGCCCTCGAGCACGCCTGGCACCCGGTCGCGCTCACCGGCGAGCTGCGCGCCGGTGGGTACGTGCAGACCCGGCTGCTGGGCCGCACCTGGACGGTGCACCGCCGCCCCGGCGGCGCCCTGGACGCCGACCCGCCCGCCTGGGGCGTGGCCGAGCACCTGGGGGTGGTCTGGATCGCCCCGGCGCAGCCGCAGGTGGAACTGATCGACGTCCCCGGGCCGGCCGACCCGCTCACGCTGTCGGCCTGGTTGGCCCCGGTGCGCAGCGTCGCCCCGGCCGGGCTGCTGGCCGACGCCTTCCTCGACGCGTCCCACCGCTCGCTCGTGGCCCCGGCGTCGCCGGACGCCACGGCCCCGGAGGTGACCCACGACCGCCACGGGTCCACCAGGGTGCACGAGGAGCCCGGACGCCGGGTCACCCACGTCCACCGCGCGCCGTTCCAGCTGCTGCGGCGGGTGGAGGACCTGGCGACGGGAGCGGTGACCACCGTGCTGCGACTGCTGCAGCCCGAGGACGCCGACTCGACCCGGGTGCACACCCGCGTGCTGCTGCACCGGCCCGACGGCTCCGCGGACGCCGACGCCCTGGCCGCCGCGGTGGAGTCGGCCGCGGCCTCGCTGGCCGAGGACCTGGCGCTGCTGCCCCGCCTCGCCAGCAGCGGGCTGCCGCTGCTCCCCCGGGACGAGCTGCACGTGCGGGCCGACCGGCTGGGCGTCGCCCTGCGCCGGACGCTGGCCGACCTCGTCGCCGACTGCGCGGCCCGCGACCGGGCCGCGGCCCTGGAGCAGCGCGCCACCGCCTGAGCCGCCTGCGGCCGGGGCTCGCAGGAATGGGCCGATGAGCGCAGCGGTCACCGCACGGGACCGGTGCGATCGTCCCGCCCGTCGCGCGGTGAGCCGCTACGGTCCTCCGGCGTGACGACGACCTCCCCGGAACTGACCGACCTGCCCGCGCAGCGCGTGGTCGGGGTGCAGGTCGAGGCACCGTTCGACGAGCTGCGCCACCGGGTGCCGATGGCCTGGCAGGCCCTGCTCGGCCGGGCCGCCGAACTGCCGGGCCCGGGGGGCACCGGCTACGTCGAGGCCAGCCAGCACCTCGGGGGTGGGCGCTACCGGGAGACGGTCGGGGTGCTCACCGGCGCCGACACCCCGGTGCCGGCCGGGATGGCGGCGGTCGTGCTGCCCGCGGGGCGCTGGGCGCGGCTGGTCCACGACGGGCCGCTGGCCCAGATCGCGGACGGCTTCGGCCGGCTGCACGACTGGTGCACGGCTCAGGGGCTGCCCTCCGGTGACCTCAAGCTGGACACCGGCTACACCGCCGACGGCAGCGGCCCGCACCTGCTGCACGTCGACGTCCCGGGCGCGCCCGGCTGACGCTCATCCCGGGGCCGACCCGTCGTCCGCGGCGAAGGCGTTCGCCAAGAGGTCCCGATGCGCGGCGAGCAGCCACCACAGCACCCCGGCCAGCACCAGCTGGACGGCGCCGGCCACGGCGAACACGGTGGGCACGCTGGTCGCGTCGGCCAGCAGCCCACCGGCGAGCGCGCCCAGCGGGATCCCGCCCCAGACCAGCGTCCGGTAGCCGCCCTGGACCCGGCCGAACAGCGCCTCGGGGATGAGCGCCTGGCGCAACGACATGGTGAGCACGTTCCAGAACAGCACGCCCGCCGTACCGACCGCGAACAGCGCCCCGGCCACCACGGCGTCCTCGGTGAACGCCATGGCGCCCAGGGTCAGCGCGGCCAGCACCGAGCAGGCCACCAGCGTGGCGGTGCGGCCGATCCGGCCGGCCAGCGGGGCGGCCGCCAGCCCGCCGACCACCGCGCCCACGCCGGAGGCGGTGAGCAGCAGGCCGTAGCCGGCCTCGCCCATCTCCAGGGTGTCCAGGGCGTACAGCACCAGGACGCCGCTGGTCATCGCCGAGGTGAGCGCCGTGCTCGCCGAGACCAGGGTGAGGCCCCGGAGGAACCGGTGCCGCCACAGCCAGCCCACGCCCTCGGCGACGTCCCGGCGGATGGTGGTGCGCGGCCCGTCGCCGCGGGCCGGCCGGTGCGCGCCGGCGATGCCCACCACCAGGACGGCGGCGAGCAGGAACCCGCCCGCGGTGGTGAACAGCGGGGCCGCGGCGGCCAGGGCGAACAGCACCGAGCCCAGCGGCGCGCCGATGAACCCCTGGCTGGCCTCCTCGGCGGTGGTGAGCAGGCCGTTGCCGCGGTCGAGCTGGTCGCGGCGGACCACCTGCGGCAGCATCGCCCGGGCCGCGCTGTCGTACACGGTCTCGGCGACCCCGACGGCGAACGCGACGGCGTAGAGCACGGCCAGCGACGCCGTCCCGGTGATCACGGTGACCGCCAGGGCGGTGAGGGCCAGCGCCCGGACGCCGTTGGCCGCGGCCATCGCCCGCTTGCGGTCGGTGCGGTCGACGAACGCCCCGGCCGGCAGGGCGAACAGCAGCCAGGGCAGGAAGGCCAGCGAGGTCAGGCCGGCGACCAGCACCGGGTCGCGGGTGAGGGTCGCCGCCAGCAGCGGCAGGGCGACCCGGTTGACCCCGTCGGCGAGGTTGGAGGCGGCGCTGGCGGCGTAGAGCCGCCAGAACGCCGCGCCGAGCGAGGTGGACACGAGGTGACCCTCCCACTGCCGTCCGACAGCCCGTCGAGTGACAGCTGAGCGGGGATCCCGGTCGCCGGTCACCCCGCTGGGCTGTCACTCGGCGACGCGCGGGGTCCCACACCGGCTCATCCCGCGGGCTGACACGCGGTTCACCCCGCAGGACGACGACGTGCCGCCCCCCGCTGCCTAGGGTCGGCAGCATGGACCAGCCGCTGCTCGAACGGGTGGCGGCCGGGCCCCGGCGCCACCCCTTCGCGGCCGACGTCGTCCTGGCCTGCCTGGTCGCGCTGGTCACGGTCCCGGTGCCGGGGCTGTCCGGGTACGGCGGGGCCGGCGGGGAGCTGACCGTCCTGGTGGGGCTGGCGCTGTGCGCGCCGCTGGCCTGGCGGCGTCGCCACCCCGTCCCCGCCGCCGCGGTGGTGGCGCTTGTCTGCCTGTTCCAGCTCGTCCTGCTGCCCGCCGAGCTGCTGCTCGCCGACGTCGCGGCCCCGATGATGGTCTACGCGCTGACGGCCCACGGCCCCCGCTGGGCGGGCCGGGCCGGGCTGGTGGCCGGGCTGCTGGGCGCGGTGCTCGGCGGTGCCACGTTCAACCGGGGCCCGACGCCCACCTTCGTCGTCACCACGATGACCCTCCTCGGGGTGACGGTCGTCGCGGCCTGGGCGCTGGGGCTGCTGCGCCGCAGCCACGTGCGGAGCGAGCAGCCGGACCGCCTCCCCGCCGCTGCGGGCCAGCCACTGCTGGAACGCGCCGCGTCGTGGCTGCGGCAGCACCCCTTCGGTGTCGACGCCGCCCTCGCTGCGGTCGCGGCGTTCTTCCTGGTCGTCTCCGCGACGGGCTACGACACCGGCGGGTCCGCCGCCACCTCGGTCCTGCTGTCGCTGTTGCTGATCGTCCCGCTGGCCTGGCGCCGCCGCCGACCGGTCCGTGCCGCCGCGGTGGTCGTCGTCGCCAGCCTGCTCGAGCTCGTGCTCGTCCCGGGGTACTTCCTGCCCGCGAACATCGCCGCCCCGGTGATGGTCTACGCGCTGGCCGCCTACGCCCCTCGCCGGGCGAGCAGGGCCGGGCTGGCGATCGGGCTGCTGGGCGCCGTGCTCGCCTCGGCGGTCTACTTCGGCGAGGGCACCTGGTTCGGTTTCGTCTTCGCCGCCGGCGTCATCGGCGTGCTGGTGGTGGCCTGCTGGGCGCTGGGCGACCTGCGACGGGCGCGGCTGCAGCAGGTCGCCGGCCTGGAGGAGCGAGCCCGGCTGCTGGAGCTGGAGCGCGAGCAGGAGATGCGGCTGGCGGCGTCCACCGAACGGGCCCGGATCGCCCGGGAGATGCACGACGTCGTCGCCCACTCGCTGTCGGTGGTCATCGCCCAGGCCGACGGCGGCCGCTACGCCGGCCAGTCCGACCCGGCGGCGGCGACCGGTGCACTGGAGGCGATCTCGGCGACCGGCCGGCAGGCGCTGACCGACATGCGGAAGCTGCTCGGGGTGCTCCGCGAGGGCGACGGGCAGGAGTTCGCGCCTCAGCCCGACGTCGCCGCGATCGACCAGCTGGTCGCCGACGTGCGGGCCAGCGGGCTGGACGTCGAGCTGGTCGTGCAGGGCAGCCCGCAGCCGATGCCGGCCGGGGCGCAGCTGGCCGCCTACCGGATCGTGCAGGAGTCGCTGACCAACGTGCTCAAGCACGCCGGCCCGGCCGGGCGGGCCTGGGTGCGGCTGCAGTGGCGCCCTGACGCCCTCGAGCTGGCCGTGCTGGACGACGGGCGCGGCGCCTCGGCCGCGATCGTGGAGTCCGACGGGCAGGGCCAGGGGCTGCTGGGCATGCGGGAGCGGGCCGAGCTGCACGGCGGACGGCTGACCGCCGGACCACGACACGGCGGCGGGTTCGGCGTCCAGGCCGTCCTGCCCTACCGTTCCCCCCGATGAGCACCGACCCGATCCGCGTCGTCCTCGTCGACGACCAGCAGCTGGTGCGCGCCGGCTTCCGGATGGTCATCGACTCCCAGCCCGACCTCACCGTCGTAGGTGAGGCCGGCGACGGCGCGGCGGCGGTCGAGCTGCTGCGCCGCACGCCGGCCGACGTGGTGCTGATGGACGTGCGCATGCCCGGCACCGACGGCATCGCCGCGACCGAGCAGGTGACGGCGCTGCCCGAACCGCCCCGGGTGGTCGTGCTGACCACCTTCGACCTGGACGAGTACGTGGTCGCCGCGATCGGCGCCGGGGCCAGCGGCTTCCTGCTCAAGGACGCCCCGCCGGAGGAGATGCTCGCCGCCGTCCGCACGGTGCACGCCGGCGACTCGGTCATCGCGGCCAGCTCCACCCGCCGGCTGCTGCAGCACGTGGCCCCGATCCTGCGCGGCTCCGGCGGCTCCGGGACGACGCAGGCCGATCCGGGCGCGCTGGCCGAGCTGACCCCGCGGGAGCGGGAGGTGCTGGTGCAGATGGCCTACGGCGCGACGAACACCGAGATCGCCGGCCAGCTGTTCGTCAGCGAGGCGACGGTGAAGACCCACGTCGGGCGGGTGCTGGCCAAGACCGGGTCCCGGGACCGGGTGCAGGCCGTGGTGCTGGCCTACCGCACCGGCCTGGTCGCCCCCGCCGACCTGCTCCGCGACGCCCCCGCCTGAGCCCCCGAGGTCTGCTCCGCCGAGTGCGGAGCTGTCGACGTCTCCGGGCACGACGCCGCGTCGACGCGCCGTCACTCGGCGACCTGCCGGGCGTCCTCCCGGAGGATGACAGCAGGTCAGCCCCCGGGGGCAGCGGCGCGCTCGCACAGACCAGCCCGTGCGGCGACGCGGGCGCAGGCCTCCGGGCGAGAACGTGATCACGTCCTGATCACCGCCTCTGGAGGCCTGCAGTGTCCGTCCCCGTCATGACCGTCCCGGGTGAGCCCGCGGCGACCGCGTCCGCCGCCGTCCGCGCCACCGACCTGCGCAAGACGTACGGCTCCGGCGAGACGGCGGTGCACGCGCTGGCCGGTGTCGACGTCGCCTTCGAGCGCGGCGCCTTCACCGCGATCATGGGGCCCTCCGGCTCCGGCAAGTCGACCCTCATGCACTGCCTGGCCGGCCTGGACGCCGCCAGCGCCGGGCAGGTCTGGCTCGGCGACACCGAGCTGACCAGCCTGCGCGACGACCAGCTGACCAAGCTGCGCCGGGAGCGGATCGGCTTCGTCTTCCAGTCGTTCAACCTGCTCCCGGTGTTGAACGCGCAGGACAACATCCTGCTGCCGATGCAGCTGGCCGGGCAGCGCCCGGACCGCGCGTGGATGGACTCCGTGATCGCCCGTCTCGGCCTGCGCGAGCGCCTCCAGCACCGCCCGCACGAGCTCTCCGGCGGCCAGCAGCAGCGCGTCGCCGTGGCCCGGGCCCTGCTCCCCCGCCCGGACGTCGTCTTCGCCGACGAGCCGACCGGCAACCTGGACAGCCACGCCGGCGCCGAGGTGCTGGACCTGCTGCGCTCCAGCGTGCGGGAGACCGGGCAGACCGTCGTCATGGTCACCCACGACCCGGTGGCCGCCGCCTACGCCGACCGCGTCGTCCTGCTCGCCGACGGCCGGCTGGCCGGCGAGGTGCACCAGCCGACCACCGACTCGATCATCAACGCGCTGCGTGGACTGGGGGCCTGACGCCATGCGAGCAGTGACACTGGCGAGCATCCGGGCGCACCTGCCGCGGCTGATCGCCTCCACCCTGGCGATCGTCATCGCCGTGGGCTTCGTGGTCGCCACCCTGGTGCTCAACGAGACGACCAAGGCCACCGTGCTCGAGGCGGCCGGCGCCCAGTACGTCGACACCGACGTGGTGGTCACCTCCGACAGCGGCACCGGGCTGGCCGGGCAGGTCGACGCCCTCACCGGGCTGGACGGCGTGCAGGCGGTCGACCCGACCTGGCAGACCTCCGTGCAGGCGGTCGCCCCCGGCCGCACCGGCGCCCAGTACCTGCTGGTCGAGTCGGTCGCCGCCGACCCGCAGCTGCGCTGGCAGCAGCTGACCGCCGGTGCCCTGCCGGTCCGGCCGGGCGAGGTCGCGGTGAGCGAGCGCGTCGGCGCCGAGGTCGGTGACGTCCTCCCGGTGACCACCTACGACGACGAGGGCACCGCGACCACCACCGACGCCACGGTGACCGGCGTGGTCGACCTGGGCGGCGACCCGACCGCTGGGATCTACGGCAAGGCCTACGTCACCGCCGACCAGGCGCAGGCCTGGGGCGCCACCGAGCCGACGGAGCTGCGGATCGCCGGCACCACCGCCGCCGACCCCGACGCCCTGATCGGCGAGGTGCGCGCCGCCCTGTCCGGTGAGGACGTCACCGTCCGCACCGGCACGGAGCAGGCCGAGGAGTCCGTCGCGGCGCTGACCGGCGACGCCACCTGGCTCACCACCTCCCTCCTGGTGTTCGCCACCATCGCCGTGCTCGTCGCCGGGCTGGTCATCGCCAACACGTTCGCCGTGCTGCTCGCGCAGCGGACCCGCGACCTCGCGCTGCTGCGCTGCGTCGGTGCGACCGCCGGGCAGGTGCGCCGCAGCGTGCTCGGCGAGGCCGTGCTGACCGGACTGGCCGCCTCGGTGATCGGCGTGCTCGCCGGCATCGGCCTCTCCGCCGCCGTGTCGGCCGTGGTGTCCGGCATCGACTCACCGATCCCGCTCGCCGGGGTGTCCGTCCCGCTGTACGCCGTCGGGGTCGGCATCGCCGTCGGCACGCTCACCACGCTGGTCGCCGCCCTGGCCCCCGCCCGTGCCGCCACGAGGGTCGCCCCGCTCGCCGCGCTGCGGCCCACCGACCCGGCGCCACTGCGCTCCCGAGGCGGCGTCGCCCGCCTGGTCACCGGCCTGCTGCTCGCCGTCCCGGGCGTCGCGCTGATGGTGCTGGGCGTGGTCTCCGCGTCCATCCTGGTCGCGCTGGCCGGCGGGGTGCTCAGCTCGCTGGGGTTGCTGCTGCTCGCCCAGCGAGCGGTGCCGCCGATCGTCGCGGCCGCCGGCCGGCTGCTCGGCCGGTTCGGCGGGCTCCCGGCGCGGCTGGCCACCGGCAACGCGACCCGCAACCCCCGCCGGACGGCGGCCACCGCGACCGCGCTGCTGATCGGCGTCACGCTGACCACCGCGATGGTGGTCGGGGCGAGCTCCACCCGGGCGACCGCCCAGGCGGGGCTGGCGGCCAACTACCCCACCGACGTGATCGTCGAGGCCTTCGGCGAGCAGGTGCCCCCGTCGCTGCAGGGCCAGCTGGAGGCGGTGGACGGCGTGGTCGCGGCCACCGGGCTCACCGCGGCGGACCTCACCGGGCCCGACGGCACCGAGACCTGGGCCAACGGCGTCGACGCGGCGCAGGCCCTGCCGGTGCTGCGCTCCACGACCGAGGTGACGCTCCCCGAACTCGGCGAGGTCGTGCTCTCCGACTGGGAGGCCGACACCTGGGGCGTCGGGCCGGGCGACTCGGTGACCCTGACCGCCGGCGACCGCTCGCGGACGCTGACCGTCGTGGCCGGCGACACCACCCGCCCACTGCTGAGCAACACCGACCTGCAGGCACTGGTGCCCGGGGCCGCGGTGGAGACGATGTGGCTGCGGCTGGCCGACGACGTCGACCAGACCGCGGTGATCGACGAGGTCACCGACCTGGCGGGCACCGCGCTGCCCACCTCGTTCGTCACCGGGCTGGCCAGCGAGCGGGCCGCGATCGACGAGGTGGTCGACGTCCTGCTGCTGGTGGTCACCGGGCTGCTCGGCGTGGCCGTGGTGATCGCGCTGATCGGGGTGGGCAACACCCTGGCCCTGTCGGTGGTCGAGCGGCGGCAGGAGAGCGGCCTGCTGCGGGCGCTGGGCCTGACCCGCGGCCAGCTGCGCGGGCTGCTGGCCTGGGAGGCCGTGCTGGTCGCCGGGGTCGCCGCGGTGCTCGGCGTGCTGATCGGCGGCACCTACGGCCTGGTCGGCGCGGCCTCGGCGCTCGGCGAGGTCGGCGAGGTGGTGATCAGCATCCCGTGGCTGCAGGTGCTGGCGATCGTGCTGGTCGCCACGGTGGCCGGGCTGCTCGCCTCGGTGCTGCCGGCCCGCCGGGCGGCGAAGACCCCGCCGGTGGCCGCCATCGCCGGCTGACCGCTGCTCCCCGGCGTGCTCGCCGACGGTCCCACGCAGTTGAGCTCTGCCCCGCTCGTGGGGCAGAGCTCAACTGCGTCCGGGGACCGCACCGGGCGGTCAGACCTCCAGGCTGAGCAGGTGGTAGCTCAGCGCCTTGCCGTGGCCGTCGAGCACGGGCGACCCGGTGACACCACCGCCGAGCACGCCGGGCAGCGTGAAGACGAGACCCGGCAGGTGCGGCTGCACGACCCGACGGACCTCCCCCCGGACCAGCGGGGCGAAGTGGGCCGCCACCCGCTCGGGCGTCAGCTCCCGTTCCAGCACGACCGCGGCGTCGGCGTCCCGCGGCAGGACGGCGAGGATCAGCGTGTCGCCCTTGTCGCTCTGCTGCGCCTTCGCGCCGGGGCACCGCTTCACCGGCCGCAGCACGCTCGGCTGGGCCGACCTGACCGACGAGCCGTTCATCACCTTCGGCCCGGACAGCAGCATCCGTGGCGCGGTCGACCAGGCCCTCCGGACGGCGGGCGCGACCCCCGGCCCCGTCCTCGAGGCCCGCAACGTGGGCGCCGTCGCCGGCCTCACGGCAGCGGCCCTCGGGGTGACCGCCGTTCCCCAGCTGGTGCTCCCGATGATGGCCTTCGCGGGCCTGCAGCACGTCCCGCTGACCCCGACGGTCGAGCGCAGGATCAGCCTGGTGCGGGCACCCGACCGGCCGCTCACGCCCAGCGCCGAGGCGTTCGCCGCCGAGCTGCGCGCGGGCAGCTCCACCTGAGCACCGCCGCCCAGCGCGGACACCGCGGGTCGGGGGATGCTGGGGGCGTGCCGTTCCTCCGCCGTGCCGCCACCGCCACCGCTGCCACCGCCCTGCTGGGCGGCGTGAGCTGGGTCGCCCGCGCCGCCTGGGGCCTGCCCGTCGCCCTGGGCGCCAGCAAGCGCCGGCTGCGCCCGACCGTGACCGGGTCGCCGCAGTTCTCCGACGGGAAGTTCCACAACAACCTGCCCACCCCGGCACTGGCCCCGGCGAACGCCCGCGACGGGCTGCTGCGCCAGTGGCACGAGGACCGGCACAAGGGGCTGCCCGGCGGCCCGATCCCGCTGGTCACCCCCGAGCTGCCCGAGCAGGCCGGCGAGCTGGCGGTCACCTGGTTCGGCCACTCCAGCGCGCTGCTCGAGGTCGACGGCCGCCGGGTGCTCGTCGACCCGGTCTGGGGCGAACGGGTCTCGCCGTCCCCGCTGATCGGCCCGGCCCGGCTGCACGAACCACCGGCGCCGGTGGAGAGCCTGCCGCCGGTCGACGCGGTGCTGATCAGCCACGACCACTACGACCACCTCGACCTGCCGACGGTGCGGGCCCTGGTGCGCGAGCAGTCCGCGCCCTTCGTCGTCCCGCTGGGGATCGGCACCCACCTGCGCGGCTGGGGAGTGCCCGACGACCGGATCGTGGAGCTGGACTGGGACGCCGCCACGACGGTCGCCGGGCTCACCCTCACCTGCACGGAGGCGCGGCACTTCTCCGGCCGGTTCCTCTCCCGGGACACCACGCTCTGGTCCTCTTGGGTGGTCACCGGCCCGCGGCACCGGGTGTTCTTCGGCGGCGACACCGGCTACACCCCGGCCTTCGCCGGGATCGGCGCCCGGCTGGGCCCCTTCGACCTCACCCTGCAGCCGATCGGCGCCTACAACGACGCCTGGCACGCCATCCACATGGACCCGGAGGAGGCGGTGCGGGCGCACGGCGACCTCGGCGGCCGGGTGCTGGTGCCGATCCACTGGGCCACGTTCAACCTGGCGTTCCACCGCTGGGCCGAGCCGGTGCAGCGGCTGCTCACCGCCGCGGACGCCCGCGGGGTCACCGTGGTCGTGCCGCAGCCGGGCGAGCGGGTCGACGTGCTCTCCCCGCCCCCGCTGCGCGACTGGTGGACGGCGGTCGGCTCGGCCGGCGACGGGGAGACCGGCCCGGAGGCCGGCCTGGCCGCCGCGGCCGCTGCCCGGGCGCGACGGACCGGTCCGCTCCGCCGGCTCAGCTCGCGGCGCTGAGCGCGTCGAGGACGGCGGGGAGCTCCGCCAGGTCCTCGACCTCGTGCTGCGGCTGCGGGCCCTCCGGATCGACCCGGTGCCCGGGCCTGCGCACCCGGACGACGGCCAGCCCGGCCTCCAGCGCGCCGCGGGTGTCCCGGGCCGACGCGGGCACGTGCACGTCGACGCCGGCGGCGGCCGCCCGCTGGTAGAGCTCGGCGTGCGGCTTGTACGCGTGCAGCCGCTCGCTGGTCAGCACCGCGTCGTCGTCGACCAGCGCGGCCGCCCGGGTGCGGCGGAACAGGGCGTCGTCCACGTTGGACAGCACCCCGACCCGGTGCCGCTCGGCCACCAGCGGCAGCGCCCGCCCGACGTCGGGCCACAGCGGCCAGTCCGGCAGCGACTCCAGCAACGCCAGGGTGTCGGCGGTGGCGTCGGCGTCCAGCCCGCGGGCCGCGTAGGTGTCGCCGAGCGCGCGGCGGCAGTGCTCGGCGAAGGGCACCCACTCGGCGGCGTCCTTCTGGGAGGCCTTGTTGCGGGCGTCCCAGTCGTCGTAGAGGTCGGTGCCGGCGACCTCCCAGCCGCGCCCGCCGGCGAGGGCGTCGAAGGCCGCCGACCCGCCGGTGCGGGAGTCGATCAGCGCGCTGAAGAGGTCGAACGTCACCAGGGCCATGCGGCCCATCCTGCGCTCATCGCAGCAGCTTGGACATCCGGCGGTCGGCCAGCGGCTTGCCGCCGGTCTGGCAGGTCGGGCAGTACTGCAGCGACGTGTCGGCGAATGACACCTCGCGCACGGTGTCCCCGCACACCGGGCAGGGCAGGCCGGTGCGGGCGTGCACCTGCAGCCCGGCCCGCTTCTCGCCCTTGAGCGTCGCCGCCCGCTGGCCGAGCTGGCGCTCCAGCGCGCCGGTCAGGGTCTCCCGCATCGCGGTGTGCAGCCGGAGCAGCTCGTCGTCGGTGACCTTGTCGGCCATCTTGAACGGCGACAGCCGGGCGGCGTGCAGGATCTCGTCGGAGTAGGCGTTGCCGATGCCCGACAGCACCGTCTGGTCGGTGAGGGTGCCCTTGAGCTGGGTGTGCCGGCCGGCCAGCAGCGCCCCGAACGTCTCGGTGTCCACCTCGAGGGCGTCGGGGCCGAGCCGCGCGACGCCGGGCACCTCGGCCGGCGACCGGACGACGTAGACCGCCAGCCCCTTGCGCGTGCCCTGCTCGGTGAGGTCGAACCCCTCGGGCAGCTCGCCCTCGCGCGGCTCCAGGTGCACCCGCAGCGCCAGCGGCCCCTTGCCCGGCTTCGGCGGGGCGGTCGGCAGGTTCTCCCGCCAGTGCAGCCAGCCCGCCCGGGCCAGGTGCACCACCAGGTGCAGCCCGGAGACGTCGAGGTCGAGGAACTTGCCGTGCCGGGAGGCACCGGTGACCTCCAGCCCGGCCAGCGCGGACAGCGGCGGGTCGAAGGTCTTGATCGCCTGGACGCCGGCCAGGTCCACGCGCGTGATCACTCGGCCGACGGCGTTTTCCCGCAGGAACGCCGCCAGCGCCTCCACCTCGGGCAACTCGGGCACCCGCCCATGATCCACGTGGAACGCCGTCCCCGTCGTCCCCCGGACGGGGGCTTGGTCGTTCCGGCCCCCTTCAGGGGCCCGCCGTGAGCTGGCGAATGGTGGGGGGAAGGGGGTCCTTCATGGCGGCGGCCATCCGGTCGACGATGGTGCGCAGCACCGGACGCGGGGTGGCCAGCGTGAGCCGCACGTGGCCGGTGCCGGCGACGCCGCACTCGGGGCCGTCGACCAGGGCCACCCCGGCCTCACGCAGGAAGAACTCCGCCAGCGGCTCGCCGATGCCGAGCTCCCGGCAGTCCAGCCAGGCCAGGTAGGTGCCCTCGGGCGGGGTGTACCGCACCTGCGGGAGGCGCTCGGCGAGCAGCTCGGTCAGCAGCCGGCGGTTGCCGTCCAGGTAGCCCAGGACGCCGTCCAGCCACGGGCCGCCCGCGGTGAACGCCACCGTGTTGGCGATCGCGCCCAGCGTGGAGCAGCCGTGCTCGGGCCGTTCGGACACCTCGGCCCACCGCGCGGCGTCCGCGTCGTTCGACAGCAGCAGCTGCGCGCACTTGAGCCCGGGCAGGTTCCAGGCCTTGGACGCCGAGGTGGCGGTGAGCGTGTGCCCCGCGGCGAGCTCCGACACCGAGGCGTAGGGCCGGTGGACGGCGCCCGGCAGCACCAGCGGGGCGTGGATCTCGTCGGAGAACACCCGGGCGCCGTTGCGGTCGACCACCTCGGCCAGCGCGAGCTGCTCGGCCTCGGTGAACACCCGGCCGGTCGGGTTGTGCGGGTTGACGTGCACCAGCAGCGCGCCTGGGGTCAGCACGCCGTCGAGCGCGGCCAGGTCGTAGCCGAGCCGACCGTCCGGCCCCGGCACCATCGGCACCTGGACGACCTCCCGGCCCAGCTCCCCGGGCACCTTGAGGAAGGGCATGTACGCCGGGGTCGGCAGCACCACCGGTGCGCCGGCCGGGGTGAAGTGCTCGACGGCCACCTGCAGCCCGGCGACGACGTCGGCCAGCGGCGCGACCCGCTCGGCCGGCACGCCCCAGCCGTACCGGTGCTGCTGCCACCGCGCGCACGCCGAGGCCAGCGCCAGCTGGGTGGCCGCCGGCAGGTACCCGAACGCCGCCGCGTCGACGGCCTCGTGCAGGGCGCGGGTGACCACCGGCGCCGTCCCGAAGTCCATCTCGGCGACGAAGGCCCCGATCGCCTCGCCGTACCGGGTCCACTTCAGGCTGCCGGCCGCGCGCAGCGAGTCCTCGCTGAGCGCGTCGAAGGAGGCGGGGTCGAACGAGGCAGGGTCGAACGAGGCAGGGTCGAACGAGGCAGGGAGGTCGTCGTCCACCCGGTCAGTCTGCGTCGCCGGGCACCTCCGCGGTGGCCCCGGGCTCGGCCCGGGCCGACTCCTCGACGGCGCTGGCCACCGCGGTGGCGACGGCGGGGTCGAAGACGCTGGGGATGATGTAGTTGGCGTTGAGCTGGTCGTCGCCCACCACCGCGGCCAGCGCGTCGGCGGCGGCCAGCAGCATGCCGGGGCGGATCTCCTTGGCCCGGGCGTCGAGCAGGCCGCGGAAGACGCCGGGGAAGGCCAGCACGTTGTTGATCTGGTTGGGCAGGTCCGACCGGCCCGAGGCGACGACGGCGGCGTGCTGCCGGGCCCGCACCGGGTCGACGTCCGGGGTCGGGTTGGCCATCGGGAAGACCACGGCCCGCTCGGCCATGTCCGCCAGCGCCTCGACCGGGATCACGTTGGCGGCGCTGACCCCGATGAAGACGTCCGCGCCGACCAGGGCGTCGGTCAGCTCACCGCGCCGGCAGCCGGGGTTGGTGCGGCGGGCCAGGTCCAGCTTGGCCGGGGAGAGCCGCTCGTCGTCGGGCGAGAGGATGCCCTCCCGGTCCCAGACCAGCACGTTCGTGGCACCGGCCTCCAGCAGCAGGGTGACGATCGCCGTCCCGGCCGCCCCGCCGCCGGCGACGACGACCGCGACGTCGGTCAGCTGCTTGTCCACCACCCGCAGGGCGTTGCGCAGCGCGGCGAGCACGCAGATCGCGGTGCCGTGCTGGTCGTCGTGGAAGACCGGGATGTCGAGCTTCTCCCGCAGCCGTGCCTCGATCTCGAAGCAGCGGGGTGCGGAGATGTCCTCCAGGTTGATCCCGCCGAAGCCGGGGGCGATCAGCTCGACGGTGCGCACGATCTCGTCGACGTCCTGGGTGTCCAGCGCGATCGGCCAGGCGTTGATGTCACCGAACCGCTTGAACAGCGCGGCCTTGCCCTCCATCACCGGCATGGAGGCGCCCGGGCCGATGTCCCCGAGCCCGAGCACCGCCGACCCGTCGGTGACCACCGCGACGGTGTTGCCCTTGATGGTGAGCCGGCGGACGTCCTCCGGGTGCTCGGCCAGCGCCGTGCAGACCCGGGCGACGCCGGGGGTGTAGGCCATCGACAGGTCGTCGCGGGTCTTCAGCGGCACCCGGGAGGCGACCTCGAGCTTGCCGCCCAGGTGCAGCAGGAAGGTGCGGTCGCTGACCTTGCGGACGTGCACGTTCTCCACCGCGTCGAGCGCGGCCACCACCTCCTCGGAGTGCTGGGCGTCGGCGGCCGAGCAGGTCACGTCCACGGTGAGACCGTCGGGGCGGGACTCGACGACGTCGATCGCGGTGACCGCGCCGCCGGCGGAGCCGACCGCGGTGGCGATCCGCCCGACGCTGGCCGGGTCGCCGTCGGCGGTGAGCCGCACGGTGATGGAGTAGGAGGCCGACGTCACCGGCCCGCGGTGGACGGGCGCAGTGCTCTGCTCAGGGGTGAGGGCGGTCACAGCGGCCATCCTGGCACTGCGAGCGGTCGGTTTCCACCCTTCGGCTGCAACATCCCGCTTCGTGGAATCTGGAACGGGCTCAGGGCCGCTGCCCCGCCTCCGCACGCGGGTCACCGCGCCCGGGAGAGGACGTCCAGCTGGCCAGCAGGTCCAGCGCCTGCCCCGATGCCGTCCCTGCTCCCGCCGTGTAGACGAACAGCGTCTGCCCCGGGTCACCGGGCAGGGTGAGCGTCTCGTACTCCACCGTCAGCTCACCGACGACCGGGTGCCTCAGCCGCTTGGACCCCGACGTCCGCTGGTGGACGCGGTGCCCCTCCCACCACGCCCGGAACTCCGGGCTGCGCTCCGCGAGCTCCTCGACCAGCTCGCGCGCCGCCCGATCGCCCGGGTCCTCGCCGAGGGCGAGCCGGAGGTTCTCCACCGCCGCCCGCGCCTGCTCCTCCCAGTCGAGGAAGAGCTCGCGCGCCTCCTCGGAGAGGAGCATCCAGCGGGCGTAGTTCCGCTCCCGCGGTCGCAGCTGCTCGAAGTCGGTGAACAGTGCGCGCGCCATCCGGTTGCTGGCCAGCACGTCGGTCCGCCGTCCCAGGACGAGCGCCGGCCGCGGGTCCAGGGCGTCGAGGAACTGGTGGAGCCCCGGGCGCGCCCGCTGCACGACGGGGGTGCGCCGCACCCGGGCCGGGGACGCCGGCCCGATCAGGTGACCGAGGTGCGCCCGGCCGGCGTCGTCCAGGTCGAGCGCCCGCGCGATCGCGTCGACCACGCCGGGCGACGGCGTGATCCGACGGCCCTGCTCCAGCCGCGTGTAGTAGTCGGTCGACACCCCGGCCAGCAGGGCGACCTCCTCCCGCCGCAGCCCGGGCACCCGCCGGACCCGCGCGTCGGCGGGCAGCCCGGCACGCGCGGGGTCGATGGCGCCCCGCGCGCGGCGGAGGAAGTCGGCGAGCTCCCGGTTCAGGTCGGCCACCAGGCCATCGTCGCAGGAACGGGCGGCGCACCGCCTGGGTCGCCGAGTCCTGGGCAGACCCTTCCTCTGCCGCGAAGGCCCAGCTCGGGGCCACCATCGCGCCCGGCCGGTGCCGAGACTCGGGTCATCCCACGGCGCCGGAGACCGCTCGGCGCCGGCAGCACCCGAGGAGCACCTCATGCCCTACCCGACCGACCGCCCGGCCACCTGGTTCGTCACCGGCACCTCCCGCGGCCTGGGCCTCGAGCTGGTGACCCAGCTGCTCCGGCGCGGCGACAACGTCGCCGCCACCACCCGGTCGACCGAGCGCCTCACCGCCGCCCTGGGCGAGGTGGACACCGCGCGCCTCCTCCCGCTCACCCTCGACCTGGCCGACGAGCAGGCCGTCCGCGGCGCCGTCCAGGCCACCACCGAGCGGTTCGGCGGGCTCGACGTCGTCGTGAACAACGCCGGGTACGGCTTCCTCGCCGCGGTCGAGGAGGTCAGCGACGCCGAGGCCCGCGCGATGTTCGACGTGCAGGTCTTCGGGGTGTGGAACGTGCTGCGCGCCGCGCTCCCCGTCCTCCGCGCCGCCGGCAGCGGCCACGTCGTCAACGTCAGCTCGATCCTGGGCCTGACGTCCTTCCCCGGCTGGGGGCTGTACTGCGCGGGCAAGCACGCCCTCGAGGGGATGACCGAGTCCCTGGCGGCCGAGGTCGCCGGCATGGGCATCGCCGTCACCCTCGTCGAGCCCGGCTACATGCGGACCGACTTCCTGCGCCCCTCCTCCCTGGGCCTGCCGGCGGGGACGACGTCGGGCTACGAGCCGATCCGGGAGATGACCGACGCCCACCTGGCGATGCCCGGCACCCAGCTCGGCGACCCGGCCAGGGCCGCCGCCGCGATCATCACGCTCGCGGTGTCCGGCGACGCGCCCCTGCACCAGCTGCTCGGCTCGGACTCGTGCTCCCTGGCCACCGCCCGGGTCCAGAGCCTCACCGCCGACATCGAGGCCGGCCGCGACCTGGCCGTGACGACCGACATCCCGCAGGGCTGAGCCACCCGTCCGCGGGCTACGCGCGGGTCAGCCGCGGGGGTGCGAGGTCCAGCGGCGCCCCGCCCGCAGCGGCCGCGCCCAGCCGGGCGGCCCAGGCGACGAGCCCCTCGTCGTCCACCCCGTGCCGGACGGCGGTCTCGCGCGCGGTGCCCAGCGACCGGCCGCCGCGCGCCAGCAACGTGGCCGCGCCGGCGGTGTTGCCGCGCGCCGCGTGGGTCAGGCCGACGGCGAGCTGGGCCAGCCCGCGCCAGAGGTCCCGCTCGTCGTCCGGCCCGGTCTTCCAGGCGTCCTCCAGCACCTCGTGGGCGTGGAACGGGCGCCCGGCGTCCAGCAGCTGCTGCGCCTCGCGCAGCGTCTCCGCCGGGGTGCGCACCACGCCCTCGGGCGCCCGCGGCTCTCCCTCGGTCCCGTAGGGCAGCGGCCGGCCGAGCGCGTCGCGGGGCCGGGCGTTGCGGGCGCGGCCGGCCTCGTCCCGGTCGCGGGGGACGACGGGCACCTCAGGCCAGCACGCTGGTCAGCCGGACCCGCACCCCGTCGTCGGTGACCGTGATGTCGACGTGGTCGCAGAGCTGGCGGGCCAGCCACAGCCCCATCCCGCCCAGCGACAGGTCGTCGCCGTGCGCGGGGCCGTAGCCGATGAACGGGTCCTGCAGGCCGGAGCCGTGGTCGGTGACCGTGCAGACCAGCCGCCCCGAGTCGGCCCACAGCCGCAGGTCGACCGGCGGCCGGCCGTGCCGCAGCGCGTTCGTCGTCATCTCGTCGACGGCGAGCAGGAAGTCCTCCAGCGCCGGCTCCGAGCCCGGCGGCAGGCCGGCGTCGGCGGCGCGCGCCGCGAGGTCGCGGCGCAGCCCCCGCAGGTCGCGCACCGAGTCGGCCTGCACCAGCGGCTCGGTCGACTCCAGCGGCTCGGGCGGCACCGGCAGCGAGGTGAGGTACTGCGCCGGGTCGACGTGGTCGGGGTTGGCCCGCTCCGCACCGTCGACCTGGAGCAGTGGGTGGGTGGCCCGGGCGGCGTCGACCAGCGGCGCCGGCACCCGCCGGGTGTCGACCAGGCACATCACCAGCAGCGGGGCGTCACCGAGCAGGTCGGCCTCGACGAGCTGGTGGTCCAGCACCGCGTCGTAGCGCTGCCACTCCCGCCACGTCTCCGGGTCGGGGCCGGCGAACGGCTCGAGGACGACGCGGACGGCGCCGCCCCCCGGGGAGCGGTGCCGCTCCCCCAGCCGGCGGACGGCGGTGATCGCCGCAGCCGGGCCGTTGCCGTACACGTCGCCCCAGTCGGCCCACACGACCTGCGGCCGGTCGGCCAGCGCCTTCTGCACCAGCTCGAGCGTCTGGTCGGTGCAGACGACCACCACCGGCTCACCGGCGTCCAGCCCGGCGCACACGAAGGCCACCGTGCCGTCGACCAGCTCCTCGTCCGAGGCCGCGATCAGCGCCCGGTGTCGACCGGACCCGGCTGCCCCGTCCATGCCTGCTGGTCCCCGTCCTGCCGTCGCGGAGCCGCCGTGCTGGCAGCCGTGTCCAGGCACTCCCTACCCGGTCGCACGGCGACCTAGGCGTGACCTGGCCGGTGCATGTGCCCGCGCCAGGACGAGCGGGCTCATCCTGGCCGACGGGCGCTCCCCTACGGTCGCCCGGGTGAGCACCCTCCCGCACGACGACCTCGCCGCCTCCTGGCGGGCCGCCCGCCCCGCGTTCGCCGGCACCCACCTGGACAGCGCCTCGTGCAGCCGGCAGAGCACCGCGGTGCTCGACGCCGTCGCGCGGCACGCCCGGCACGAGGCGGAGATCGGCGGCGCGGTCGCCGAGGCCGCCGCCGAGGGCCTGCTGCAGCAGGGGCGGTCGGTGCTGGCCGGGCTGGTGGGCCTGGCCGCCGCCGACGTCGCCTTCACCGAGAGCGCGTCGGCGTCGGTGCGCACCCTCGTCTCCCGGTGGCGGCTCGCCCCGGGCACCCGGATCGGCGTGCTGCCCGGTGAGTACTGGCACAACGCGGCGGTCTTCGCCGACGCGGGGCTGACGCCGGCGCTGCTGCCCGCCGACGGCGTGGGCCGCGCCGACCTGGACGGCCTCCGGCGGGTGCTGCGGGACGACCCGCCGGCGCTCGTGCACGTCACCCTGGTCGCCAGCCACCGCGGTGTCGTCCAGCCGGGTCGGGAGATCGCGGACCTCTGCCGGGCGGCGGGGGTGCCCCTGGTGCTCGACGTCGCCCAGGCGCTCGGCCACGTCGACTGCGACCTGGGCGCCGACGCCGTCTACGGCACCGGCCGCAAGTGGCTCACCGGCCCGCGCGGCGTCGGCTTCCTGGTCGTGCGGCCCTCGATCACCGCGCGGCTGACCCCGGTGCTGCCGCCGGCGATCTACGACGACCGGCGCGCCGGCGTCGACCACGCCCGCGCGTACGAGTCGCACGACGCGCACGTCGCCGGCCGGGTCGGGCTCACCCTGGCCATCGGCGAGCACCTGGCCGCCGGACCGGACCGGGTGCGGGCCCGGCTGGCCGCGCTCGGCCGGGCGACCCGGGAGCGACTGGACGGGCAGCGCGGCTGGCGGGCCGCCGAGCCGCTGGACGAGCCGACGGCGATCACCACTCTCGTCCCGCCGGACGGCGTCGACGTGCGCGAGGTGGCCACCCGGCTGCGCACCGACCACGGCGTGCTCACCGTGGCCGCGGGCCGCGAGCGGGCGCCCCGCGAGCTCACCGGGCCGGTGCTGCGGGTGTCCCCGCACGTGGACGCCACGGTCGAGGACCTCGACACCCTGACCGCCGCCCTGCTCGGCTGACTCCCGACCGGCTGCATCCGGTGGGGCGGGGAGGGCGGAAGAGGTGGGTGACAGGCTCCCCAACGGAAGGAACGTCACCGTGGACAAGACCCGCCCGATCGCCCTGACCGTCGGTACCGCCGGCGCGTTCGCCCTGCTCTTCGCGGCCACCCCGGCGCTCGCCGACTCGCACACCGCAACCGTCTCGGTGCTGCACGGCATCCCGGACACCCCGGTCGACGTCTACGCCAACGGCGAGCGGTTGATCGACGACTTCGCACCGGGCACCCTCGCCGGGCCGCTCGAGCTGCCCGCCGGTGAGTACGACCTGGCGCTCTACCCGGCCGACGCCGCGGACGCGTCCGGGGAGGCCCTGCTGTCGGCGATGGACGTGGCGGTCCCGGCCGGCGCGAACGCCACCGTGGTCGCGCACCTGACCGAGGCCGGCCAGCCGGCGCTGACCCCGTTCGTCAACGACACCTCCGCGGTCCCCGCCGGGCAGGCCCGGGTCACCGTCCGGCACACCGCCGCAGCGCCCGCGGTCGACGTCCGGGCCGGTGGCCAGGTCGTCGCCCCGGGGCTGACCAACCCGAACGAGGCGACGCTGACGGTCCCGGCCGGCACGATCTCCGCCGACGTGGTGCTCGCCGGCACCGACACGGTGGCGATCGGCCCGGCCGACCTGGACCTGGCCGAGGGCACCTCGACCATCGTCTACGCCTGGGGCTCCGGCGACGCCGGCTACGAGCTGGCCACCCAGACGGTGACCGGGCTGCACTCCAGCCCGTCCGGCGTGCCCGGCGGCTCCGCCGGCCTGGCCGAGGACGGCCTGCCGCTCCCGCTGGTCGGCCTGTCGGCGCTGGGCCTGGCCGGTGCGGCCGTGGCCGGCCGCCGGCTGGTCACCAGCCGGGCCTGACCCGGCAGCCCCGAGGACGACGGACCGTGCGCACCGCCGTCGCCGGCGTGGCCGTGGGCCTGGCCCTGGCCATCGGCGTGCCCGTCGGCTGGGAGCTGACCCGGCCGCCGGCGACGGCGGGCGCACCCGTCGCCCAGGCCCTGTCGTCCGCCCCGCCGGCGCCGTCGTCTCCCGGGACGGCGGTGCCGGCGCCGGCGGTCGCGACCCGCGACGCCGCGCCCACCGCGGTGCCACGGCTCCCGACGCCGAGACGGGTGACCGTGCCGGCCTGGGGCGTGGACGCGCCGCTGGACCCGATGGGCGTGGCCCCCGACGGCCAGATGGCGCTGCCCGACGACGTCGACCGGGTCGGCTGGTACCGCTTCGGCCCGGTTCCCGGCGCAGCAGGGTCCGCCGTGCTCGCCGGGCACGTCGACGACCGCGAGCAGGGGCTCGGCGCCCTGGCGCCGCTGCGCTCGGCCGCGGTCGGCGACGAGGTGCTGGTCACCGACGAGGCCGGGACGACGTCCCGCTGGCGGGTGACGTCCCGGGAGCTGATCACCAAGCAGGGACTGCCACTGGACCGGCTGTTCGCCCGCGAGGGAGAGCCCCGGCTGGTGCTGGTCACCTGCGGCGGTCCGTTCCTGCCCGAGTACCGCAGCTACCGCGACAACGTCGTCGTGGTGGCCGAACCCGTGTGATGAGCGCGTCCACCCTGGGCGCACCGACCGTGACCCCTTACGGTCGGCCTGTGGAGGGAGGACCAGCGGGAGCCACGCGGACGCCCCCCGAACCCGACGACGCCGAGGTCGCCCGGCTGTTCTGCGCCGGCGACGAGCGGGCACTGGCCTGGGCCTACGAGCGGTGGGCCGGCCAGGTGCACGGCATGGCCGTGCGCGCCTTCGGCCCGGGCCCGGACGCCGAGGACGTCACCCAGCAGACCTTCATCTCCGCCTGGACCGGCCGGGAGCGGTACTCACCCGCCCAGGGCCCGCTGCCGGCGTGGCTGGTGGGCGTGTGCCGGCACAAGATCGCCGACGCCTGGGCGCGCCGGGATCGCCAGCGACGGCAGACCGAGGCCGCCGCGGCCGACGCGCGCACCCGCCCGGCGAGCACCCGGCCCGACGCGGTGGACGGCGTGGTCGCCGACCGGGTGCTGCTGCTCGGCGAGTTGAACCAGATCGGCCAACCGCAACGAACCATCATCGAGCTGGCGTTCTTCGACGACCTGACCCACACCCAGATCGCCGCCCGCACGGGCATCCCGCTGGGCACGGTCAAGAGCCACATCCGGCGCACCCTGGAGCGCCTGCGCACCCGATTGGAGGCAGACGGTGCAGCACTGCAGTCCTGAGCAGCTCGCGCTCGCCGCCCTCCACGAGGAGCTGCCCGCCGAGGACGCCGCCCACCTGGCCGGCTGCGGTGCCTGCCAGGCCGAGGTCGCCTCGTTGCAGCGGGGGGTCGACGCCCTCGCCGTCCCGGCCTTCTCGGCGACCGGCCCGGAGGTGGCCCCACCGCCCCGGGTGTGGGACGCGATCGCCGCCGCGACCGGCGCGACCAGCCGGCCACGACCCGCCACGCCCCCGGTGGCCGAAGCGTCCGGGGGTGCCCCCTCGGCCGAGCCGCCCCGGGCCGCCCCGGCGGGTGCCGCCCCGGTGGGTGCCGCCCCGGTGGGTGAGCAGCCCGCGGCCGACGTGGTGCCGCTGCGTCCCCGGGCCGCCGGCTGGTCGCGGAACCGCTGGCTGACCGCGGCCGCCGCGGTGCTGGTCGGCGCGGTCGCCGGCGGCACGGTGGTGGCGCTGACGAGCGAGGACGGGAGCGGGTCGGTGGTCGCGCAGGCAGCGCTGGACCCCCTGGACGAGCAGACCGCCTCCGGCCGCGCCGAGGTCCGGGAGTCCGACGGGCTGCGGTCGCTGCAGATCGACCTGGACGCACCGCCCCTCGACGACGGCTACTACGAGGTGTGGCTGCTCGAGCCCGACGCCGTCCGGATGGTGCCGCTCGGGGCGGTGCGCGCCGGCGACACCGTGCTGCCGCTCCCCGAGGGGCTGGACCTGGTGGCCTACCCGGTGGTCGACGTCTCGGTCGAGCCGCTGGACGGCGACCCGACGCACTCCGGCGTCTCGGTGGTCCGCGGCCAGCTGTCCCGCTGATCCCGGCGGCGCCGGGCGATCGGCCTCCCGTGTCGGCGGTTCTCCACCGGGCCGCAGGGTAGGGCAGGCCCGACGGCACCCCCACCAGTCACAGGAGGACCCATGACCGAGCCCGACGACCTCGAGGCCCGCGCCCGGCAGCACGTCGAGCAGCTCCCGGCGGAGACGGCGCTCGGCAACGCCGACCCGGCCGGCGGCGTGGACGACGACCCGCAGGTGCTCGACCAGGCCGCCCGGGAAGAGGGCGAGCAGCGCAGCCAGTAGCAGTCCGCCGGACGACGTCCGGCCCGTACCACCAGCGCCCCCCTCAGCCGGTCCGCCGGCCGAGGGGGGCGCTGTCGTGTCGCCCCCAGGCGCCGCCTCCCTGGGCCGGGGCAGCACGCCTGACCACCCTCGCCCCGATCCCAGCGCTCGGGTCTTGCACCCGGGGCGCGCGTGGTCCTATGGTTCATTACATGAGTAATGAACCAGCGAGCCGGGGACGCCTCGTTCGCGCCGGACCGGCATGAACGAGGACGCCGGCCCGATCTTCCGGCAGATCGCGACCCAGCTGGAGGACGCGATCGTCGACGGCTCCCTCGCCGAGGAGAGCCAGGCCCCCTCGTCCAACGAGCTGGCCGCCTTCCACCGCATCAACCCCGCCACCGCAGCCAAGGGCCTGAACCAGCTGGTGAGCGACGGGGTCCTCTACAAGAGACGAGGAGTCGGGATGTTCGTGGCCACCGGCGCTCGCGAGCAGCTGCTCAAGCGGCGCCGCAGCGAGTTCGCCGACCAGTACCTCACCCCCTTGCTGGCCGAGGCCGACAAGGTGGGCATCAGCATCGCCGAGATCGCCGCGATGCTGCGCGAGCGGGGGGCCCGGCCGTGACCGCCGCCGCCACCCTCGAGGGCGTCACCATGCGCTTCCGTGGCCACACCGCGCTGACCGACGTCTCCACCGAGATCCAGGCCGACACGATCACCGGCCTCCTGGGGCGCAACGGCGCCGGCAAGACCACGCTGATGCAGCTGCTCACCGGCCACCGCGTGCCCACGTCCGGCCAGGTGCGGGTGCTGGGCCAGGAGCCGTTCGAGAACGACGCCGTCCTGAGCCGGCTGTGCTTCATCAAGGAGGGCCAGCGCTACCCCGACCACTTCCGGGTCTGCGACGCACTCGACGCCGCCGCCATGCTGTACCCCGACTGGGACGCCGACCTGGCCGACGAGCTGGTGCGCGACTTCGACCTCCCGCGCAAGCGCCAGGTCAAGAAGCTGTCCCGCGGGATGAACTCGGCCGTCGGCATCGTCCTGGGCCTCGCCTCCCGCGCGCCGGTCACCCTGTTCGACGAGCCCTACCTGGGGCTCGACGCCGTCGCCCGCCAGCAGTTCTACGACCGCCTGCTGGCCGACTACGCGGAGCACCCCCGCACGATCGTGCTGTCCACGCACCTGATCGAGGAGATCAGCGACCTCCTCGAGCACGTGCTCCTGATCGACCACGGCCGCGTGCTGCTCGACGCAGACGCGGAGACCCTGCGCGCCTCCGCCGTGACGGTGACCGGCCCGGCCCGACAGGTCGCCACCTTCGCGTCCGCCCACCACCTGCTCACCACGGAGTCGCTGGCGGGGCAGTCCCGCGCGATCGTCCGCACCCGGACGGCGACCGCATCCCGGGATGCCGGCGACCTCGGGTTGAGCGTGGAGCGCACGTCCCTCCAGCAGCTCGTGGTGGGGATGAGCCTGTCCGCCGGTCCGAGCGCGGCCGCCCCCACCGACCACCACGCCCTGCAGGGAGCTCCCCGATGAACCGCGTCGTCAGCGCAGCACGTCTGCAGGCTGCGAACCCCCTCGTCTCGCTCGGCGTGCCGTGGATGGTCGTCAGCATCTCCTTCGCCATCAACGTGGCGATCTGGGGCCTGGCCGACCTGGACGCCCAGCCCGACGCCGACGCGAACACCGGCGGCATCGCCTCGCTCTACATCACCGTCGTGGTCGTCTCCGCTCAGCTGGTCACCCAGGTGTTCCCCTTCGCCCTCGGGCTCAGCCTGAGCCGCCGCACCTACTACCTCGGGACGGCGCTGGCGGCACTGGTCCAGTCGTTGGTCTTCGCCGTCGCGCTCACCGTGCTGACCGCGATCGAGAACGCAACGAACGGCTGGGGCGTGGGCCTCGACTTCTGGGCGCCGGGTGCGGTCGACGTCGGCAACCCCGTCCTGCAGGTGGCCGTCTTCACCCTCCCGATGCTCGCCGCCTGCTTCCTCGGGGCGGGCATCGGCGTGGTGTTCAAGCGGTGGGGCGCCATGGGCCTGTACACGCTCGGCATCGGTGTCCTCCTCCTCGCCGGGGGGTCAGCGGTCCTGGTGACGTGGCAGCGGCAGTGGACCGATCTGTGGACCTGGCTGACCGAGAGGTCGGTGGAGTCCATGACCCTCGGTCTGCCGGCCGTCCTCGCTGTCGCGCTCGCTGCGCTCACCTACCTGGGCCTGCGCCGCGCTGTCCCGTGAGCGCTGCACCGGCACCTGCACCTGCACGACCCGACGGCCGGCCGCACCCGCGCGCCGGCCGTTCGGCTGCCCGGCGTTGTGTCGGTGACGCAACGCAGCTCGAAGGGCCTCTAGCTTGCCTACCGGTGACGGTCGGGCCCATCCGGGGAAGCCGGGCCGCAGGCAACGGCGCCAGCCGAACCTGACCGCTGACCCGAAAAGCATCGAGGCGCCACCGCCGAGATCGCAGGACCGGGGAGAGGCCGCGGACCATGGGCGGACCCGCTCAGCGACGTCCAGCCGGTCCCTCGTGGCCATCGCGCGGAGGCGCACCACCTGAGGACCCAGCCGTGACCGCGGCGCCCCGACGGCTGGACCAACAGGTCCAGGAATGCAGGAACGGGGTCGCAGCCGTAGCTGTGACCCCGTTCCTGGGAGTTGTGTCCGGCGGCGTCCTACTCTCCCACCCGGTCCCCCGGGCAGTACCATCGGCGCTGAAAGGCTTAGCTTCCGGGTTCGGAATGAGACCGGGCGT
>NZ_JBJJTJ010000012.1:0-136726 GCF_054177765.1 Modestobacter lacusdianchii | reverse complement strand
TAGTAGGGCCTCCCATCGACCCCCGCCACCGCCCCCGTCGGACCCGCCCGCTGCCCCGGGGCCTCCCGGGGGCGGGCCGCCCGCGCCCGCGCCCCCCCCCCCCCCCCCCCCCCCCCCGGGCTGCTCCCGTTCGCGCACGGCTCGGACGGCGGGGGCTCGATCCGCATCCCGGCCGGGATCAACGGGCTGTTCGGGATCAAGCCCAGCCGGGGCCGGGTGAGCAACGCGCCGCTGGGCAGCGAGACGACCGGCCTCGGCGTGCAGGGCCCGCTGGCCCGGACGGTGCGCGACGCCGCGGCGATGCTGGACGCGATGGCCGGGCCGGTGGTGGGCGACCCGTACTGGGCGCCGCCCCTGCCGGCGGGGGAGACCTTCCTGGGGCACGCCGACCGCGAACCGGGCCGGCTGCGGATCGGCCGGTACCTGGACTCCGGCATGCCCGGCGCGGACCTCGACCCGGAGGTCCGGGCCGCGTTCGAGGACGCCTCCCGCCTGCTGACCGACCTCGGGCACGACGTCGAGGACCTGCCGGCCTCCCCGCTGACCCCGGAGGTCTTCCCCGCCTTCGAGGTGGTCTGGGCGCTGTCGGCGACGACCCTGCCGGTGCCGGCCGGGCAGCTGGGCGAGCTGCGCCCGCTCACCCGCTTCCTCCGCGACCGGGGCCTGGCGCTGTCGGCCCGGGACGCGATGGAGGCGATGTTCCGGCTGCGGGTGTTCTCCCGTCGCTTCCTGCAGGCGACCAGCCACTTCGACGTGCTGCTCGCACCGGTCTGCACCATGCCGCCCCGGCCGGTGGGCTGGTTCGGGGACGACGGCGCGGAGGACTTCGAGCGCCAGAAGCGCTACGCCGCGTTCCCGGCCGTCTACAACGTCACCGGTCAGCCGGCGGTCAGCGTGCCGCTGTGGTGGACGGCGGGCGGGCTGCCGGTCGGCACGATGCTGGTGGGTCGGCCGGCCGACGAGGCGACGCTGATCTCGCTGTCGGCCCAGCTGGAGGAGGCCCGGCCCTGGGCGCACCGACACCCCGCCCTGTGGTGACCGTCCTGCCGGGCCGGTGACCGGGGCTCCCGGTAGATTGCGGCCATGCCCGTGATCGAGACCGTGCTCATCTACGGCGTCATCCCGCTGGTGGTGGTCCTGCTGTTCGCGGCGGCGACGCTGATCCCCGGCCGCGGCAAGGACCGGACGCAGTACCGCCCCGGCCAGCCCTGGGAGCACGCAGCCGTCTGGTACGAGCCGCACCCCGACGTCCCCGGCGTGGTCGGTGGCCACGACGACGACCACGGGGCCGCCGGGCACGCAGCCCCTGGGCTCGGCGCCACCGCCGCGGCGCTGGCCATCGGCCAGTACCCGCACGGCTCCGACCACGGCCACGAGGCCGTCCGGCGGACCGCTGCCGGCGGCGCCCGCGGGACCTGGTGACGCGACGATGAGCACCTCCGCCGCCCAGCACCCGCCTTCCTCCGGAGACACGCCCCCGATGACCCAGCAGCTCAACCGGCAGCCGGCCGCCGACCAGTACGGCCCCAGCGCGACGCAGGAGACCGGCAACAGCTCGGTCATGGAGCCCGGCTCCGGGCCGTTCAGCTACCGGGACCTCGCCCGCCTCGACGAGGCGCTGACCATGTCCTCCCGGGAGACCGGGCTGCGGTTCACCCTCTACGTGGGCGAGCTGGGCACCGACACCCGGGCGACGGCCGAGGACCTGCACGCCCGGTCCGGCGGTGACACCGCCAACAGCGTGCTCGTCGCACTGTCGCCCGGCCAGCGGGTGCTGGAGATCGTCACCGGTGCGACCGCCGCCCGCCGGCTGCCCGACCGGGCCTGCGCGCTCGCCGTCCTGTCGATGACCGGTCGGCTCGGGTCGGGCGACCTGGTCGGCGCGATCATCAACGGCCTGCGGCAGATGTCCGACGCCGCCGGTCACCCGAGCCGGCTGGGCGACCACGCCTCGCGGGGCGTCGCCACCGGCCACTGACGTCCGCCGAGCCCGAACGCCTCAGCCACCGCTGAGACCGACGAGGCCCCGTCCCCTCCGCGGGACGGGGCCTCGTCGCGTTCCCGCCTGCGCCGGGTCACCTCTGCAGCCGCCGCGGTCACCGCTGCCTGCCGGTTCCAGCCGGCCGGGGCGCGTGGCAGGCCCCTGGTGGGGTCACGGCACGAGCCGCCGGCCCCACCGCGAGCCTGCGGGTCGCGGTGGGGCCGGCTCCTCGCTCAGCCGGCGGCGGCGTCCCGGCGGCGGGCCCACAGCGCCCGGGCCACGCCGTCCCGGCCCTCGCTCACCAGCCGACGCAGCGGCGCGGGAGCGGACTCGTCGGCCAGCCAGGCGTCGGCCGCGGCCAGGGTCGCGTCGTCGATGACCTTCGGGAACAGGTACTCCACGGCGTTCTTGGCGATCTCACCCGGACGCCGGTCCCAGAGGCCGCGGATGTCGGCGAAGTACCGGTCGACGTAGGGAGCGGTGAGCTCCTGCTGGGCCGGGTGCCAGAAGCCGGCGACCATCGCCTCGTGCACGGCGTTGGGGATCGACTCGTCGGTGAACGCCCGCTCCCAGGTCTCCGCCTTCGACTCCGCGGTGGGCCGCAGCGCCCGCGTGGTGGCGGCCCGGCGTGCGCCGGTTGCGGTCGCGTCCCGCTCGGCCTCGGCGTCGATCTCGGCGTCGCCGGCGGCACCCACGGCCACGAGGCCCTGCAGGAACGCCCAGCGCGCGTCGGCGTCGACGGCGAGACCCTCCACGGTCACCGAGCCGTCGAGCAGGCCACGCAGCGCGGCCACGTGCTCGTCGGTGCGGGCGGCGGCGGCGAGCGTGCGCGACCACTGCAGCTGCGCGTCGCTGCCCGGCTCCGCGGCGTGCAGGGCCGCCAGCGCCTTGTCGCCCAGCAGCGCCCAGCCGGTCGGTGCCCACGCCGGGGCGGCGTAGGAGGCCAGGGCGGACTGCACCCGGGCCAGCAGCGACTGGACGACGCTGATCTCGGTCTCGGCGTCGACACCGGCCAGCACCAGCTGCACCCAGTCGCGGGCGGCCAGCTCACCGTCCCGGGTCATGTCCCAGGCCGCCGACCAGCACAGCGCGCGCGGCAGCGAGTCCGGGATGGCCCCGATCTGGCTGCGCAGGGTGGCCAGCGAACGCTCGTCGAGCCGCAGCTTGGCGTAGGTGAGGTCGTCGTCGTTGACCAGCACCAGGTCGGCCGCCGGGTGCCCGACCAGCTCGGCGACCTCGGTGCGGGCGCCGTCGACGTCCAGCTCCACCCGGTGCGACCGGGTCAGCCCGTCGGGGCCGGCGCTGTAGAGGCCGACGGCCAGCCGGTGCCGGCGCAGCACCGGGTGCGCCGGCACCGCCGTCTGCTCGATCGCGAAGGACGAGTAGCGGCCGGAGTCGTCGAGCTCGTACACCGGGCGCAGGGTGTTCACCTGGCTGGTCTGCAGCCACTGGGCCGACCAGTCCGACAGGTCCCGGCCCGACGCCTCGGACAGCTCGCTGAGCAGGTCGTCGAGGGTGGTGTTGCCGTACTCGTGCTTGCGGAAGTACCGGCGCACCCCGGCGAGGAAGTCCTCCTGCCCGACGTAGGCCACCAGCTGCTTGAGCACCGAGGCGCCCTTGGCGTAGGTGATGCCGTCGAAGTTCACCTCGACCGCGGCGACGTCGACCATGTCGGCGGCGATCGGGTGCGTGGAGGGCAGCTGGTCCTGGGCGTAGGCCCAGCTCTTCTCGGTGTTGGCGAACGTCGTCCAGGCCGTCGTGTACTCGGTCGCCTCGGCCTGGCACAGCGTGGAGATGTAGGTGGCGAAGGACTCGTTGAGCCACAGGTCGTCCCACCAGCGCATGGTCACCAGGTCGCCGAACCACATGTGCGCCAGCTCGTGCAGGATCGTCTCCGCGCGCCGCTCGTAGCGGGCCCGGCTGGTCTTGGACCGGAAGACGTAGTCCTCGAGGAAGGTCACGCAGCCGGCGTTCTCCATCGCCCCGGCGTTGAACTCGGGGACGAAGAGCTGGTCGTACTTGTCGAACGGGTACGGGTAGTCGAAGACCCGGTGGTAGAAGTCGAACCCGGCCTTGGTGACCGCGAAGATCTCGTCCGGGTCGAGGTGCTGGGCCAGCGACGCCCGGCAGTAGATGCCCAGCGGGATGCCGTCGTGCAGGTCGGTGACCCGCGCGTAGGGGCCGGCCACGAGCGCCACCAGGTAGGTGGAGATCCGCTTGGTGGGGGTGAAGTGCACCAGCTGCGACCCGGCCTCACCGGCCTCGATGGTGCGGTCGCCGGTGTTGCTGACCACCTGCCAGTCGAAGGGCGCGGTCACGTGCACGGTGAAGGTGGCCTTGAGGTCGGGCTGGTCGAAGCAGGCGAACATCCGCTTGGCCTCGGCCGGCTCGAAGTGCGTGTAGAGGTAGACCTGCTCGTCCTCGGGGTCGGCGAACCGGTGCAGGCCCTCCCCGGTGCGGGAGTAGCGGCAGTCGGCGTCGACGACGAGCTCGTTGGACTCGGCCAGACCGGGCAGGGCGAGGCCGCCCTCCTCGGTGTAGCCGCTGACGTCCAGCTCCACCCCGTTGAGGGTCGCCGACCGGACCCGCTCGGCGACCAGGTCGACGAAGGTGTCGGCGCCGGGGGTGCGGGCCTGGAACTGGATGGTGGTGACCGAGCGGAACGTCTCCTCGCCGGGATGGCCCTGGCCGTCGGTCACGTCCAGGAAGAGGTCGTAGCTGGAGACGGCCAGGAGGGCGGCGCGGGCCGCGGCGTCGTCACGAGTCAGATTGGGAACTGCCACGCCCCGGAGCCTCCCATGCGGGGCCGACGGTCTCGCCTGGTGTGGTCCCGGCGGGGCCTGGGAACACGCCGGGGACGACCTGCCTTGCAGGCCCCAGACGACCGGTCGCCGCTCGGACGAGCGCCCGGAGCACCGACGACAGACTGAGGAGCACCCATGACCGAGGCAGTGCAGAGCGCCCCCGTGACGGCCCGCGTCGACTTCTGGTTCGACCCGCTGTGCCCGTGGGCCTGGCTGACCAGCCGCTGGGTGCTGGAGGCCGCGAAGGTGCGCGACATCGACCTGCACTGGCACGTGATGTCGCTGTCGGTGCTCAACCGTGGTCGTGACCTGCCCGAGGAGTACCAGGAGATGATGGCCAAGGCGATCGGCCCGGTGCGGGTCGCCGTCGCCGCCGCCCAGCAGCACGGCGACGCCGTCCTGGGTGACCTCTACACCGCGATGGGCACCCTGCGGCACCACGACGGGCTGGAGATCGAGGACGTCATCGCCCCGGCCCTCGAGCGGGTCGGCCTGCCGGCCGAGCTGGCCCAGGCGGCGTCCTCGACCGAGTACGACGAGGCGCTGGAGAAGAGCCACCACGAGGGCATGGACCCGGTGGGCGACGACGTCGGCACCCCGGTCATGCACATCGACGGGGTGGCCTTCTTCGGCCCGGTGATCAGCAAGGTGCCCACCGGCGAGGACGCCGGCAAGGCCTTCGACGGCGCCGTCCTGCTGGCCAACCTGCCCGACTTCTGGGAGCTCAAGCGCACCCGCACCGCCGGTCCGGACATGTCCTCCGTCCCCGCCGACGCCCTGGAGCTCACCGGCACCCGCTGAAGAAGGACCCCCGTCCTCCTCGACCCTCGCAGGCTCGGGCCGAGCCTCTGGACGGGGGCCGTTCCAGGCCGCGACGGGCTGGGTGCGGCACGATGACCGGGTGCCGCACCCCGTCCGCCAGCGTGTCTTCATCACCGGTGCGAGCGCCGGCCTCGGTCAGGGCATGGCCCGTGAGTTCTCGGCCCGCGGCCGCGACCTGGTCCTGGTGGCCCGACGGCTGGACCGCCTGGCCGAGCTCCGTGACGAGCTGCTGAGCCGGCACCCGGGCATCCGGATCGTGATCGGCGAGCTGGACGTCGACGACCCGGAGGCCGTCGCGGCGACCGTGCCGGCGCTCGCCGGGGAGCTCGGCGGCGTCGACCGGTTCGTCGCCAACGCCGGAGTGGGCAAGGGCGTGCCGGTGGGCACCGGCGGCGCCCGGCCCAACCGGCAGGTGCTCGTCACCAACGTGCTGGGCACCCACGCCTGCTGCGAGGCAGCCGTCGCGCTGTTCCGCGCCCAGGGCAGTGGTCACCTGGTGGTGATCTCCTCGGTCGCCGGGGTGCGGGGGATGGGCGGCACCCGGACGGCGTACGCCACCTCCAAGGCCGCCGACGCAGTGCTGGCCGAGGGCATCCGCGCCGACCTGCTGGGCGACCGCAGCACCCGCGGGATCCGGGTGAGCACCATCCACCCCGGGTTCATCGAGACCGACATCAACGTCGGCCGCCGCGGCCCGTTCACCGTCGACCTGCAGACCGGCGTCACCGCCCTCACCGCGGCGATCGAGCGGGAGCCGGTGCGGGCCTACGTGCCGGAGTGGCCGTGGCGACCGATCGCCGGGCTGTTGCGCGTCCTCCCCCTGCCGCTGGTCCGCCGGCTGACCTGAGGCCGTCCTGCCGCTGCGGGCGGGCCGCCACGAGCGCGAGCGCCGTGGTCGTTCAGAGCCTGGTCCGGGCGGTCTCCCGGGTGGCCTCGTCGAAGGGCGCCGGTGTCGCGGGGTCGGTCAGCCAGGTCGCCAGCCGGGCCAGCTCGTCGCGCTGTTCAGCCACGAAGGCGGCGTCCACCACCGCGCCGTGCCCCGGCACGACGGGACCCCGCACCAGCTGGAGCACCCCCGTGACCGTCTGCGCCCACTCCAGGGGGTAGGCGTCCTCCATCGCCGGCGGTGAGCCCTCCTCGACCAGGTCCCCGGCGAAGACGACGTCGTCCACGGCCACCACCAGGTCGGCGCCGGTGTGACCCCGGCCCAGGTGCCGCAGCGTCACCGCCCGGCCGCCCACGTCGAGCACGGCGACGTCGTCGACGAGGCGGTCGGGCGGGTCGATCGGCGCGGTGGCGACGAGCTCGGCCGCGGGGTCGCCGTCCTCCCGCAGCCCGGTGACCACGGAGGCACGCTGCTGCTCGCCGGTCGCCTCCAGCTCCTCGGCGCACCGGCGGTGCCCCCAGACGGCGGCCGGGCGGAACGCGGCGTTGCCGAAGCAGTGGTCGAAGTGGGCGTGGGTGTTCACCACCGTCCACGGGTGCGGGGTCACCGCCCGCACCGCCTCGGCCAGCGCCCGCCCCTCGCCGAGGTGCGAGCGGGTGTCGACCACCAGGCAGCCGCCGTCACCCACGACCAGGCCGCAGTTCAGGTCGAGCTCCCGGTGCCGGCGCACGAACACGCGGTCGCCGACCTCCCGCCACCCGGCGGTCACCAGCAGATCCGCATCGGCCGCCCGCGCGAGTCCGTCGTCCCGTCGCCCACGCACTCGGCGGTGCCGGCCGCCAGGCGCCGGGCCGACCAGGCGGCGGCGCAGGCGTCGAGCGCGTCGACCAGCGGGACGCCGGCCGGTGCCCCGGCGAGCGCCTCCTCGACGTCCATCACCGGGCGCAGGGCCCGCAGCCGCTGCACGGCGCCGCGGGCGGTGCCCTTGCGGTCGGTCACCCCGCCGAGGCCCAGCCGGAACGCCAGCTCGGGGTGCACCTCGACCACCCGGTCGGTCGGCGGGTCGCCGAGGGCGTCGTCGAGGGCGCGGATCGAGGGCACCAGCATGAAGGCCTGGGCCGACGGTGCGCGGGGCGGGACGGTGGCCGCCCGGGAGACCACCCGGGCCTCGGCGTAGTCGTCGGAGGACAGCACCGCCCGCACCGGCGTGGGGAAGACCGAGCTGGCCGCACCGGTGGGCCGCAGCAGCCCCGCGGCCTCCACGTCGCAGGCCCGGACGCCGTCCTCGGACAGCCCGATCGGCATGTCGACGGCCACGAGGGAGACCTCCGGTACGGCGAGCACCGCCGCCGCGTCGTCGAGCAGCAGCAGCTCGACGGTGCGCTCCTCGAGCAGCGCACCGACCCACCTGCCGCGCCAGCCGTCGACCCCGAGCACCGCCACCCGGCCAGCCTGCCAGCAGTCCTGCGATGATCGGGACCATGCGCGTCTTCCTCGGCACCGACCACGCCGGTCTCGAACTGAAGTCCCACCTGATGCAGGTGCTCGCCGACGAGGGCTTCGAGCCCGTCGACTGCGGCGCCTTCGACTACGACCCGCAGGACGACTACCCGCCGTTCTGCTTCGAGGTGGGGGAGCGGGTCGTGACCGAGCCCGGCAGCCTCGGCATCGTCATCGGCGGCTCCGGCAACGGCGAGCAGATCGCGGCGAACAAGGTCCCCGGCGTGCGGGCCGCGCTGATCTGGAACGAGAGCACCGCGAAGCTGGCCCGCCAGCACAACAACGCCAACGTCGCCGCCGTGGGCAACCGGCAGCACGACGTCGAGGAGGCGACCGCGCTGGTGCTGACCTACCTGCGCGAGCCGTTCAGCGGCGAGGAGCGGCACGCCCGCCGCATCGCCCTGCTGGCCGACTACGAGCGGGACCGGCACCGCCCGGCCGGCGGGCTGCCCACCCGCACCCCGTGAGCCGGCGCCGGTGACCGGGGACGACCTGCGGGCCGCCGGCGCCGCGGTCCAGGAGCTCCTGGCCCGGGTGCCCGACGGGGCGGCGGCGGTGCCGACGCTGGGCACCGACGTGGTGGGCGTGGCCGCGCACATCACCTCCTGCCTCACCTGGTACGCCCAGGACCTGGTGGCCGGGCCGGTGGAGGTGAGCGCCTTCGACGTGGTCCGCCGCCCCGACGCCGACCTCGCCGAGACCTGCCTGCAGCTGGCCGCGGCGACCGAGGTGCTCGCCCGGGTGGTCGACGCGGCCGGGCCGGACGAGCGGGGCGCGCACGAGTGGGGCCTGGCCGACGCATCGGGGTTCGCCGGCATGGGCTGTGCCGAGCTGCTGCTGCACACCGGTGACGTGGCGATGGACCGCGGGCTGGACTGGACGCCGCCGGCCCGGCTGGCCGAGGCGACCCGGGCCCGGTTGTTCCCGTGGGCCCCGGCCGACGCCGATCCGTGGACGGCGCTGCTGTGGGCCACCGGCCGGGGCGAGCTGCCCGGCCGGGAGCCGGTCACCTCCTGGCGCTGGCACTGCGCCCCGCTGTCGGAGTGGGACGGCACCCAGCCCGGCTGACGGGCTGGCACGGCCCCGCTGCAGGGTCCCGCGAGCCCGTGTGCGGCGGGGAGCGGTGGGGCCCTAGAACTGGTCGGGGCACCACGGCGCGACCGGCCAGCCGAAGGCCGTCGAGGCCTGGGTGACCGCACCCGGGCTGACCTCGGTGACCCGGCCGGCGGCCTGCAGCGCGGCGAACGAGACGCCGCCCAGGTAGGCCGCCGCCAGTGCCTCCACGTCCATGACCAGGTCGGGGTCGCGGTCGGTACGGTCACTGTAAGCACCGGCCGGGTGGCCCCAGACGTGCCAGCGCCCGTCGTTCCAGGGACAGAACCGATCGCGCACCTCGAACACCATGTCCAGCGGGGCCGGGTAGCGGCGGGCCGAGAGCGCGGCGCCCACGTCGACCAGCCGGACCCAGAGCGCATCGACCGGCCGGGCGTGCCAGGCCCGCCCGTCGACCAGCAGGTGCACCAGCGGGTCGTCCGCGGGGCCGTACGGGTACTCGATCGTGCGCATCAGGTCGTGCCCGAGCAGGTACCGCCAGAGCGCCGCGTGGCCGGCCGGGGTGCTGGCCCGGACCTCCTCGACGGTCAGCGTGCCCTCGGGCTCGCTGGTGTCGGTCCAGGCGGCCCGCACCCGGTAGCTGGCGTACCCGGTGACCGTGCCGTCGGCCTCGGTGTGCAGCGCCAGCTGGCGGGGCGGACCACCCGCGGCCAGCTCGGCGGAGTCGTGGAGCCGCCGCTCCCACCACCGCTCGTCGCGCGCGGTGCTGCCCGGCACGGACCGGCGCACCCGGTCGTGCAGTGCCGCGGCCGCCGGGCGGAACTCCTCGAGGTCGACCAGCCGCACGGTGCCGGTGCCGCAGTCGACGTCCGGCCGCAGCCGCAGCCGCTCGGTCTGCCCGGTCCAGCCGCCCCGCCAGGCAGCCGGGGCGTAACCGAACCGGCCGTAGATCGGCCACTCCGCGGCCCACAGCGCCGCGATCGGCTCGCGCCCGGCCTCGTGCACCTCGGTGAGCTGCCGGCGCATGATCCCGGTGAGCACCCCGCGCCGCCGGTGGGTGGGGGAGACGGTCACCCAGGTGACGCCGGCGGTGGGCACCACCGCGCCGGGCACGCTCATCTCCAGGCTGTAGATGCCGGCGGTGGCGGCCACCCGCTCACCGTCGAAGAGGGCCAGCGAGCGGTCCAGCTCGGCGACCGGGGCCGGGGAGTCCATGTACGGGCCGGTGTGGTCGTGGCCGAACGTGGTGCGCATGGCGCGGACGAACCGCGGCCACTCCTCGGCGGTGATCGGGCGGAGCTGGTCGGCGATGTCGGTCACGGGTGGTGTCTACCGGGCAGGTGCGACGATCCGCCAACCAGTTCCGCGGGCCGGTCAGTGCGCGGCGGCCGGCAGCCGGCGCAGCCACCGCGGCAGCCACCAGGTGCGCTCGCCCAGCGCCGCCATGGTGGCCGGCAACAGCACCCCGCGCACCAGCGTGGCGTCGACCAGCACCGCGACCGCCAGGCCGACCCCCAGCTGCTTGAACTCCAGCATCGACAACGTGGCGAAGATGCTGAACACCGCCACCATCACCACCGCGGCGCTGGTCACCACGCCGGCGGACCGGGAGACCCCGGTGGTGACCGCCAGCCGCAGCGGGATGCCCGCCTGCGCCGCCTCCCGCACCCGGGAGACCACGAAGACGTGGTAGTCCATCGACAGCCCGAACAGCACCACGAAGAGGAACAGCGGGATCCAGGAGACGATCGCCCCGGTCGAGGTGAAGCCGAGCAGGCCCTCGGCCCAGGTGGACTGGAAGACCAGCACCAGCACGCCGTAGGCGGCGCCCACCGACAGCAGGGTGAGCACGGCGGCGATCAGCGCGACCATCAGCGACCGGAAGGCCACGGTCAGCACCACGATGGTCAGGGCCAGCACGAAGCCGATCACGATCGGCAGCCGCTGCGCCATGGTCGCGCCGAAGTCGACGTCGCCGGCGGCGCTCCCGGTCACGGCGGTGCTGACACCGGGCAACGGGCCGAAGGCAGCGGGCACCAGTGCCTCGCGCAGCTCGGTCAGCGCCGTCCTCGCCGCTCCGCTGCCGGCCTCCCCGGTGCCCGCGATCGGCAGCCGGGCGACCGTGCCGTCGGGGCTCAGCTCGACCTCACCGGCGGCCGCCGGGTCGGGCAGCCGCCCGGCCAGGTCGGCGGCGGCACCCCGGACGGCGGCGGCGTCCAGCCGGTCGCCGTCCTCCCGCCAGACGACCACCTCGTCCGTGCTGCCCTCCTGCGGGTAGGCCGCGGCGATCGCGTCGTGGCCGCGCACCACCTCGCTGTCCCGCGAGAGCGCGTCGATGCCGGGGTCGGCGGTCTGCATCCCCAGCGCCGGCGCGGCCAGCGCGAGCAGCACGCCGGCGCCCACCGCCAGCGAGACACCCGGGCGGGCCACGACCCGACGGACGACGGCGGTCCACACCCGGCTGTCGTCCGAGCGGCCCACCAGCCGGCCGAGCAGCGGGACCCGCGGCCGCTCGATGCCGCGCCCGAGCAGGACCAGCGTGGCCGGCAGCACGGTGAGGGAGCCGACCACCGACACCAGCACGACCAGGATCGTCCCGGTCGCGAACGAGGTGAACACCGGGCTGCCGGCCAGGTACATGCCGGCCATCGCGACGGCGACGGCGATGCCCGAGGTCAGCACCGCGCGGCCGGAGGTGGCCGCGGCGAGCTCCACGGCGAGCGCGGTGGGCGCACCGTGCCGCCGCTCCTCCCGGGCCCGGCGCACGTAGAACAGCGCGTAGTCGACCCCGACGGCCATGCCGATCAGCAGCACGACGCTGGCGGTGCTGGCGTCGACCGGGGTCAGCTGCGACACCAGGGCGACCAGGCCGAGCGCGCCGCCCACGGCGGTGAGGCCGAGCAGCAGCGGCACGCCCGCGGCGAACAGGGCACCGAAGGCCACCAGCAGGACGACGAGGGTCACCGGCAGGCTGAGCAGCTCGGCGCGCAGGAAGTCCGCCTCCAGCTGCTCACCCACGACCGCGTCCAGCGAGCTGCCACCGGACTGCACGACCTGCAGGTCCGGGTGGTCGGCCTGCACGCCGGCCACGGCGTCGAGCACGGGCAGCACGGCCGCCTCGGCGGCGTCGTCGGCGGCCGAGCCGGTCAGCTCGCCGACGTCCAGGGTGACCGGCACCAGCAGCGCGGTCCCGTCGGCCGAGGGCACCGGCTCACCGACCGCCGCCACGCCGTCCAGCCCGCGCACCGCGGATGCGACGTCGGCAGCGGCGGCCGCCCCCTGGGCGCCCAGCGCCGCGCCGTCCCGGGTCTGCACCAGCACCTGCTCCACCGGCGGGTCGGGGAACCCCGCGCCGTCCAGGACGACGTCGGCCCGGCCGGACTCCCCGCTGCCGCTCTGCGCCCCGGTCAGCGTCTTGGTGCCGGTCAGCCCACCGATCAGCACGGCGAGCGCCACGGCGAGCACCCAGGTGCCCACCACGGTCCAGCGGTGGGTGGCGCTCCACCGGGCCACCCGGACGGCCAGCCCGTCGCGCGGCGGGGGTGGGGTGGTCTCGGGCAGGGCGGTCATCACGGGCACGCTCACGGCGGGGCCTTCCGGCTCGGGCACCGCTGGCGCGGTGTCGCTGCGCCGAGCCTCTCGGCCCGAGATGATCACGTCGTTGCCGCTGGCCCCCCGATCGAGGTCGGGCTGGCCCCACCCCCGGGCGCCGGTCAGCCCGAGGACGACGCGTCCTGTCGGTGCCCGGTGGCACCCTGCCGCCATGGCAGCAACCGCGGACGACGTGCGGGCCGTCGCCCTGGCCCTCCGGGAGGCCACCGAGCGCCCGGCCTGGGACATGGCGTGCCTGCGGGTGCGCGACGAGGTGTTCGCCTCGATGCCCCGGCGGAGGAGTGGGTGGCCATCCGGCTGGCGCCCGGGGAGAACGCCGAGCGCCCGGCGGTCTTCTCGGTGCCGCACCACCACCGCGACGGCAGCATGGTCGTCGTCCAGCTCTCGGCGGTCGACCGCGGTGAGCTGGCCGAGCTGCTCACCGAGGCCTGGCGGCCGCGGGTGCCGGCCCGGCTGCGGGCGCGGCCTTCGACGCGGCCGCCGGCGGATGAGCCGCCGCCTCAGCTGCGCAGGTAGGCCAGCGTGGCCATCACCCGGCGGTGCTGGTCCTCGTCCTGGGCCAGGCCGAGCTTGGCGAAGATGTGCTGGGTGTGCTTCTCCACCGCGCCCTGGGTGACGACCAGCCGGCGGGCGATCGCGGCGTTGGAGTGCCCCTCGGCGATCAGCCCCAGCACCTCCCGCTCCCGCGGCGACAGCGACTGCACCGGGTCGTCCCGGCGGCGGCGGGCGAACAGCTGGGAGACCACCTGCGGGTCCAGCACGGTGCCGCCGGCGACGACGTCGTCCAGCGCGGTGAGGAACTGCTCGACCTGGGCCACCCGGTCCTTGAGCAGGTAGCCGACCCCGCCCGCGCCGTCGGCGAGCAGCTCGTCGGCGTAGGCCACCTCGACGTACTGGCTGAGCCCCAGCACGGCCGTCGACGGGGCGAGCCGGCGGGCCTCCACGGCGGCGCGCAGCCCCTCGTCGGTGTGCGTCGGGGGCATCCGGACGTCGACGACGGCGACGTCCGGCCGGTGCTCGCCGACGGCGCGCACCAGGCTCGGCCCGTCGGCGACGGCGGCGACGACCTCGGCGCCGGCCTCCCCGAGCAGCCGGACCAGGCCCTCGCGCAGCAGCACCGAGTCCTCGGCCAGGACGACGCGGCGGGGGGTGGTCATGGACACGGGAGGTCTCCGATCAGCCGGGTGGGTCCGCCGCGGGGGCTGTCGACCGCGAGCACGCCGTCCACCGCGCGCAGCCGGTCGGCGAGCCCGGCCAGGCCGTGGCCGGGCGCGAGCACGGCACCGCCGCGGCCGTCGTCCTCGACCTCGACGCGCAGCCGGCCGGCCCGGCACACCACGGTCACCCGGGCGAGGGTGGCCTCGCTGTGCTTGGCGGCGTTGGCCAGCGCCTCGCTGACCAGGAAGTAGGCGGAGTTCTCGACCGCCGGGGCGAGCCGCTGCCCCGGCTCGAGGTCGACGGCGAGCTCGACCGGCACCGGCGAGCGGGCGGCGACGGCGGCGAGCGCCGCGGCCAGTCCGCGGTCGGCGAGCACCGGTGGGGCGATGCCCCGGGACAGCGCCCGCAGCTCCTCCAGCGTCTCCCGGGTCTGCTCGGCCGCCTCCCGCAGGGTGGTCCGGGCGCCGGCAGGGTCGCGCTCGAGCATCCGCTCGGCCCGGTGCAGGTCCATGCTCAGCCGCACCAGCCGCTGTTGCGGGCCGTCGTGGATGTCCCGCTCCAGCCGGCGCAGCGCCACCGCCTCGGCGGCGACCGCGGCGTCGCGGCCCTCGGCCAGCCGGCCGATCTCGGCCTGCGCCTCGCCCCGCCAGGTCAGCAGGCCGCGACCCAGCTGGGCCTGGGCCAGCGCGCACCCGCGGAGCACGGCGGGCAGGGTGAGCGCGAAGAGCACCCCGATCGCGGTGTAGAGCAGCACCCGGTTCGTGCCGGTGTCGGCCATGCCCAGGACCTCGGGGAGCGTGTGGTTCTCCGGCTCCTCCGCCCCGCTGTAGGGGATCGCCCAGTCCCAGGCGACCGAGGAGAGCCCGGTCAGGGTGATCGACCACCACACGACCGCCACGACGAACGCGGGGATCGCGACGGTCATGTGCAGCAGGGCGTGCAGCACGTCCAGCCAGCACTGCGCGTCCCGCAGTGGCCCGAGGAGCCTGCGGAGGGCGGATGCCCCCGGAGCAGCGGCGCGGTAGCCCGGCGTCGGCACGGGCCGCCGCAGCACCGCGGGCAGCCGGCCGCGCTCCAGGGCGGCGAACCCGCGGGCGGTGTACAGCGTGCCGACCAGCAGGGGGACGCCGACCCAGATGACGACGAGGCCCACGCCGACCGCGAGCCCGGTGACCACCAGGACGAAGGCGAGGAGCGACACCGGGAGGGCCAGCAGGACGTAACCGGTGTCGACGCCGAGCTGTCGCCACCAGCCGCGGCGGGGGAGCCGGCCAGGGCGTCCGGCCGGGAGCACGGCGGTGTCGGTGGTCATGGCGACCAACCTGCCGGCCCGGTGGGCCCGCGCCGAGCCCGCAGGCTGGTCGCCGTGCCTTCGGGCTGTCCCGACCTGTCCGCGTCCATCTCGGCGGGGATCATCCTGGCCGCCGGATCCGCCGTCCAGCACCGTGACCTGCTCGGGCCCGGCGCGGGGCCCTAGGCTCAGGGCACTGTCGACCGCATTCGTGCCCGTCCGCAGTCGGGGACCGGTTCCCCGCTGCCGCGGCCACAGGAAGAAGGCCATGCGTCCCGCTGCCGCCGTCCCGTCCGCCGCCCTGGCCCTGGTCCTGCTGGCCGGGTGCACGAGTGAGGACCGCTCCGACGAGCCGGCCGCGCAGGGAACCGAGGACGCGCCGGCGGCCGCCACGGTGGCGCCGGACGCCCCGCGCACCCTGGTCGCCGACGAGGACCCGGTGGCCGCCGCCGTCTCCACCAGCCGGGCGCTGTTCCGCAGCTCCCCGGTGGCCGTGGTCACCGCGGCCGGCGAGCCCGGCGACGAGCTGCTCGCCGCGGTCTCCGCCGTCGGCCTGGGCGTGCCGATGCTGCTGGGCGGCGGGGAGGACGGCGACGCGCTGGGTGGCGAGCTCGACCGGCTCGGCGTGCAGACCGTGCTGGCGGTGGGAGAGGGCGCCGCAGCCCAGCTGCCCGACGACGTGGACGTGGTGACCGTGCCCGCCGACGCCGACGCGGAGGCGGTGGCGCAGGCGACCCGTCTGGACCTCGACGACGAGCGCGCGGTGCCGGAGGCCGACCGAGCGGCGGCCGTGACCGAGCTGGCGCCGGACTCCCTGCCGGCCCTCCGCGCGGAGCCGTCCGCCGCCGACCCGGCCGCCTCGTCGGCGTCCGGATCATCCTCGTCGTCGGCGGCCTCGTCCGCGGCCTCGTCGCCGGACGACGACGCCGAGCTGCCGGAGCTGGCGCGCCCCGAGGCGTTGACCGACGTCCTGGTGCTGAGCAGCGGGCGACCGCAGTCGGTGGCCGGGATCGCGACGGCCCGGGCGGCCGGTGCCGAGGTGCTGCTCACCGGTGAGACGCCGGACCCCCGGGCCTCCACCGAGGTGGTCGAGCGGATGGCCGAGGAGCCCACCGTTGTCGTCCTCGGCGCCGACCTGGCCGGTGCGCCGGGCATCGACTGGAAGCTGGACACCGCGGCCTCGGGCACCCAGCTGCCCGGCGGCGGCCAGCTGCTCTTCCCGCAGCACACGATGATCGCCCTGTACGGCATCCCCGGCAGCGGCGCGCTGGGCCTGCTCGGCGAGCAGGACCTGCCCGGCGCCATCGCCCGGGCGCAGCAGTACGCCGACGAGTACCGGCCGCTGGTCGACACCACCGTCGTCCCGACCTTCGAGATCATCGCCACCGTCGCGTCCTCCAGCGCCGGCCCCGACGGCAACTACTCCGCCGAGCAGGACGTCGAGACGCTCCGCCCCTGGGTCGAGCAGGCGGGCGCGGCCGGGATGTACGTGGTGCTGGACCTGCAGCCGGGCCGCACCGACTTCCTCACCCAGGCGCAGCAGTACCAGCCGCTGCTGGAGCTGCCCCATGTCGGGCTCGCGCTGGACCCGGAGTGGCGGCTGGGGCCGAACGAGGTGCACCTGCGCCAGATCGGCTCCGTCGGCGTGGACGAGGTCAACCAGGTCGTCACGTGGCTGGCCGACCTGACCCGGGCCAACGCCCTGCCGCAGAAGCTGCTGGTGCTGCACCAGTTCCAGGTGCGGATGATCACCGACCGGGAGCGGCTGGACACCTCCCGCGACGAGCTGGCGATCATGGTGCACGTCGACGGGCAGGGCTCCCAGCCGGCCAAGCAGGACACCTGGGAGGTGCTGCACCGCGACGCCCCCGAGCCGCTGTACTGGGGCTGGAAGAACTTCATCGACGAGGACGTCCCGATGCTCACCCCGCAGCAGACGATCGAGCAGGTGCACCCGACCCCGGAACTGGTCACCTACCAGTAGCCGGACTCCTTGGTTCTGTCCGACCCCTCCGGCAGGATCGGCCGCGACGTCGCGAGGCGCCTCGACCGAGGCGGCGGGGCAGGGCGGCGGACGAGGTGGGAGCCGCGTGATGACCGGTGTGATGACCGAACGTCCCGGGGCGGTGGACGCCGCCGACCTGGAGCCGAGGCTGGCCGAGCACCGCCGGGAGCTGACCGGGTACTGCTACCGGATGCTCGGCTCCTCCTTCGACGCCGAGGACGCCGTCCAGGAGACGATGATCCGGGCCTGGCGCTCCCTCGACCGCCTGCAGGGCGCCGGGGCGCTGCGCTCGTGGCTGTACCGCATCGCCACCAACGTCTGCCTGGACGCCCTCGACGGTCGCAAGCGGCGGGCCCTCCCGGTCGACCTGTCCGGTGGTGAGCCGAGCGCACCGGTGGTGGAGTCGCTGGCCGGGGTGCTGCCCGACGGGGCCTGGGTCGAGCCCGCGCTGGACCGGGCGGTGCTGCCGGTGGGGAGCGACCCGGCCGACCTCGCCGTGCAGAAGGAGTCGGTGCGGCTGGCCTTCGTCGCCGCGCTGCAGCTGCTGCCGCCACGGCAGCGGGCGGTGCTGGTGCTGCGCGACGTGCTGCGCTGGAAGGCCGACGAGGTGGCGACCCTGCTCGAGACGTCGGTCGCGGCGGCCAACAGCGCGCTCCAGCGGGCCCGGGCCACGCTCGCCGCGCACCAGGGCGCCGACGCGGCTCCCACCCGCGACGTCCCCGCCGGCGACACCGACCTGCTCGACCGCTACCTGGACGCCTTCCTGCGCTACGACATCGACGCGCTGGTGTCGCTGCTGCACGAGGACGCGGTGATGGACATGCCGCCCTACGCCATGTGGCTGCGCGGCTCGGCCGACATCGCCACCTGGTTCACCGGCCCCGGGCACGGCTGCCGGGGCTCGCACGTGGTCCCGCTGGAGCTCAACGGCAACCCCGGCTTCGCCCAGTGGCGGCCCAGCGGGCCGGGCGGGTCGTTCGAGCCGTGGGCGGTGCACGCCCTGGAGTTCCGCGACGGCCTGGTCGTGCGGACGACGGCGTTCCTCGGCCCCCGGCTGTTCGACCTCTTCGGCCTGCCCCGCAACCCGTCGCCGGCGCGGTGACCCGGGCCCGCCGCCCCCGGCGGTGAAGCAGCCGCTGACGCGTACCGAGACCGCTGACGTCGTCCGTGCGGCGCTCGGGCCGGACGTGGCCATGCGCAGGGTCCGGGAGCTGACCGAGGGCACGTTCAACTCGGCGTACGCGCTGAGCCTGGCCGACGGGCGTGAGCTCGTCCTGAAGGTGGCACCGCCACCGGGCACCCCGCTGCTCACCTACGAGCGGCACCTGCTGGCCACCGAGGCGGCGTGTCTCCAGCTCTTCACCGAGCAGACCTCCGCCCCGGTGCCCGAGCTCGTCGCCGCCGGGGCGACCGCGCAGGGGCGCGAGTACCTGCTCACCTCGTCGTTGCCCGGCGCCTCCTGGTCGTCGCAGGCCGCGCGGGTCGACGACCGGCAGCGCGCCGCGCTGCGCCGGCAGGTCGGCCGGCACGTCGCCGCCCTGCACTCGGTCACCGGTGACGGGCCGTTCGGGTACCCCGGCCGCCCCGAGCTAAGCGCGCCCACCTGGACCGAGGCCCACCAGCGGGTCGTCGACGCGCTGCTGGCCGACGCCGAGCGGTACGCCGTGGAGCTGCCGAGGCCGGCGGCAGAGATCCGGGAGCGGCTGCACGCGGCAGCCGACGCCGCGCTGGGAGACGTGACCACGCCGGTGCTCGTCCACTTCGACCTCTGGGACGGCAACGTCTTCATCGACCTGGACCGACCCGAGCCGGTCGTCACCGGGTTCATCGACCACGAGCGTGCGCTGTGGGCCGACCCGGCCGCCGACCTCGTCTCCCTCGCCCTGCTCGGCGACATCGCCGAGGACCGCGACTTCCTGGCCGGCTACGCCGAGGCCGGGGGACCGGTGGTGCTCGACCGGGCGACCCGCTGGCGGCTGCACCTGTACCGGGCGCAGCTGGCGCTGATCATGGTGGTGGAGGCCGTGCCGCGCGGGACGGCGGTGCCCGGGAACGCCGCGTGGAACGCCCGCGTCGCCGAGTGGCTGGTGCGCGAGCTGGACGCGCTGGCCCACCGCTGAGCGCCCGCCCGGCGGGCGGCCAGCGACCGTCGACGGTCCGGCGCACGGCGACGGGGCCGGGCCGGCCCGGCAGGACGACGCTGTGCGTCGGCCGGGATCAGCGGGCGTCGCGCCGCCGCGGGCGCTCCGGGGCGGCCGGCAACTCGCCCGTCGCCCCCACCTCGTCAGCGATGTCTCGCAGCTTGCGGTTGAGGTGCTGACTCGCCGTGGTCAGTTGCGTGAACGCCTGGTCGGCGGTCATCAGCTCGCGGGCCATGAGCGGGGCTTCCCGGGCCGGCGGCCCGCTGGGGAGCGGCGGGCCGCCGGCGTGGTCGTGAGGGCGCACCACCACGGGCGCTGAGCGACGGGAGTCCCGCCGGTCGGCGGCCTCGGGTCCGGTGGCCCGGAACCGCGGTGCCGGGCCTGCCGAGGTCACCACGGGATGCCCACGCCGCTCCAGGTGGTGAAGGTGCCGGTCGGTCCGTCCGGGCCGAGGCGGGCGACGCGTACCACCTCGCGGGCGGCGTCCTCGACGGAGTCCGTCCCCTCGAAGTTGGTCAGCGCGGTCTTCGCGAAGCCCGGGGAGACGAGGTTGACCGCGACGTCGGTCTCCTCGAGTTCGATCATCATGGCCAGGGTCACGGCGTTGAGCGCTGTCTTCGACGCGGCGTACACGGGGTCGAAGGCGGAGCGGAGCGGGAACGCGGGGTCGGCGACGGTCGTCAGCGAGCCGAGCGCGCTCGTGACGTTGACGATGCGCGGATCCGACGACCGGCGGAGCAGCGGCAGCACGGCCTGGTACACCGCCAGGACGCCGAAGACGTTCACCTCCCAGACCGCCCGGACGTCGTCCAGCGGGGCGGTGCTGGGCTTCGACGTGACCCGGAACTCGGCCAGGTCGAGCTGGGTACGGGTGGTCGCGATGCCGGCGTTGTTGACCAGCAGGTCGAGCCGGCCGGCTTCCCCGCGGATCCGCTCGGTGGCCGTGGCGATCGACGCGGCGTCGGTCACGTCGAGCTGGAGCGCGGTGGCGCCGGCGCCGATGTCGGCAGCCGCCTCCTCCCCGCGGGCCAGGTCGCGGGAGCCGACGTACACGACGACCCCGGCAGCGACCAGCTCCTTCGCGACCTGCTTGCCCAGGCCCTGGTTGGCTCCGGTGACGAGAGCGGTTCGTTCCGTGGGCATCAGGTGCCCTCCCTTGTCCGATGAGGCTGAGGCGGCGGAGCACTCGCGCAACTGGTGCACGCTGCGCTCCACGACCACGGTGCGGCCATCGCGGTAGACGAGGGAGGGCCCGTGGAGTCTGGGATCGGGAAGGCCCCCTCCGCCGCGCACGGGAGGTCAGGGCGACGAGGGACGACGCCGGCTCCGGCGCGTACCTGCGCCATCGGCGCGCCTCGTCACGCCCCCCCGCCCCGTCGCCCGACGAAGAGGTCCGCACGAGCCGCCCATCGCCGTCGCCGTCCTCGCCCCGGCAGCACGTGACCGTCGGAGAGCCCCGCTCGGAGCCCTAGGCGTCCGGCGCCGAGTCCGCTGAGCCGGACGCCTTCCGCACGAGTCGGGCGATCCGCTCCTCCTCGGCGGCCCCCAGTGGGCCGGTGATCGCGTACGCCGTCGGCCACATGACCCCGTCGTCGAGGTGTGCCGCCTCGTCGAACCCGAGGCTGTTGTACCGGGTGTCGTACTTGGCAGCGGAGTGGAAGAACACCACCACCTTGCCCTCGGTGTCGGTCCAGGCCGGCTGCCCGTACCACGTCTTCGGCCGGAGCTGCGGCGCGACCTCGGTGACGATGACGTGGATGCGTTCGGCGATCACCCGCTGGTCGTCCGGCATCGCCCGGATGCTCGCCAGCAGGTCGTCCAGGGCCGCAGCCGCCTTCTTGCCGCCCTTCTCGGTGCGCAGTTCCGCGGCGCGGTCCTTGATCGCAGCCAGCTCGACATCGGTGAAGCCACCGGATGCGTCGTGCGCCATCAGCAGTCCTCTCGTCGTCGTCGGGCGCCACGGTAGGGCGAGCCATCCTGTTCTTCGTCGTCGACGTCGTCGCGCGTGACCAGGCCGGCGAGGCACGCGGCCAGCTGCGCCGGGCGCTGTGCTCCTACCTGGACCTGGTCAGCCTCCGCCGCGACGCCAGCGAGGGGCCGACCATCGCTCTGGAACGGGCCGCCGCCCTGGGCGAGGGCTGGGTGTTCCGGCGGATCGCCGGCGCGCTCGTCGCCGCACGGCTGGCCGGCGACCCGCCCTGGGACGGGCTGCGCCGGCTGGCCACCGACACCGGGGTCGTCGAACTGGCCGATGTCGCCGACATCGCCGCCGTCGCCGCCGTCGAAGGCGCGTCGATCGCCCCGACGCTGCGAGCCCGTGCCCAGTCGCTGCGGGTGCAGCTGCTGGCCGAGGAGGAAGCGGCGGCCAACACCGCCAGCGAGAAGCTCACCGCCCCCGTTGCCCTGCTGTCGATCGCCTTCCTGCTGCTGTTCCTCTATCCCGCCCTGGCCCGACTCATGACCAGCTGACCGAGCACCAGTCGAGGAGATCCGATGACGCAACTGATCAGCACCCTGACCGCTCTCGGCGCTGCCCTGCGCGACCGACTCCGCGATGCCCACGACGATCCGGAGCGAGGCTCGCTGTCGGTCGAGCAGGTGATCATCACCGTGGCGCTGATCGGCATCGCCATCGCGCTGGTGGCCGTGATCGCCAACGCGGTCAGTTCCCGCTCCGCCGAGATCCAGTAGCCACCTCGTGTCCGGCCCCGCCACCGCCCGCGACCGTGCGGGCATGCCCCGCCGGGCCATGCCCTCGGCCGCCGGACCGGCAGCCGAGAACAACGACGGCTGTCCAGCGAGCGTGGGGCGGCCTCGGTGGAACTGGCGGTCACCTTCCCGGTTGTACTGCTGCTGGTGATGACCCTGATCCAGGCGTCCCTGTGGTTCTACGCCCGGTCGGTCGCCCTGGGCGCGGCCCAGGAGGGCGCCCGCGAGGGCCGGGTGCAGCCCGCCTCGACCGCACGCGCCCAGTCGGCGGCCGAGGACTTCCTCGATCAGACCGCGCAGGATCTGCTCACCGGCCGGGACGTGACGGTGAGCGGCTCTCCCAGCAGCATCCAGGTGACCGTCACCGGCACCTCGCTCAGCCTCTTTCCCGGCCTCTCCGGTTGGTCGGTCACCCAGACCGCCGTCGGCCCCGTCGAACGGCCCACCCCATGAGCGCCCAGGACGCAGAGCGGGGGTCGGTGTCGGTCGAGCTTGCACTGCTGGCACCGGTGCTGCTGTTGCTGGTGTCGTTCGCCGTCGTCGCCGGGCGGACCCAGGTGGCCGAGGGTGCCGTCGCCGAAGCCGCCCGCGCGGCCGCCCGGGAGGCATCCCTCGCGCGGAATGACGTCACCGCCGCCGCACTGGCCGCGGCTCAGGCGGACCGCACCCTTGCCGCTCAGGACCTGCGCTGTCAGAGCACCAGCGTCGACATCGACACCACCGGATTCCAGGCCCCGCCCGGTCAGCCCGGCGACGTCACCGTGTCGATCACCTGCGTGATCGGCATGGGGGACCTGCTGGCCCCGGGCCTGCCCGGATCGGTCACCGTCGAGGCGTCCTTCACCAGCCCCGTCGACGCTTATCGCGAACGATGAGCACCCGCCAGCGGCTCCGGTACGCCGATGCCGAGCGCGGCGCGATCAGCGCCTTCCTTGCCGTCCTCGTCCCCGGGCTGCTGCTCATCATCGGCCTGGCCGTCGACGGCGGCGCCAAGGTGGCCGCCACCCAGCGCGCCAACGCCATCGCCGAGGAAGCCGCTCGAGCCGGCGGGCAGGCCCTCGACGTCGCTGCCGCCCTGATCGGGCAGATCCGCGTTGATCCGGCCGCCGCGGTCGCCGCCGCGCAGAACTACCTCGACCGCAACGACGTGCAGGGCGCGGTGACCGTCGTCGACGGCGACACCCTGCAGGTGACCACCACCATCACCGAGCCCACGGTCTTCCTCGGCCTGATCGGGATCTCCACGCTGACCGTGGAGGGCACCGGCACCGCCGACCTGATCAGCGGGACCGGCCAGAACGGCGGAGCGGGCCCATGACCACATCACCGCAGGTGCAGGACCTGCTACGCCGGCTGATCGCCGGAGTTCTGTTGGCGGCCGCGGTCGCCGGCGTCCCGATCGCGCTCTGGGAGCTCGGCGGCGCCTACCTGCCCGACGAGCTGCCCTCTTCGGAACAGGTGATCACCGCGCTGAGCGGCCCGGACACCGGCGCGCTCTTCCTCGGCCTGCTCGTGGTCATCGGCTGGATCGCGTGGGCCTGCTTCACCCTCTCGGTGACCGTCGAGCTCGCCAGCCAGCTGCGCGGCCTGCCACCGATGCGACTGCCCGGCCTGGCGGCGCCGCAGCAGATGGCCGGCCTGCTCGTGGCTGCCGTCCTCGGAGTCGGCAGCGGGCCGCTGCTGGCCGCTCCCGCCCTGGCCGGCCCACCCGTCGTCGCCGAGCAGCCGGTCGGCCACGCGGAGCCCCCGTCGGCGCCCGCCCCGCCAGCGGACACCCCGCCGGCCGCGCCCGCCCCGGCTGGTCCCACCTACACGGTGCAGTCGCGCGACACCCTCGGCCGCATCGCCGCCCGCTACCTGGGCGACTGGGCCCGGTTCGAGGAGATCCTCCAGCTCAATCGCGACCGGCCCCAGCCCGACGGAGCGCTCCTCACCGACCCCGGCCTGATCCGCCCTGGCTGGACACTCGTCCTCCCACCGGACGCGGACCTTCTCGCAGCAGACGCGACTCCGGGCGAGGTGACCGTGCAGCCGGGCGACACCCTGACCGGCATCGCCGAGCAGCACGATCTGCAGCACTGGCAGCCGATCTTCGACCTCAACGCCGGTGAACTCCTGCCCGGCGGAGGCCGATTCACCGACCCCGACCTGATCCGCCCCGGTCAAGTCCTCGACATCCCGCCCGCCGACCCGGCCACTTCCGACCCGGCCACTTCCGACCCGGCCACTTCCGACCCCGCTCCGTCGGCCACGCCCGTCTCGCCAGCGGAGAAGGCGCCACCCGCGTTGCCGGGGGAGAGCGAGTCCTCGGATCCGGCCGAGTCGACACCGGCCACGTCGCCGACATCGGCGCGTCCATCCGAGCGCTCCGAATCACCGTCGGCAGATGTCGACGGCCGCGACGCCGACGAGAGCCCGGCACCGTCGGAGCTGGTGGCCGTTCTTGCTGGCAGCGGCGCGCTGCTCGCCGCCGGTGTCGGCGCAGTCTGGTTGGCATACCGCCGCCGGCGTCTGCGCCGTCGACGCCCTGGCCGCCGACTGGCCTCCCTGCCGAGGGAACTCGTTGGCGCTCAGAGGACCGTGACCGCAGCGGCCGACGCCGGCCATGCCGACTACGCGGCGCTGGACCGAGCAGTGCGCAGCCTCGCCGTCAAGATCTGCGAAGACCCTGAGGGAAGAATGCCCGACGTCGTGGCCGCGCGACTGGACAGCCGCCACCTTGGTCTTCGGCTGTACGCCCCGGCCAGCCGCCCGCCACCCGACCCATGGACCGCCGACGAGACCGGTCTCTGGTGGACGGTTCAGCTCGACCAGGACACCGGCGTCCCCGTGGATCTGGCTCGCGCACGCCTGGCGCCGTATCCAGCGCTGGTCACCATCGGCTCCGACAGCCGAGGTCGCTGGCTGCTGGACCTGGAGCGGATGGGCGCTGTCCACGTGGCAGGGACGGTCGACCGCCGGGATGACTTCGCCCGGCACCTGGCAGCCGAACTGGCCGTCAACAGCTGGTCAGACCTGCTCACCGTCACCACTGTCGGCTTCGGTCGGGAACTGGTCGACCTGGCGCCGCACCGGGTCCACCCCGTCGAGTCCGGTTCTCACATCGGCCTGGACGAATCCGGTGAGAGCGGCACCGTGGACGTGCTGGACGGTCGGCTCCGGGCCGGAACCGGCGACGGCTGGATGCCCCAGGTCGTTCTCGCTCCGCACGACATCGGCGATGACGGCGAACTGGCCGAAGCCGCCGCTGCCCTGCAGTCGCGACAGCAGCGCACAGCACTGGCCCTGGTGCTCGGCGCCGAGCCGGTGCAGCGGAGAAGCGAGTGGCTGCTCACGCTCACCGAGGACGGACTGCTTCTCGTGCCCGCTCTGGATCTTCGCCTGCCGGCGCCGCAGCTGACAGTTCAGCAAGCGCGCGACATCGCCGCGCTGCTGGCCTTCGAACGCGACTCCGGCGACGAACCCATCCCTGCCGCCGACGGCGACCGCCCATGGCAGGTGCACACCGACGCCGCCGGCGCACTGCGCGACAGCGTGACCCCTCCGGCAACCAGCCCGCCACCGGCCCTCGATCGGTTGCCGGCGCCACACCAACAGCCCGCTGCCGCAGCACCCTTCGAGGCAACTGCCAGTCACTCCGGTCCGTTGGCGACCAGCGACGTTGCGCAGGCGACGGCGCGGACTGTCCCTGCCGCACTTCGCCGGCGCATCCAGAACGACCTCACCCAGCTCGATCACGATCTGGCTGACTGGTGGTCACCCGACTGCACCCGGCCGCGGCTGACGTTGCTCGGACCGGTCACCCTGCGAGCCCACGGCAACGAGACGGCTGTGGCCAAGTCCGGGCTGCGCCGCCGCTACGAGGAGACGGTCGCCTACCTCGCCACCCGCCCGCACGGCGCCACCGCCGACGAGGCCGCCACTGCCTTGCAACCGGCCCGCGGCGGCAAGACAGACCCGGTCAGCGCCCGCGCGTACGTGCACCGGGTCACCGCCGGCGCGCGTGGGTGGCTCGGCGTCGACCCCGCCACCGGGCACAAGCACCTCAGCTCTGGTCACCGTGGCCGGTACACACTGACCAACGTGCTCGTCGACGCTGACCTGTTCCGTCAGCTGCGTGCCCGCGCGGAGGTACGCGGCGACGACGGTCTGCCCGACTTGCTCGCCGCCTTGGAGTTGGTGTCCGGGCCGCCGTTCGCCCAACGTCCCACAGGCTATGAGTGGTTGGACGGTCTCGACTTCACTCTCAGCGCCGCGATCTGCGACGTCGCCCACCAGGTCGTCACCGTCGCGCTTGCCATCGGCGACCTGGCTGCGGCGCGCACTGGCTCGGCGACCGCGCTGCTCGTCGCACCGGACGACGAACAGGTACTGCTCGACGCGATGGAAGTCGGCTACCACCAGGGAAACCGCGCCGAAGCCGAGACGTACGTAGCGCGCATCGTGCAGGTGCATGAGGGAGAGGATGAGATGGACCTGCCCATGAGCACGGCGGAGACCATCAACCGCGCCCGGCGGCAGTACCTCAACAAGGCATCCTGAGGCTCTCGACCGCGCCTCAAGATGAGTGCCCACCCGCGTCGATGAAGCAGCGACCAGCGGCACCCGGTGGCTGCACGTCCTGGCCAGTGATGGCGACGTCCTGGCGGCGATCGAGCAGCAGATCGTCGACGCGATCCATGCCCGCACCAGCGACGTCGACACCCCGGCATTCGGCCTGCAACAACCGTACCGGCCGGGTGTCGGGACTCGCGCGGGGGCGCGCACGTCCCGCCGCTGGCGCGTCGGTTCTCCCGTTCGCAAGCTACCGGCAGGACTACCGGCCCGCACGTGCTCACCGGCCACGTCAGCACTGATTGCCCGCGCCGTCACGAGCCGGAGTTCCCCGCAACCGTCGGTCCCGAGGACGACCAGCCTCAACGAAGCCCGCCAGGCGCTGGCCGAGGCCACCGCTGTGGTCGATGCCAGAGTCCAACTGCTGCCGGTGCTCGACATCTCCTGAGCCCAGGCCTGGAACAGAGATGGCAGCTAGCAGCGATGCGGCAGGCCGAAGTAGTTGGCCACTGTTACCGACCTGTGACAACTATCCAAGGTCGTAGTACCGTCCCATCCGGTCCGTGTGAGCCACGACCTCGTCCTGAGGTCCTCGCCCGGACCCCGTCGAACCACCACCGCTCGCGGTGGCGGACCGGGGACCCATCGATCCCCTGGGGTGAATCTCGCCTGGCCACAGTGCCGCCGCGAGTAGGGCTGTCTCCGGCCCGAACCCGTCAGCTAACTCGGTAGACGGTGAGGGAGAACGGAGCCCGTCGCGTTGGCGACATCGCACGACATCATCTGGCACCTCGCACAGCCGCAGTCGGCTCACCCGCAGCGCCCCCGCTGGCGCACCGCGGTGCTCGCACCGGCCTTGGCCACCAGCGCCGCACTGCTGCTGGCCCTCGCGGGCCCCGCAGCCCAGGCCGCACCCGCAGAACCGGCTGCCACAGCGAGCCAGTCCGAGCTCGCCGCCGCCGATGCCGCGCTGCGTGGCATCGAAGAGTCCGTGGCGGCAGCTGAGGAGAACCTGCAGCGGCTCACCGTGGAAGCGGAGGCAGTCGCCGACCAGAGCCTGGTCGCCCAGGCCGAACTGTCCGTCGCCCGGCAGCTGGCCGATACCCGGGTTGCGGAGCTGCATGCCGCACAGGCTGCGGTCGACCAGGCACGCACCGACGTCGCGGCTGTGGGCCGGCAGAGCTACATGGGTGCTGACGCCTATGGCGCTGCCTCGGCGTTCTTCGGTGCAGCAAGCCCCGAGGAAGTGCTCGACCGGGCCGCGACCTTGGAGTACCTCGGGGATGCCCGGGCCGAGCAGCTCGAGGAGTTCGAGGTCGTCGAGGTCCAGCAGCAGGCAGCGACCGAGGCCGCCAAGGCGGCCGTGGATGCGCGCGACGCGGCCGCTCAGGCCGCCGCGGAGGCCGAGCGGGTCGCCAAGGACGAACTCGCCACCGCCCAGCGGACCTACGACGCCGCCGTAGGCGAGAGGGCCGCGCTGGAGCAGCAACTCCAGCAGGCCCGGGAGCGAGTGGCCACCCTCGCCCGCGAAACGGCCACCTCAGCAGCTGCCGAGCAGGCAGACGCCGGCGAACCCGCAGTCGCAGCGGCCGAACGGGGCGAACAAGCGGCCTCCCGCGGAAGCGAGCGGACCTCCGCCGGCACGAGCACCGGCATACCGACGACCGGCCGGGTGACCTCGTGCTACGGCTCCCGTTGGGGAACCATGCACTACGGCGTGGACATCGCTGCTCCGATCGGCACCCCGATCTACGCGCCGGAGGGTGGTGTGGTCCTGCAGGCGGGGCCCGCGTCCGGCTTCGGCCTGGCTGTCTACCTGCAGCACGCTGACGGCTCCATCACCGTGTACGGCCACATCAACAGCTACTCGGTGGCCGCCGGACAGCAGGTGTCGGCGGGCGATCAGATCGCCGAGGTGGGCAACACGGGACAGTCCACGGGTCCGCACCTCCACTTCGAAGTGCACCAAGGTGGGCTCTACCAGAACCGCACCAACCCGATCCCGTGGCTGAGCCAGCGCGGCCTCCCTCTGGGCGGCAGCTGCGGCTGACAGCCGGGTTCGGCCACTCTTCCGCCTCGTCGAGGCCAGATCTCGGCGGCCGCGGCCGCTGAACCGTCGTTGCGCGACCTCAGGTCTCCGGTTCCTCATGGCTCTGGTGGCTGTGCCGCCCACGGCGCAGCCACCAGAGCGCGAGGAGGGCCACGGCGACGAGTCCCGCCAGGCTGGCCAGCCACGGCCGGTCCTGCAGTCCAGCCCACCAGCCGTCGGCACTGCCTGCCGCGGCTCCGAGGCTGACGTACAGCACGGACCCAGGAATGACGCCAACAGCCGTCCCGACCGCGAAGTGGACCAGCGCGATCCCGCTGACGCCGGCGGCATAACTGACCACCGCGAAGGGTGGCGCAGGCAGCATGCGAGCCGTCAGCACCGCCAGCACGCCGTGACGGCTCAGCACCTCGTCGACCCGGTTGAGGCGTTGCCGGAAGGCTCTTTGAACGAGGCTGCGGCCGAGCCAGCGGCTCGCGCCGAACCCGCCGATCCCGCCAGCCAGGGCAGCAGCAAGAACGAGCGCCAGGCCTGCCGACAGTCCGAAGACCGCGCCGGCGAGTACCGACAACGCTGAGCGGGGAGTCGGGAGCAACAAGGCCAGCGACAGGCCCAGCAGTGCGAGCCACCAGTCCGCCGGCCCAGGAGCACGGAAGCGGTCGCGCACCGCGGTGGCCGTAGGCACGTCGACCTGCCATGCCAGGCCCACGACGACCAGGACGGCGACGGTGAGCAGCACCGCGCGCCACCAGCGGTGCACCGGCCCTCCGTGGGAGATCACCGGCAGCGGCCGCCCATGGACACGCCGCGGGCAGCCAGCCACGAGATGGGGTTCACCGCACCGGCGTGCAGGCCCGCGGTGTTGACCTGGAAGTGCAGGTGCGGGCCGGTCGATTGCCCCGTGTTGCCGACCTCCGCGATCACCTCGCCGGCCGACACGCGCTGGCCGGCGGTCACGAAGTAGTCGTTGACGTGCCCGTACACCGACACCGACCCGTCGTCGTGCTGCAGGTAGACGGCCAGGCCGTAACCGGTGGCCTCCCCCGCACGGAGTACCCGACCGGAGGCTGGGGCGTAGATCGGTGTCCCGATGGGCGCGGCGATGTCCACGCCGTTGTGCATCACACCCCAGCGCATCTCGAAGCAGGTGGTGAACCGGCCACTGGTCGGTGCAACGCCACCGCCGGTCACCGGAGTTCGGAGCGCATTGTCGGTGTTGGCGGAGCGCGGGGGCGGCACGGGCGTCTGCCGCGCTCGGGCGGCGGCCTCGGCTGCCCCCTTGGCTGCGGCGGCGGTCCGCTCGGCCTCCGCGGACTGCTGCCTCGCCTGCTCATCCCGCCATGCCTGGTACGCGTTGCGTTGCCCCTGCAGCGTCAGCAGGTTGATCTGGGCATCCTGCAGTTGCCGCTCGTAGGTTGCCTTCTGGGCGCTGGTGGCCTGGGCAGTCGCCTGGAATACGGACAGCTGGGACTCCGCGGCGGCCTTCGCCTGCTCCGCTTCTTGCGCGGCAGCGTCCTTCTCTGCAACGGCCGTGCGAGCCGCTGCGTCCGTGTCGAGCTGACGCGCTTCCGCAACGCGCAACTGGTCGAGCATGGCGGTGCGCTGGTCGCCGAGCAGTTGCAGGGTGGCAGCTTGCTCCAGCAGCTGAGCCGGACCCTCAGCGCTGAGCAGTGCCGCCAGGCCGTTGATCGAGTCATTGCGCATGTAGCTCTCCCGGCCCAGCGTTGCGACGTCCGCCTGGGCCACGCCCACGGCCTCTTCGGCTTCCGCCAGCGCGGCTGCGGCGGCCGCGGCCGCGGCCTCCGCCTCCTCGAGCTGACCCTGCGCCACCCGGTAGGTCTCATTCGCCGCCTCGACGACCACGCCGGCCCGCTCCAGGTCCGACTCGGCGGCTGCGACCAGAGCCGAGATGCGACCGACCTCCGCTGCGGCCACGTCCTGCGCGCTGCGAGCAGACGACAGGGCGGCATCACTGGGGTTGGTGGGTGCGGCCAGCGCCGGAGCCCCCAGGGGGCCGATGAGGACGACGGCCACCGCGATGGCTAGCAACCCTGCTCGACGCCCTGGCTCATGCCGTGGGGAGCGGCCTGCGAGCGGGCGCAGCCGAGCAGACCAGCCGCGACGGTGCCCCGTCATCCGGCGCGGGAGGCTGCTGCCAGCGCCCTGCACGAGGGTGCTGCTGGAGCCGCCACGTCGAAGACGTCCGGTGCGCATCAGGTCTCGTCCTCACTTCACATCGCTACTACTGGTTGTAGTAGTAACGGCAGTGAAGTTGGCGCGCTTGAGGCCGAGGAGCCATCGATCAGTCTGGACCTGACGCATCAGACGGATCGGTGCGTGGAGTGGGTCGACGGACCAGGGGGTCCCAACGGCGGAACCTCAGGAGCCGAAGCAGGCGGACGTGCGATGGCCCTTGTGAGACTCAGTACTCGGGGAACCGCTGATCAGGTGACCGCGCACAGCACGATGTTGACACCCAGCCACGTGGTCGCTGCGGGCAGCAGGAGAGCTCCGGACGCCATCGCCAGAGCCCCCGGCCAGCGAAGAAGACGGCGCATGCGCCGGTCACCGGACCCTCCGAGCCGACTGATCCGCAGTTCGGTGAGCCGGGAAGCCATGGCCAACCCGAAGGGAAGAACCGGCTGCCCGGTCATCTTGCGCAGTGCGACCTGCACGGCCTCGGGCCCGCACCGCTGAGCCGCCTGCGCATCGGCGGCCAGTTCCACCAGGTCCCGAGTCGCGGCTGGCGCCGCGCGCAGCAGAGGACACCACGGAAGCGCAGCAGCCAACGTCTCAGCAACCGTGACGAGAGCATGGTGGTGTCCGCGCAGGTGAGCCCGCTCGTGCTCCAGTGTCGCCGTCACCGCCTCGGGAGGCAGCTGTGCCCGTAAGCCATCGGAGGCGATGATCACTCCAGGTCGGCCGCCGATGGACATGGCCATCGCGCGCTGGTCAGGAACCCACAGTGGCTCGCCTGATGAGGAGCTGAGGGCCAGGAGACGTAGCCGCTCGACGTGCGGGGCGTGCCGCCTCACCGACCTCGCACGACTCACGACGGCCTTGCCGAGCCGCACGACGATGGTCGCGGCCATGATCAGGCTGACTCCGGCGACAGTCTGCTGCCAGGCGGGCACGGTGCCCGTGGTGACCGCTGTCCAGCACCCCCCCACGAGCTGGAACAGCCCACTGGCCTCGTGTTGGTCCATCGGCAGGGCGAGCAGGCCGATCATGGCCAGGCCTGAGGCCACGAGCCCCACCGTCAGGAGTGACCAGCCCACCAACAGGATGGTCGGATCGACCCGCCGATCGGCGAGCCACAGCAATGGGCGGTGCCCGTGCGCGCCCAGAGCCGTACCCGCCAGCAGGACGGCGATCATGCCGATCACGAGGACGCGGCTCGCCGTGCGAGCGCCTCACGCAGCACAGAAGACTCTTCGTCGGTGGCTGTCTCGGCGAAGTGCAGCAGCACCGACCGCGGGTCCTCCGATGCGTCCAGGATCTCCCTGAGCGAGGCGGCCGCCGCCCCTTGGCGGGTCACGGTCGGGCGGTAGCTGAACGCACGGCCCACCGGCTCCCGGTCGAGAAGTCCCTTGCGCAAGAGGTTCCCCAGCACGGTCATCACGGTCGTGTAGGCCAGATTCCGTTGCGGGGGCATCCGCTCGAGGACCTCGCGCACGGTCAGCGGCGAGTCGCTGGACCACAAGACGTCCATCACGGCGGCTTCGAGCTTGCCCAGCCGGGGCATGGCCGCTCCTCTGCTTGCTGCGTCGACACGGGCGTGTGCCCCACGCCGGGCCGGCGGCCTGGCTCAGTTCGTACAACCGGACCAATCGTATGGGCCGCACCAGACGGACATACCGGCATCTGACGCTTTCGGGTGCCCGATCGAACCTCAGTGGTCACTCCAGTACCAACTACTCAACACGCATAGGAGGACGTGGTGGCGGAGTTGCCCCGGCCCTACTTTGAGCGGCGCCGGGAAGAGTTGTCGTCGCCCATGGGGCGGCCTTGACCCGGCGCCGCCGAACCTCGGGCAACAGCCGAGGACCGGGGACCCACCGCAGTCCTGGGGTCAATCGCGTCCGCCCACGTGGGCGGACGCGACGGGCGACTTCCCGCCCGAACCCGTCAGCTAACTCGGTAGGCGGCCATGGAAGACAGGAGCCGCCACCCGTGGCGACACTTCGTGCCGGAAGCACCCGTCGAGCAGTGACCGCCCGCCCTGGACGGCGACCCCTCACCCGTCTCACGGTGTTGGCGCTGCTGGGTGCGGCCAGCATGGGCCTGACTCCGGGCAGCGCCATCGCCGCGCCGGATGAGGCGACCACCGGCCAGCAGGCCGCCCAGCTCGCGGCCGAGAGAGGTCATGAGCTGGAAGTCCTCACCGAGGACTTCAACGAGGCCCGGGAGATCCTCGCCCAGCAGCAGGCCGCCGCGGCTGGCGCCGCCGCCCAGCTGGCGGAGGCTGATGCCCAGCTTGCCGCCCTGGAAGACCAGATCGCCACTGTCGCGCAGACCGCGTTCACCGGTGACGCCCTGGGGTCCCTGCAGGCGTTCATGACCAGCGGGTCTGCGGACGAGTTCCTCGAACGGGTCGCCACCCTGGAGTCTGTCGCCGGATATCACAACGACGTCCTCGAGCGTGTGGCTGCGGCACGCGCAGCTGCGGAGAGCGCAGGCGCTGCGGCGGCGGAGGCCACGGCCGAGGCCGAGGCCCAGTTGCGATCGGTCGAGGCGCAGCAGGAGCAACTGCAGACCGAGATCGAGGGCTACAAGGCCCAGTACGCCACCCTCACTGCTGAGCAGCAGCAGGAGGCCGATGTCGCCCACGGAGGGCAGTCGCTGCAGGCGCCTCCGGCAGGTTCGGTGGATGCGGGCAGTGACGCCGCTCAGGTGGTGATCGACACGGCGCTTGCGCAGGTGGGCGACCCGTACGTGTGGGCCGCCGGCGGGCCGGACGCCTTCGACTGCTCAGGGCTGACCCAGTACGCCTTTGCCGCCGCCGGCATCTCCCTGCCGCACTCCAGCAAGATCCAGGCGTCCATGGGGCGTGCGGTCTCCCGTGCGGAGCTGCAGCCTGGCGATCTCGTCTACTACTACAGCCCGATCAGCCACATCGGCATCTACATCGGTGGCGGGCAGATGGTCCACGCCACGACGTTCGGCGAGCCGGTCAGCGTCGGCAGCGTGGACATGTCCGGCTACGCCGGAGCCCGCCGCATCCTCCCCTGACGAGCCGGCCCGCGGGGCCCGGATGTCCCGGGTCGCCCGTGGGTCGAGTCGGCGGCCACGCTCAGTACTACAGGGCGTAGTAGTGTCTGGGGAGGCGCGCGAGAAGGGGGGGACGATGCGTTCGGTTCGCATGCTGGCGATGCTCGTCCTCGCTGCCGTGTTCTCCATGCACGGGCTGCAGTGCGTGAGCGCAGACGTAGGCGGCACCCACACCGGCACCCACACCGACATGGCTCACATGAGAGCTGCGCCGGCTGGTGCGGGGGGAGAAGTGACGGTGGTCGCAGCCTCGGTCGTGACCACCGTTTCCGCTGACGCCCTGACAGGGGGGAAGGTCGCGCCAGGAGCCAAGGCTTCCAGCCACCCCGCACCGGTCCACAGCGGCGCTCATGCTCTGGCGGTGTGCCTGGGGATCCTGCTCGCCGGACTGGCCTTCCTGGCCGCCGTACTCCTGATCCGGAGAACTCCACCCGGTGGCCGAGGAGCGGGCCTGGTCCGGGCCAGATCGTGGTGGGACTCCATCCAGCTCCCCAGACCGCCGGACCTCGCTTCTCTCTGTCTCCTGCGGATCTAGGCCGAATCGCCGACCCGGCGCGCTCCCGCGTGCATCGGGTCAGTCGTTCACACCCAGATCTCATCCACAGGAGAAGCAATGACCCGCACCGCCCTTGGCCTTACCCGCCTCACCGGAGGGCTCATCGCCGGCGTGATCGTCCTCGCCGGTTGTTCCAACGGCTCGGATGACAACAGCGCTGCCAGCTCGAGCTCGGCGAGTGTGTCGGCTGAGTTCAACGAAGCCGACGTCGAGTTCGTCCAGGGCATGATCCCGCACCACGAGGGTGCCCTGGAGATGGCGCAGCTGGCCGACGGACGCGCTCAGGACCCCCGGGTCCTGCAGCTCGCCAGCAGGATCGAAGCCGCTCAAGACCCCGAGATCCAGACCATGACCGGCTGGCTGGAAGACTGGGGACAGTCTGAGTCCGATGACATGGACGGCATGGACCACGGCTCAGGAGACATGGGCGGCATGGACATGAACATGGACATGTCGGGGCTGGAGACCGCCTCCGGCGCCGACTTCGACCGGATGTTCCTGGAGATGATGACCGAGCACCACCAGGGAGCGGTTGACATGGCCAAGACCGAGATGGTTGATGGTCAGAACATCGACGCAATCGCCCTGGCTCAGGAGATCGCCAGCTCTCAGGCCGCCGAGATCGAGGAGATGCAGGCGCTGCTCGCTGAGCTTGGGAGCTGACGGATCGATCCGGTGGCGGCTCGGTACACAGCTGGGCCGCCACCGGTCCGCCTCATCGGCCGCAGCGCCCGCCGGTCCACGGTGCGGAGGCTGCGCCTCTGCGTCGTCGATTCCGGAGGTCCTCAGCTTGTATCCGCACGCGCCAATCCGCTTACTCAGGCCACCAAGAGCGCTGACGTTGGTCGTTTGCGTCGTGTCGCTCGTGCTCCTGACCAGTTGTTCGTCATCGGACAAGGGCGCTGGAGCCTCTGAGTTCGAGTTCACGCAGGTGACCGAAGCCGGGCAGGTGATCGCCCCTGCTGACCGGGCGCCGGCACCTGAGTTCAGGGGGGAGCTCCTGGATGGAGCACCCTTCACTTCCGATGACCTGGCCGGCCAGGTGGCCGTCATCAACTTCTGGGGATCCTGGTGTGCGCCCTGCCGCCTAGAAACACCGGACTTGCAGGCGGTTCACGTCGACCTTCAAGGCCAGGGGGTCCAGTTCCTCGGGGTCGACGTGAAGGACCAGCGTCAGCTGGCCAGTGCGTTCATGTCCGACGCCGGGGCCGAGTACCCGTCGCTGTATGACCCGCGGGGTGAAGTGGCTCTGAGGTTCCGCAGCTTCCCCGCCAACGTGGTTCCCTCGACCATCCTGCTCGACTCGCGGGGCGACGTGGCCGCTGTCTACACCGGTGCGGTTCTGCAGAAGGACCTGCGGTCGGCGTTGAATGCGTTGCTCGCGGAGGATGGCTCGTGAGCGCGCTCGGTGAGACCTTCGCCGGCATCGTCACCGATGGGTCACTGGTGCTTGCGCTGCTCATAGCTGCCCTGGTGGGTCTGATCAGCTTCGCTTCTCCGTGCTGTCTTCCACTGGTGCCTGGCTACATCGGTTACATCACTGGGCTCGCGGGTGCAGAAGCCGCGGTCGCTGCACCGGCCAGCGAGGCGGTGGACCGGTCGTCCACATCGGGGTCGCTCGGTCGATCAACGGCTCTCGCACCGCCCCAGGTGCGCATCGCCGGGCGACGGCGAGTACTGCTCGGCGCGCTTCTCTTCGTCTGCGGGTTCAGTGCGGTCTTCATCTCCTTCGGCGCTCTCTTCGGTGGCCTGGGCAGAATTCTGCTGCAGTGGTCGCCCGTGCTCACTCGCGTAGCCGGCGTCCTCACCATCCTCATGGGCGTTGCATTTCTGGGCGGGTTCTCCTGGCTCCAACGGGAGCGGCGGATCCATCACCGCCCCACAGGCGGACTGGCCGGCGCCCCGGTCCTCGGCGTCGTCTTCGGTCTCGGCTGGACACCGTGTCTGGGGCCGACTCTCGCCGCGGTGAACACGTTGGCTTACACAGAGGCGTCCGCCGCCCGAGGTGCTCTGCTGGGCCTGGCCTATTGCCTCGGGCTGGGGTTGCCGTTCCTCGCCATGGCACTGGGGGCCAGCCACGCGCTGCGCTTCTCCACCTGGGCTCGCAGGCGCGCCCGCTCGGTGATGCGGGTGGGCGGCGGGCTGTTGGTGGGACTCGGGCTCCTGCTGGTCACCGGCCTGTGGGACACCTTGATCTTCTGGCTACGTGGATGGCTGGCAGCAACCGGACTGGGGGACTTCTTCCTGTGACTGGCACCGATCGATTTCGCGCAAGGCCCCGCGCACTGCCGGCTGTCAGCGGCCTTGCACTGGTGGTCGTGGGCCTGCTGTCCGGTTGCTCTGCAGTCGCTGGGCAGGCGAGCAACTCATCTCCGGCGCCGCACCTGGAGACCGACCCGCCGGACTTCAACCACGTGCACGGGGTGGCGGGTGAAGCCGGCAGCGACGCCGTCCTGGTCGCTGCCCACAACGGGCTGTTCCGGCTGTCCGCCGACGGTGACGTCCAGGTGGGGCCCACCATCGACCTCATGGGCTTCGCCGTCGCCGCGCCCGGGCGCTACCTGGCCTCCGGTCACCCAGGCCCCGGCGTCGACCTGCCGGAACCGGTCGGACTGATCGAGTCGGTCGACCAGGGTCAGAGCTGGCAGCCGCTGTCCCGGCAGGGCCAGTCGGACTTCCACGCCCTCACCGCCAGCCCCGCCGGCGTTCTGGGCTACGACGGCACCCTGCAGCGCAGCACGGACGGCCTGTCCTGGGAGCAGCTCCAGATCCCGTCCGCGCCGGCCAGCCTGTCGGCCGGCCCGGACGGGAACCAGGTGCTGGCGACCACCGAACAGGGGCTGCTGCACTCCACCGACGCCGGCAGCACCTGGGCACCGATCCCCGGGGCCCCGCTGCTCCAGCTCGTCGACTGGTCACCCGATGGCGGCGGAGCCGTCGGCGTCGACCCCCAGGGTCAGGTGTGGACCAGTCAGGACCGCGCCCTGACCTGGCAGCCTGCCGCGGACCTGGCTGCCCCGCCGCAGGCCATGGACGTCGGCAGCACCCCCGACGGCGGCAGCCGGGTGCTGGTGGTCACCGGCAGCGCCATCGCGGAGTCCCGCGACGGGGGACAGACCTTCACCGACCTCCGGGACTGACCCCGCGCCCGGGGTACCGGGCGCGGGGTGTCAGGCGGTCCGATGTGCTGGGCGGCTCAGCCGAGGGAGTTCAGCAGCGCGCGGCAGGCGGCCTCGCAACGCCGGCAGACTTCGGCGCAGACACGGCAGTGCTCATGCATCTCCGCGTGCTGGGAGCACTCGTCCCCGCAGGCCTTGCACGCCGCGGCGCAGGCCTCCAGCACCGCCCGGGTGAGGTTGGCGTCGTAGCCGGTGTGCCGGGACAGCACCCGGCCGGTGGTGTCGCAGACGTCGGCGCAGTCGAGGTTGGTCCGGATGCACGTGGTGAGCTCGGCGACCATGTCCTCGCTGAGACAGGCATCCGCGCAGGCGGTGCACGCCTGGGCGCACTCGAAGCACGCCTCGATGCACTCCTGCAGCTTCTGGCGGTCCAACCCGCCCAGGTCCTTGGGATAGGTCTCCAGCATCTGCCCGACAACAGTCACGGTTGCTCCTCGCTCAGGTGTGGAGGCTCGCCCTGGTGGCCACCCCCGGCGCCGACGGACCTACCCCACCCCGCATCTACTAAGCCGGTTAGTCCTCGTTGTTGCGGGTAGATCGCGGCCGCACCAACCACTTGGCAGGCATACCCCGGGGGGGTACTCTCTTCCATGGGTGGCGCGGACGACCCGCCGCGACCTGGAGGAGGCAGAAGGTGACCGAGGAAGCGCACAGTCAGCACGGCTACATCAGCAGCAAGGACGACTACCTCAAGCGGCTGCGCCGGATCGAGGGCCAAGCCCGAGGCCTGCAGCGGATGGTTGAGGACGACAAGTACTGCATCGACATCCTCACCCAGGTCTCAGCCATGACGAAGGCCCTGCAGTCGGTCGCTCTGGGACTGCTCGATGACCACCTCAACCACTGCGTCGTCCGCGCCGCCGCCACCGGCGGCCCCGAGGCCGACATCAAGATCCAGGAAGCGTCGGAGGCGATCGCCCGCCTCGTCCGCTCCTGACCCCGACCCGGCGCCCGCGACCCGCGCGGCGTCGCGGCGGGCCCCCTGCGGCTCGCCGCGCAACCACTGCAAGGAGAGAAGTCAGATGACCACGTCCACCTACACCGTCGTCGGCATGACCTGCGGCCACTGCGTCAGCTCCGTGACCGAGGAGGTCAGGCAGGTGCCCGGCGTCACCGACGTCGCTGTCGACCTGGCCAGCGGTGGCCTGACCGTCACCAGCAACACCCCGGTCGAGGACTCCGCGGTCCAGGCCGCGGTCGAAGAGGCCGGCTACCAGGTCGCCGGCCGCTGAGGCCCGCTCGCCCGGTCCCGCCACCGCAGACGGATGGGACCGGGCGACCCTCACCGGCCCGGTTCAGGAGGACTCCATGAACACCCCACTGAAGATCAGCTCCTACGTCCTGGGCCTCGTCGTCGTCTTCGCGGCAGCAACCGGGATCGGAAGCCTGGTCGGCCCGATCGGGGACGAGCCGGCCGCGGTGACCGAGGTGCCCCACACCGGCGGCACCGACCACGGCGACATGCAGCCAGGCACCGACCACCCAGCCGACGACTGAGCCACCCCGCGTCCGGCGCCCAGACCGGCACCGCGGACCCACGCAAGCACGCAGCGTCCCAGGAGGACCGATGAGCTCAGCAGCCCACCCCGCGCAGACCGTGGCCACCGACGGCGGCCAGGTCGAGCTGACCATCGGCGGCATGACCTGCGCCTCCTGCGCCGCACGGATCGAGAAGAAGCTCAACAAGCTCGACGGCGTCACCGCGACGGTCAACTACGCGACCGAGAAGGCCCGGGTCACCTACGCCGGCGGGATCGCACCCGAGACGCTGATCGCCACGGTCGAGCAGGCCGGGTACACCGCCAAGCTCCCCGCACCGCCCCGGGCCAGCACAGACACCTCCACCGAGTCGGTAGAGGCCGACCCGGTGCGTACCCTGCGACAGCGCCTGCTGATCTCCGCCGTCCTCACGGTCCCCGTCGTGGCCATGGCCATGATCCCGGCGCTGCAGTTCACCAACTGGCAGTGGATGTCGCTGACCCTCGCCGCCCCCGTGGTCGTGTGGGGGGCTTGGCCGTTCCACAAGTCGGCCTGGACGAACCTGCGCCACGGCACCTCCACCATGGACACCCTCGTCTCCATGGGGACCCTGGCGGCGCTGGGCTGGTCGCTGTACGCCCTGTTCTGGGGCACCGCCGGCATCCCGGGGATGACCCACCCGTTCGAGTTCACCATCAGCCGCACCGACGGCAGCGGGAACATCTACCTCGAGGCCGCCGCCGGGGTCACCACCTTCATCCTCGCCGGCCGCTACTTCGAGGCCCGGTCCAAGCGCCGCGCCGGCGCCGCCCTGCGCGCGCTGCTCGAGCTGGGCGTCAAGGAGGTCTCGGTGCTTCGCTCCGGCCGCGAGGAGCGGATCAGCGCCGACCTGCTGGCCCCCGGGGACCTGTTCATCGTGCGCCCGGGGGAGAAGATCGCCACCGACGGCGTCATCACCGAAGGCTCCTCGGCAGTCGATGCCTCGATGCTCACCGGGGAGTCCGTGCCCGTCGAGGTCGGTCCCGGTGACGCCGTCGTCGGGGCGACGGTCAACGCCGGCGGCCGGATCGTCGTCCGCGCCACCCGGATCGGTACTGACACCCAGCTGGCCCAGATGGCGCGCCTGGTGGAGGACGCGCAGAACGGTAAGGCCGAGGTCCAGCGGCTGGCCGACCGCGTCTCCGGGGTCTTCGTGCCCGTGGTCATCGCCCTGGCCGTGGCCACCCTCGGTTTCTGGATCGGCACCGGCGCCGGCCTCGCCGTCGCCTTCACCGCCGCCGTCGCCGTGCTGATCATCGCCTGCCCGTGCGCCTTGGGGCTGGCCACGCCGACCGCCCTCATGGTCGGCACCGGCCGCGGCGCCCAGCTGGGCATCCTGATCAAGGGACCCGAGGTCCTGGAGTCCACCCGCAAGGTCGACACCGTCGTGCTGGACAAGACCGGCACCGTCACCACCGGGCGGATGACCCTGGTCGACGTCATCGCCGGCACCGGTGAGGACGCCGATCAGGTGCTGCGGCTGGCCGGCGCCCTGGAGGATGCCTCCGAGCACCCCATCGCCGCCGCCATCGCCGTTGCGGCTCGGGACCGCTCTGGGTCACTTCCTCCGGTCGAGGGCTTCCTCAACGCCGAGGGGCTCGGCGTCCAGGGCGTCGCCGAAGGCCACGCCGTCATCGTCGGGCGGACCCGGCTGCTCGCCGACTGGTCCCAGCGGCTGCCCGCCGACCTCCAGCAGGCCATGAGCGCCGCCGAGGCCACCGGCGGCACTGCCGTGGCCGTCGGCTGGGACGGAGCCGCACGAGGCGTGCTGGTCGTCGCCGACGCCGTCAAGGACACCTCGGCCCAGGCAATCGCAGAGCTCCGTCAGCTGGGCCTGACTCCCATCCTGCTGACCGGTGACAACGAGACGGTCGCCCGGGCGGTCGCGGCGAAGGTCGGCATCGACGAGGTGATCGCCGAGGTCCTGCCCCAGGACAAGGTCGACGTGGTCAAGCGCCTGCAGTCCCGCGGCAAGGTCGTGGCCATGGTCGGCGACGGGGTCAACGACGCCGCGGCCCTGGCCCAGGCCGACCTGGGGCTGTCCATGGGCACCGGCACGGACGTCGCCATCGAAGCCAGCGACCTCACGCTCGTGCGAGGAGACCTCCGGGCCACCGCCGACGCCATCCGGCTCTCTCGCCGCACCCTGACGATCATCAAGGGCAACCTGTTCTGGGCCTTCGCCTACAACGTCGCGGCCCTGCCGCTGGCCGCTGCTGGCCTGCTCAACCCGATGCTGGCCGGCGCGGCCATGGCCTTCTCCTCGGTGTTCGTCGTCTCCAACAGCCTGCGACTGCGGCGCTTCACCAGCCTGGCCGCCACCAGCCAGTGAGCGGCGTCAGCCACCCACCACACCGTCGACAACCACGACAGCTCGCGCACGAACCGAACCGGCACACGGAGGGTGATGTGGCGACACCAGCAACAACAACGGTCATCGAGGTCTCGGGCATGCTGCGGGCCTCATCGAAAGCCGTCGTGGAGGCCAGGCTGTCCCGCCAGCGCGGCGTGCACGCGGTCGAGGTCAACCCGGTCGCCCAGACCGCGAACGTCGCCTACGACCCTGCGACGACGACGGTCACCGAGCTCACCGACTGGGTGCGGGACTGCGGCTACCACTGCGTCGGCCAGTCAGTGCCCACGCACGTCTGCCAGCCGCAGACCGAGCCCGCGCCGGCCGCCCACTCCCACGCTCACGCCCACAGGTCCAGCGACCCGGCCACACACACCAGCGACCACGCTCAGCACGCTGAGCCTGCCCCGCACAGCGAGCACGGCCACGCCGCCGGTCACCAGACAGGGCACGAGCAGCCAGCCGGCCCCAGCCCCCAGGACGCCATGGGTCACGGCGGGCACCACGGCTCGATGGCGATGGACGACATGGTCCGCGACATGCGCAACCGGTTCTTCATCGCCGCCGCGTTGTCGATCCCCATCCTGCTGTGGTCCCCGATCGGCCGCGACGTGCTCGGGTTCACCGTGGCGGCACCGTTCGGCATGCGCGACGACGTGTTCTCGCTGCTGCTGTCCCTGCCGGTGGTCTTCTACGCCGCCTGGATCTTCTTCGACGGCGCCTACCGGGCACTGCGGGCCCGCACCCTGGACATGATGGTGCTCGTCGCCGTCGCGGTGGGCGCCGGCTGGGTCTACAGCCTCGCCATCACCCTGACCGGCGGCGGCGAGGTGTTCTACGAGGCCGCCTCGGTGCTCACCGCGTTCGTGCTGCTGGGCCACTGGTTCGAGATGCGCGCCCGCGGTGGCGCCAACGACGCCATCCGCACCCTGCTGGAACTGGCACCACCGCGCGCGATCGTGCTGCGCGACGGTCAGCAGGTCGAGGTGCCCACCGCGGAGGTGACCACCGGGGACCTGCTGCTCATCCGGCCGGGAGCCAAGATCCCCGTCGACGGCACCGTCGAAGACGGTGAGTCCGAGGTCGACGAGTCCATGGTCACCGGCGAGAGCCTGCCGGTGACCAAGACTCCCGGCTCCGGCGTCATCGGTGCCTCGGTGAACACGACCGGCACCCTGCGCGTGCGAGCCACCAAGGTCGGCGCGGACACCGCACTGGCCCAGATCGTGGCCCTGGTGCAGGAAGCCCAGAACTCCAAGGCACCCGGGCAGCGGCTGGCCGACCGGGCCGCCTTCTGGCTGGTGTTCGTCGCGCTGATCGGAGGAGGCGCGACCTTCGCCGTCTGGCTGGCAGCCGGTGCCTCCTTCGCCACCGCCATGCTCTTCGCCATCACCGTCGTCGTGGTCACCTGCCCCGACGCCCTGGGCCTGGCCACCCCGACCGCGATCATGGTGGGCACCGGCCTGGGCGCCCAGCGCGGCGTGCTGTTCAAGAACGCCACTGCCCTCGAGGCCTCCGCCCGCATCGACACCGTCGTGATGGACAAGACCGGCACCCTCACCAAGGGCAAGCCCGAGGTCACCGACGTCATCGCCGACGACATGACCGAGGCGAAGCTGCTGGCCCTCACCGCCGCCGTCGAGCGGGAGTCCGAACACCCCCTCGCCGCCGCCGTCGTCCAGCACGCCGACAGCCGCGGACTGCCCGTCCTCACCGCACAGGGCTTCCGCAACGTCCCCGGTCACGGGGCCAGCGCCCAGGTGAACGGGCGACGCGTCCTGGTGGGCAACGCCCGCCTCATGGCCGATGAAGGCATCGAACTCGGTCAGCTGGGCCGCCGGCGGGACCAGCTCGCCGACAGCGGCAGGACCGCCGTCCTCATCGCCGTCGACGGCCACCCGGCCGGTGTCATCGCCCTCGCCGACGCCCCGCGGGAGACCTCGCCCGCCGCGGTCGCCGCACTCCGTGACCTCGGCGTCGACGTCGTGATGCTCAGCGGCGACAACGAAGCCACAGCCCGCCGCATCGCCGAGCAACTCGGCATCGACAGCGTGATCGCCGACGTCCTCCCCGGCGACAAGGCCGCCAAGATCACCGAACTCCAGCGCGCCGGCAAGCGGGTCGCCATGGTCGGCGACGGCGTCAACGACGCCCCAGCCCTCGCCCAGGCCGACCTGGGCATCGCCATCGGCGCGGGCACCGACGTCGCGATCGAGACCGCCGACGTCGTCCTCATGCGCTCCGACCCACTCGACGTCCCCACGGCACTGCAGATCGGCCGCGGCACCCGACGCAAGATGCGCCAGAACCTCGGCTGGGCGATCGGCTACAACGCGATCGCGCTCCCGATCGCCGCCGGAGTGTTCGAGCCGGCCTTCGGCCTCGTCCTGCGACCGGAGATCGCCGCCCTGTCCATGTCCGGGTCCAGCTTCATCGTCGCGGTCAACGCCCTGCTGCTCAAGCGCCTGCGGCTACCTGCTGCCGCTTCAACCCCGGCAGCCAGCCCGACCAGGCAGCCAACCGGCGCCCCGTCCGTTCAGCGGTGACCGCTGCCGCCGACATGCCTGCTGTCCCACCCGATCATGATGGCCGCCGTGACCAACCGCGCCACTGACAGCACCGACGCCGAACCGTCGCCCCTTGACCCGGACGACAAGTGCTGCCGCTCCACACCCCGCTGCGACGGCTGCCCCTACATCGGAGGCAACCCGAACCGCCAGCGGCAATGAACTGACGGCTGATCAGCTCGGTACATCGGCGGAGGACAGCGGCGGGCCAGCGAGAGCGACGACAATCAGGGCGCCGGGCCGATTCCTCGGGTGAGACGTCGCGGCGCGAGGATCAGGAAGGCTTATGGATGGAGACCCAGACCATCTTGCGTCCACTGTCGCGGTGGACGCCGTGGGCGGTGGTGAGGTCGGCGATCAGGTACAGCCCGTAGCCGCCCTGACCGGCGGGGCGTTCCCGAGCCGGGGTGGGTAGCCGGTCGGGGGCGCTGTCGGTGACGATCACGACCCACCTGCCCTCCTGGTCGGCAATGTGCAGGGTGGAGGGCGGGTCGCCGTGCCGCAGCGCGTTGGACGTCAGCTCGTCGATCACCAGGATGGCCTGCTCGACGGAGTCCTCGGCAGCTAGCGAGAGGACGCCGTCGGATTCTGCGTCCAGTGATGCGAGTAAGAAGACCTGCACCTGCTGGCGCACCGCGCTCAACCCGCGCAGGGACCCCAGCTGCAAGGTGAGCCGGGCATCCAGGGCCCCGGGAACGGGAGTGTCCTCATGCCAGGAGGCGTACGCCTGGGCGTAGTCCGCCGGCGTGCGGGTGGCCTCGTTCATAGGGTGGCGTCCTCCGGCGCTGCGTGCTCATCACGTGTCATCCCGCGTGGTGGGCACGAGGTCGGGACTGCGCGGCGAGCCGCTGGATCTGTGCGGGACGAACTGTGCCACGCCCTTGTGAGGTGCGGTCCGAGTGGAGCACCGGCGAGTCAGCGGATGACCCGAACTGCCGAAGGCCATCAGGCGCCAGACCTGACCTCCGCCATGTGGGCCTGGCGTCAGCTGCCGCGGCGTGCCTAGCGCCGCCGGCCGGCCAGCCGTGCTTGACGACCGAAGCGCGTCAAGTGGGGTGATGCGGTGCTCGTCCTTCCAGCCGCGCAACGACCACACGCAGGCCGGCCCACGCTGGGTGGCTTCGTCTCCAGCCCCGGTTGACTTCAGCTTCCGCCAGAGCCAGTCCGATAGCGGTCCGGGTGCCGGCTCTCAGCAGCTGGTTGGCGTTTTGAAGCCGACTGGCGCATTTGTAGTGCTCAGTACGCCGGCCAGTGCGTCCAGGGCCCCGGGAACCAGGGCGAAGTAGGCCCACACCCCGCGCTTGTCGCGGGAGAGCAGGCCGGCGTCGACGAGCACCTTCAGGTGGTGGGACACCGTGGGCTGGGACAGCCCCAGGGGCTCGGTGAGGTCGCAGACGCAGGCCTCGCCGTCCTCGTGGGCGGCCACCAGGGACAGCAGCCGGAGCCGGGCGGGATCGGCGATCGCCCTCAGGGTGCGCGCCAGGTCGGTGGCCTCAGTGGCGGTGAGCGGCTGGCCGACCAGGGGGGCGCAGCAGGCGCCGGCCACCGACGAGGGATAGGGCAGCAGCTCGGTACTCACCAGGCCATCATGCTGCCTTCATTGACACCTGTCGATACCTCAGCCACGATCGCATCGACAATCGTCGATGCTTGATCCGAGAAGGGCACCACCGCGCATGAGCGACACTGTCGCCGAGACACCCCGGCCGCACACCGACCTGGACACCCCGGTGATGGCGCGGCTGTCCACCCTGGATCGGTTCCTGCCGGTGTGGATCATCGTGGCGATGGCGCTGGGCCTGCTCCTTGGCCGGCTGATCCCGGGCCTGGACGACGCCCTGGACGCGGTGAAGGTCGGCGACGTCAGCCTGCCGATCGCGATCGGCCTGCTGCTGATGATGTACCCGGTGCTGGCCAAGGTCCGGTACTCCGAACTGGACCGGGTCACCGGCGACCGCCGGCTGCTGGGTGCCTCGCTGGTGCTGAACTGGCTGCTGGGCCCGGCGCTGATGTTCGCCCTCGCCTGGCTGCTGCTCCCCGACTTGCCCGAGTACCGCACCGGCCTGGTCATCGTGGGCCTGGCCCGCTGTATCGCCATGGTGCTGATCTGGAACGACCTGTCCTGCGGTGACCGCGAGGCCGGCGCCGTCCTGGTCGCGATCAACTCCGTCTTCCAGATCTTTGCCTTCGCCGCCCTGGGGTGGTTCTACCTGCAGGTGCTGCCCGGCTGGCTCGGCCTGTCGACCACCTCGGCGGAGTTCAGCGTCTGGGCCATCGTGGTGAGCGTCCTGGTGTTCCTGGGCATCCCGCTGGTCGCCGGGTTCGCCACCCGCACGATCGGGGAGCGCACCAAGGGCCGCGACTGGTACGAGTCCCGGTTCCTGCCGAAGATCGGGCCGGTCGCCCTCTACGGGCTGCTGTTCACCATCGTCATGCTCTTCGCCCTGCAGGGTGACGCGATCACCTCCGCCCCCTGGGACGTCGTCCGCATCTCGCTGCCGCTGCTGGCCTACTTCGCCCTCATGTTCGGCGGGTCCTTCCTGCTCGGCATGAAGCTGAAGCTTGGCTACGCCAAGACGGCGACGCTGGCGTTCACCGCGGCCGGCAACAACTTCGAGCTCGCCATCGCCGTCGCGATCGGCACCTTCGGCGTCACCTCCGGGCAGGCGCTGGCCGGTGTGGTCGGCCCGCTGATCGAGGTGCCGGTGCTGGTCGCGCTGGTCTACGTATCACTCTGGGCCGCCCGGCGCTGGTTCCCCGGTGACCCGACCGTCCCCGCCCGCAGCAACGAGGGAGCGTCACGATGACCCAGTCCACGAACCCGTCCCAGGTCGAGGCCCCGACCGGCCAGCCCGGGTTCCCCGGGCTGCTGGACCCCAACGTGGTGCTCGCCCGCCACGTGGAGGACCTCGCCACCCGCTTCGCCGGCATGGTGGGGCGGGAGACCGTCGAGCGGATGGTCTTCGAGTCCTACGCCGCCCTGGGACGCACCGCCAAGGTCAAGACGCACCTGCCGGTGCTGACGTGCCGCTTCGCCACCGAACGGCTCACCGCCCTCGCGCAGGCGAAGGGGGTGCTGGCCAAGGAAGCGCCGGAGGTGCTGTTCATCTGCGTGCAGAACGCCGGTCGCTCCCAGATCGCCGCCGCCATGGTCGAGCACCTGTCGCAGGGGCGGGTGCACGTCCGCTCGGCGGGCTCCATGCCCGCCGACGAGGTCGATCCGGTCGTCCTTGAGGTGCTCACCGCCCGCGGCATGGAGGTGACCGACGCCTTCCCCAAGCCGCTGACCGACGACGTCGTGCAGGCCGCCGACGTGGTCATCACCATGGGCTGCGGCGACGCCTGCCCGGTCTACCCGGGCAAGCGCTACCTGGACTGGGACGTCACCGACCCCGCCGGCCAGCCCGCGGCCAGGGTCGATGCGATCGCAGCCGACATCGAGACCCGCGTGCGCGGCCTGCTCGCCGAGCTCGGCGCATGACCCACCTGGTCGTCATCGGCGGATCCGACGCCGGCATCTCCGCAGGTCTGCGCGCCCGCGAGCTGGACCCCACCGCCGAGGTCACCGTCGTCGTCGCCGACGCCTACCCCAACTTCTCCATCTGCGGCATCCCCTACTACGTCTCCGGGGAGGTGGCGCCCTGGCAGTCCCTGGCCCACCGCACTTATGCCGACCTCGAGGCCGCCGGGCTGTCCCTGCGGGTCAACACCTGGGCCACCGGCATCGACGTCGCCGGGCAGCGCGTGGCGCTCACCAACCCCGACGGCAGCACCGAGCTGCTGGCCTACGACGAGCTGGTCGTGGGCACCGGCGCCCACCCCGCGCTGCCGGCCATCGCCGGTGTCGGTGGTGAGGGCGGTCTGGGACCGGCCGAGGGGGTGCACTTGCTGCACACCATCGGCGACACCCACGTCCTCATGGCCAGCCTCACCGACCGCCCCGTGCGCTCAGCGCTCATCGTGGGGGCGGGCTACATCGGGGTGGAGATGAGCGAGGCGTTCATCGCCCGCGGCATCGCCACCACCGTCGCCCAGCGCCCGGCCGAGGTGCTGGCCACCGTCGACCCGGAGCTCGGCGCCCTGGTGCGCGCGGAGATGGAAGCTCACGGTGTCGAGGTCCTCACCGGTACCTCGGTCACCGCCCTGGCCCGCACCGGAGACGGGCAGATCGCCGTCACCGCCACCGGCGGCCAGCTGGAGCGGGTCTTCGACGTGGTGGTCATCGTCGCCGGGGTCCGCCCCGACGTCGCGCTGCTGGTCGAGGCCGGTGCGACCCTGGGCGCCGGCGGCGCGGTCGTGGTCGACGAGACCATGGCCACCGGCCTGCCCCACGTGTGGGCCGCAGGCGACTGCGTCATCACCCACCACCGGCTGATGGGCATCACCTACCTGCCGCTGGGCACCACCGCGCACAAGCAGGGCCGGGTCGCCGGCGCCAACGCCGTCGGCGGGCACGCCCGCTTCGCCGGCAGCGTCGGCACCCAGGTGGTCAAGGTCTTCGACCTGGTCGCCGCCCGCACCGGCCTGCTCGAGCACGAAGCGATCGCCGCCGGGTTCACGCCGGTCACCACCCAGACCAGCCCCGATGACCGCAAGGCCTACTACCCCGGCGCGCAGCCCATCACCATCCGGGTCACCGCGGACGCCGACACCGGCCGCCTGCTGGGCGCCCAGCTGGTCGGCCGGCTGGGCAGCGAGGTCGCCAAGCGCGCCGACGTCTACGCCACCGCCCTGTTCCACGCCATGACGGTGGAGGGCATGGCCGACCTGGACCTGGCCTACACCCCGCCGCTGGGCTCCCCGTGGGACGCCGTCCAGATGGCCGCCCAGGCGTGGAGCCGGGAGCACCGCCCCACCAGCATCGACCCCCTACCGTCGGCAGCCAGCCCCACCCAGACTGCCCACACTGAGATCGGCCGCACCGAGACCGGCCCGAAGATCGAGGAGAAGACCCCGTGAGTGACCGACCCAGCGTGCTGTTCGTCTGCGTGCACAACGCCGGCCGCTCCCAGATGGCCGCAGGCTGGCTGCGCCACCTGGCCGGCGACGCCGTCGAGGTCCGCTCCGCCGGCTCGGTCCCAGGCGACCAGGTCAACCCCGCCGCGGTCGCGGCGATGGCCGAGGTCGGCATCGACATCTCCGACCAGCGCCCGAAGGTGCTCACCACCGACGCCGTCGAGGCCTCCGACGTGGTCATTACCATGGGCTGCGGTGACGCCTGCCCGATCTTCCCCGGCAAGCGCTACCTGGACTGGGCGCTCACCGACCCCGCCGGCAAGGGCGTGGAGGCGGTGCGCCCGATTCGGGACGAGATCGAAACCCGCATCCGCGGCCTGCTGGCCGAGCTGCAGGTCGTCCCCACCGGCGTGAGCAGCGCCTCGTGAGCGGCAAGCCCAGCGTCTTGTTCGTCTGCGTGCACAACGCCGGCAAGTCCCAGATGGCCGCCGGCCTGATGACAGACCTCGCCGGTGACGCGGTCGACGTCCACTCCGCCGGCACCGCACCCGGCACGAAGGTCAACGCCGAGGCCGCCGCGTCGCTGGCCGAGCTCGGCATCGACATCACCACCCAGCAGCCCAAGGTCATCACCGAGGAGCGGGTGCGCGCCGTTGACGTCGTGGTGATCCTGGGCCAGGAGGCGCAGGTAGAGCCGGTCGAGGGCACCCAGGTGGAGCGGTGGGACACCGTCGAGCCCTCCCAGCAGGGCATCGAGGGCATGGAGCGGATGCGGCTGGTCCGCGACGACATCGCCGTCCGCGTCCGCGTCCGCGACCTCGCCGGCCGGCTCGGCACCCCGGCCGAGCGGGTCTGACCCACCGGGCCGGTCCGGGCTAGGCCGGGCTGGGCTAGCTGCGGCCGCTGATCGTGGCCAGACCGGCCGCGGCGGCCACCAGCACCGCCAGCACCGCGAACATCGCCGGGTAGCTGCCCAGCGCCTGCGCGATCGCGGTGCCCGCCCACGGGGCTACCGCGGCCGCCGCGGTGATGGGGGCGGCGAACACACCCGACAGCGCGCCGTAGCGGGCGCTGCCCCACCGGTCAGCGACGACGGTGGCCTGCAGCAGCGTGGCCGTGCCCCGCACCGCACCGGTCACCACCGCCAAGGCCACCAGCACCGCGGCCGGCCCCGGGACGACGGCGAGCGCGGCGATCGAGGCGGCCGAGACCGCCACCACTCCGACCGTGCGCACCGTCGGGGTGGTGCGCCGCGTCAGCGGGGCGTAGCCGATCCGGCCCAGCAGCTGCCCGGCACCCAGCAGCCCCAGCGTGGTCGCCGCCAGCGACGCCGACATGCCCCGCCCGGTCAGCAGCGGGATCAGGGTGAGGCTGGCGCAGTACATGCCGAACGCGGTCACCGTCAGCGCCCCGGCCAGCAGCAGGAACCCCGGGCTGGTGACCACGGCCCGCACCGGCGCCGCCGGCGCCGCCCGGTCGGTGGCCGCGGCCCGGTCGGTGGGCGCAGGCATCCAGGGCGGGGTGAGCGCCAGCGCGTGCAGCGGGACGGTCACCACCGCCAGAACCAACGCCAGGGCCAGGTAGGTGCCCCGCCAGCTCAGGTGCTCCAGCAGCAGGTGGGTCAGCGGGGCGAAGACCGTGCTCGATAGCCCTGCCACCAAGGTCAGCCGGGTCAACGCACCCACCCGGGCCGCCCCGTACCAGCGGGTGAGCGCGGCGAACGCCGCCTGGTAGAACACCGCAGCCATCGTGACCCCGGCTACGAGCCAGGCCACCAGGAACCAGCCGAACCCCGGGGCCAGGGCGATGCCCACGGTGGCCGGCACCGCCAACACCGAGCCCACGGTCATCACCAGCCGCGGCCCATACCGGTCCAGCCACCGCCCCACCGGGACGCCAGCGACCGCGGAGACCACCAGCCCGGCGGAGAACGCCGCGGTCACCCCGGTGGCCGACCAGCCGGTGTCGGCGGTGATCGAGGCCAACGCCACCGGCAGCGCGTAGTACAGGACACCCCAGCTGGTGACCTGGGTGACGCACAGCGCCGCCAGCACCCGCCGCGGCGGACGGATGAGCCCGTCTGCCCCGGTGCGCGGGGTGCTGGCGGCGCTGGCGGTCAACAGCTCGAGGAAGCCGGAGCGCCGATCGTCACAGGCTGCGGGGTGCTGCTGCAGCAGCTGGCCGCCGGCGCCTCGGCGGAGTAGCCGTGCTCGCTGCCCGTGCTGAACCCAATCCCCGCGGCCGTGGTCTCGGCGGCTTCCCGGTCGCCCAGGTCGGTGCTGCACACCCCGGTGGAGGGCAGGTTCAGTTGCACCGAGTCCGCCGCCGCGAGGTCCCCAGCGAGAGCGGCGGCGATGGAGCGCACCTGCTCATAACCGGTGGCCAGCAGGAACGTCGGCGCGCGGCCGTAGGACTTCACGCCGGCCAGGTAGAAGCCCTCGTCGGGGTGGGTGAGGTCGTGGTGCCCGTGCGGGGGCACGGTGCCGCAGGAGTGGAAGTTCGGGTCGATCAGCGGCGCCAGCCGGGCCGGTGCCTCCACGCCCGGGTCCAATGACAGCCGCACCTCCCGCAGCATGTCCAGGTCCGGCCGGAAGCCGGTGGCCGCGGCGATCGCGTCCACGGTCAGCGCCAGCGCGCCGTCCCGGCCGGTACCGGTCACCTGCAGCTGCCCGTCCCCGGTCGGAGTCAAGTCGGAGATGGTGACCTCCCGGTGCAGCTCGACGTGCCCGGCCTGCACTGCGGCCTTGAGAGTGGAGCCCAGCAGCCCGCGGGCGGGCAGACCGTCGGAGTCTCCACCGCCGTACAGGCGGGCGGGGGAGCGGCCCCGGATGGCCCAGCTGATCCGGGTGCCCGGCTCGCTGCGCTGCAGCTCGACCAGCCCCAACAGCGTGTTCGCCGCCGAGTGCCCCATGCCCACCACCAGGATGTGCCGGCCGGCGAACCGCTCCCGGTCGGCCCCGGTCACGTCGGGCAGCGGGCCGACCAGCCACTGCTGCGCGTCGGCCTCACCGATCGCCGGGAGCCCCGCGGCACCCAGCGGGTTGGGCTGCCCCCAGGTGCCGGAGGCGTCGATGACCGCTCGCGCGGTCAGGTCGGCCACCCGCCCACCGGCCACGGTGCGCACCAAGTAGGCGCGCCCGTCCCGGCCCACCGTGCGGGTCTTGTCCACCCCGGCCCGGGAGACGGCCACCACGCGGGTGCCGGTGCGGATCCGCGACGCCAGCTGCTGGGTCGCGGCCAGCGGCGCGAGGTAGCGGTCGACCAGCTCAGCGCCGGTGGGCAGCTGCGTGCGGTCGGGGGACTCCCAGCCGGTCGGCTCCAGCAGCCGGGCGGCCGCGGCGTCGACGTCGTACTCCCACGGGGAGAACAGCCGTACGTGCGCCCAGGACCGCACCGCGGCCGCGACGTCCTCGCCGGCCTCCAGGACCAGCGGCTCCAAGCCCTGCTCCAGCAGATGCGCGGCCGCGGCCAGCCCCACCGGGCCCGCGCCGATCACCACCACCGGCAGATCACTCGTGCTGTAGGCGCTCATGGTCACTCTCGTCCTCACATCGACGGCTGCACGTCCCAACGCCGACCGACGTTAACAACAAGCACTGTTGATAGCAAGCATGGTGTGGCATACTTGCGGGCATGCGGCAGGACCTGGACGTGCGACTGCTCGACGTCGGCGAGCTCACCTCACCGGCCGACCGTGCGCGCCTGCTCGCCCCCCAGCTGAAGGCGCTGTCGGACCCCAACCGACTGCACCTGCTCCTGCTCCTCGCCGAGGGCGCTCGCACCGTCCGGGAGCTCACCGATGCGACAGGCATGAGCCAGACCCTGGTCAGTCATCACCTCACCCCGCTGCGCGAGCAGGGCCTGGTCACGATCACCCCCAAGGGTCGCAGCAACGTCTACTCGCTGTGCTGCGAAGCCCTCGCCGGCCCCGTCAAGACCCTGGCGACGCTCGCCGCCCTGACCCCCGAGGGTGCCGACGCCTGCTGCAGCTGAGGTGAACGCAGGCTCGGGGTGGAGACCTCGAGTCGTTCAACATGTCGCGGTCACCGTGCCCTGCGACTGAGCGTCGCTTCCCGTCGGCCTGCCGGCTCCGGGGGTGGCTGGTAGAAATCGACGCACAGGGCCCCCCGCAATTGGTGTGCGGGGGGCCCTGTTACCAGCGGCTGGTCAGGGTGAGGGTCAGCCCTCCTCGGTCACGCTGGTGTTGGGGTGGCGGGCCGCGGCGGCGTTGGAGATGTAGCGGCCGCTGATCGCCGAGCGGTGGTGTGTGCCGGCGCTGCGGTTGCCGCCGCTCTCGGTGACGCTGGTCCGCGGGTGGCGGGCCGCAGCGGCGTTGGAGATGTAGCGGCCGGTGATCGCGGAGCGGTGATGGCCTCGGGCCATGGTGGGTACCTCCTGAGTGAAGGACGGCTCCTGTTTGGATCCGCCTACTGGCTCATAGGTCCGTGACCGACGGCGATCCCTCAGGCCTTGGGCTTCTTCTTGGCCTGTGTGCGCATCTGGCCCCGAGCCGCTGAGCGAGCCACCAGAGACGCCGCCACGGCGGGCTTGACCGTGAAACGCACCGCGCGGGCGCGGGGGCTGCCCAAAGACGAGGCCTCGATGAGCTCACCAATGGGTGCGCTGCTGTGACGGGGAGGGGTCATGCGCTCTTCCTTTCACTGGCCAGGCGCCGCTTCCAGCGGCCGATGAGGTTCTCCACGGCCTTGGCGTCCTTCAAGCCGGTCATCATCGCGATCTCGGCGTGGCTGTAGCCCTCGGCCTGGTAGATGAGGGCGGACTGGGCCTCGGCGCTGTCGACGGCGCTGAGCACCTCTTGGATCTCGGCGTCACGGTCGAAGGTGGCGGCGATGTTGTCGTGCGCCGGCGCCAGGACGTTGTTCTCGACCAAGTAGTCCAGTGACTCGCCCGTCGGTGTGCGGCGCTGGAGCCGGGACCACTCCTTATAGACGTTGGGGAACTGCCACTTGCACTGGCCGATGAAGTAGGTCTTGAGGCTGGCACCCCGGGTGGGGTCCCACTTGTTCTGCTTGAGGACCTTCTCCAGGAAGTCGTGCAGGGCGTAGACGACGGTCATGGAGGCGAGGTCCTCGACCTCGACGGGGTCGGTGATCCGACCGTCGGGCAGGTCGCGGAAGCCGAAGTTGGTGGCCTTGGTGACGATCCCGAAGACGAGGCCCTGGCGGATCCAGCTCCGGAAGACGCCCAGGCCGTAGCGGGCGAACTCCTCGGCGACGGGGTTCCACACCTTCGGCGCGTAGGCGTTGAGCTGGAGGTCCAGCAGCAGGTCAGCGTCCCCGAGCATCCGGTCGAGGCGGTCGTCGTCGGGTTCCCGCTCGGCGGCGACGAGACGATCTGCGTAGCTCGGCTGATGATCGTCTTCGGAGTCTTCTGATGAGGGTTGTATGTCCTCGTGCGCAGCCCAGCGGCCACCGTCGCGGTGGGGTGACTGGCTCATGCGCGGTCTCCGGATCGAGTCATCAAGTAACGAGGCCTCGTTGCTTGGTTCCTCTTAAGTCCACCCGCAGGACCGATCCCTCACCCTGGACCAAGATTCTTGGAAAAATCTTCAGGGGCGGGACCACGGTGCCCTCTACCTAGGCGTTGTTGCTGGTCAGCGCGCTGGCGAGAAGATAGTTTGGGGATCGGTCGAGGTTGTGCCGGCTGCGGTCATACCGCCGGGTGGTGCGTGGATCGGCGTGCCCGAGGGCGTCTTGGACGTCCTGCAGCGCAGCGCCCAGGCGGAGCGCCTCGGTGGCGTAGGAGTGCCGCAGGCTGTGCGGGGTAACGCCGGCCGGCAGCCCGGCGGTGCGGCACAGCCGCCTCAGCTGCTCGTAGGCCAGCTGGTAGCCGTAGCGGTGCCTATCAGCGCCGGCGGTGAAGATCGGGCCGCTGGTCCGGTCCCCCAGGTAGGTCTCGAGCGCGCGCACCACCGGGGGAGCCAGCGGCACCCGCGCGGTCTTGCCGCCCTTGCGGGTCACCTTCAGCACGCGGTGGCCGTGGTCGTGGCCGTAGTCGCGAAGGTCAGCGCCCAGGGCCTCGGAGATGCGCAGCCCGCAGAAGGTCAGCAGGGTGACCAGGGCAGCCGAGCGCGGGGAGTGCGCGGCCGCGGCCGCGAGGAGCCGGCGCAGCTCATCAGCGGTCAGGCCGATGGCCTGCGAGTCATCGGAGACCTTGGGGCGCCGGACGGAGGCCACGGGGGAGTGGGTGAGCACCCCGGCGTCGTGAACCCCGTAGTCGTAGAAGCCAGACAGCGCCGAGAGCTTGCGGGCCACCGTCGCCGGGGACGCGGGGCGCCCGATGCGGGGCTGGGGCTCGGTGGTCAGGTGCCGGACCCACAGATCGACGTGGTGCCGCTCAGCGGCGAGCGGGTGGACGCCGAGTCGGGCGCACCACCTCGCCCACGCCTCGAGGTCGCGCCGGTAGGCGGTGGCGGTCTTGCCGGGGTGGCCCACCAGCCACCCGGCGGCCAGGCGCAAGAACGGGTCATCCTCGGACGAGCCGGGGAGGCGGTCCAGTGGAGCGGGGCGGACCGCGGGCACCGGAGCCGAGATGGCGGCGGTCAGCGGCACGAGGGTCACGCACCGACGTTAGCGGCGGGGTACGACAACAACGTCCCCCTGACGCGCCCAGACCACTGACGCGCCCGGGCCGGTGACCGCCAGCCAGGCGCCCGCCACACCATCACCGGGCGGGCTGAGTAACCGTGAGCAACTGAGTGAGCTGTCGCCTCAGCTGGCTGAGTCTCGGTGATGCACGACCTGGAGGAGCCCCGGACCTCTCGCCTGGTGCCTAGGGCGGAGCAGGCGCAGGGCTGGCCCGAAGAGGAGAAGAAGAGCGGTAGCCAGCAGAACCGGGAAGTCACCGGTCCGGGCGTAGGGGGTGAGGCCGGACCGAAGGGGAACCGTGGCGGTGAGAAGTTCGGGCGTGCCGAGCTCGCCCTGTGCAGCCACGCGTCCATCGGGCAGAACGATGGCGGTGTACCCGGTGGGTGCGGCCTGCAGAACGGCCCGGTCCATCTCTCGAGCCCGCATCCGGGCTGCGGCCACCTCAGTGGCCGGCACCTCCTCGGTGGTGTACGAGGCGGCGTTGGTCGGCACGAGCAGGATCTGCCCTCCGGCGGTCACGGCGGCCCGCGCTCGGTCGGAGAAGAACACTTCGTAGGAGATGACCACGCCCAGCGGCCCCGCGGGCGTCTCCAGCAGTCCCGGGCCGCGACCGGGAATGGCGTCCCGGGGCACCAGGGCGGTGGTGTCTGAGAGCCGTTCGAACAAGCTCCGGGCCGGGATGTACTCCCCGAAGGGAACCCGGTGCACCTTCTCGTAGCGATCCACCATGGCCCCGTCGGGCGCCCAGGCGACCGCAGCGTTGCGGAAGGCCCGCTCACCGGATTCGGTCACTCCGGCGACGACGGTGGCACCGATGCGAGGCGCAAGTGCTGCGATCCGGTCTGCTTCAGCGGTGTCGGCCACCGGCCCCGTCACCAGGATGCTGCTCTCGGGCCACAACACCAGGTCGAGCTCAGCAGGTAGGTCATCGCTGACGTCGAACAGCCGTTCTGTGACTGCCTGCTCGTCTGACTGCACGGCAGGTATCCCGCGCGGGCCGCCGCCCTGCACCACGGCTGCCCGGAGCTGGCCGGCCGGTGCGTCGCCGGGCGCGGCAAGAGCGACGCCAGCGGCGCTCACTGCAGCCAGGGCCGCGACGACCATCACCGTATGGGCCCGCCGGTGAGCCACAGCCAGACCAGTCACTGCTGCCCCAGCGCCTGTCGCCAGTCCGACGACGAGGAGGGAACCGCCGAGGGGTGCGGCCGCAGCGAAGGGGCCATCGAGCTGCCCGAGGGCCAGCCCCGGGATGGGGAAGCCGCCGAACGGAAAGCGGGCACGTACGGCCTCGAGCACGACCAGCGCCGCCGGAAGCGCCCACCAGCGCCCCTGAGTGACAGGGGCCAGGAGGATCCCGCCAGCGAAGATTGCGACCTCGATCAAGAGGACAGCCGCGAAACCGGCCGAGTGAAAGTCGGTCAGCCAGGACAGAGTCGGGGTGAAGAAGCCGGACCCGGCCAGGACGCCGAGCGCCAGGCGCTGGCGCCACTGCAGGCCCAACAGCGCCCAACCGAGGACAGCGGCCCCGCCCGGCGCCAGGACCCAGGCCGACCTCGGGGGCATGCTGCCTGCCAGGAGAAGCCCGGCGAGAACGCCGGCGAGCGAGCGTTCCCAGCCGGGTGTCCACCGATGACGTGCCTGGGCATCCGGCGTTGACCTCCGGTGCCCGAAGGCAGGAGCGCCTCTGTCTCCTGCCCGGGTCATGGGTCAGTCGACTCGGCAGCCACCGTCACGTCGGCAGCGCAGAGGTGGAGCGGTCGGCGGTGGGGGAGCCTGCAGGGGCCTGCACCGAATCCGGGTGAACCGGCAGCGGCGCGCTGGTGAGCCGTCACGGCCCGGTCCGGCGTTGGCTCAGCGGGGGACCGTCGAGCAGATTGGCGGCGAGTCGGTGAACCCGATCATGGACCTCGCCGTCTCCGCCCCGCGCCAACCCCGCCAGGGACAGCGTGGTCAAGGGACCGTCCCCGGCGTCTGTGTCGGTGCCGGTGATCCGGGCGAAGATTCGTTCGCGGCGAACCATCAGCGTGGCCAGGAGCCCCAGCAGCATGGTGATCGAGCTGACGAGGACGGCGACCTGCCCTGGATCGTTGGACAGCTGTAGGGCTGCAAACTCCCGGAACCCGTCGAAACGCACGATGGTGCCGTCGTCGAGCGTCGCACTCTGTCCGATGACGAGGTTCGCCTCACCGATCGCGGTCAGCACACCCGCGTCGATCTGTCGCTGCGGCAGGCTGAACACCGGCTGGGGCCTGCCACTGTCCAGGCCCAGGTAGCCCCGGTAGCCGATGATGGCCACCTGCGGGGCGAGGGGGCGCGCGTCGACCGAACTGAGGACACCGCCCTGGATCACGCCGGTGGGTGCGAAAAAGCCCTGGAGCGCGAAGTCGTCACCGGGACCGTCCCCGACGTCGGGGAGTTTCACCACGCCCTCACTGGCGAAAGTGGCGCTGTCTCGGGGCAGGAACGGCGCTGAGATCTCAGCGAAGACCTGCCCGTCGGGCATCGTCACCGTGAACAGTGGAGTAAAGCCGTGTCCGGTGACGTACAGCCGGTCACCGTCGGAGCGGAACGGGTCGTTGACCCCGATGGTCGTCTGCGCTGTGGAGGCTCCTGGTTTGGCCTGCACACCGACGTCGGCGGTGAAGGACGCTGGTGTCCCATCGAGCTCGTAGGTGGCGCGGAAGTCCACCAGGTCGAAACACAGTGGCGTGAGAGTGCCCTCATCGACCAGCGGCCCGGCGGTGTACTGGTCGTACTGCTGGAAGGAGTTGCAGAAGCCGTCGCCCTCAGTGACCAGGATGCTGCCTTCGTATCCCCACAGCTTCCCGCCGGCCAGCGAAACCAGCAGGGCCAGGAGGGAGAGGTGGAAGACCAGGTTGCCGGTCTCCTTGATTCGGCCCCGCTCCGCCGAGATCTCCCATCCGGTGTCGGTGCTGCGACGAACCACGCGGAACCGCGCTGATCGCAGGTCGGCCTCGACCCCGGCGGCGATGCTGGAGGCAGGTAGCGCCACCTGATCGGTGCTGTGCACAGGGAGACGATGGAGATGTCGCGGCACGGGTGGGGGATCGGCTCGCGCGGCCCGCAGGTGCTCCCTGCAGCGAGGCACCAGGCATCCGATCAGCGAGATGAACAGCAGTAGGTAGACCGCTGCGAACCAGGGGCTGGAGAAGACCTCGAACATGCCCAGCTTGTCCAGGATCGGAGCCAGCGTGGGGTTGTCTCGGAAGAACTGGGCCACCGAACTCGGGCTCAGCGAGCGCTGGGGGAACAAGGAGCCGGGAACAGCGGCCAGCGCCAGGAGGAACAGCAGCATCACCGCTGTGCGCATGCTCGTCAGCCAGCGCCAGCGGCGCACCATCCACCGGCTGAACCGACTCAGCACGGAGCCGCGGGAGACGCCGGCCATCGGCCGTTCCGTACGGGTCCGCAGGTCGGTCACAGCCGCCCCCTCAGGGCCTGGCGGGCTGGCGCCCCTGGGTGAGGTGAGGCGGTGGAGAGCCTGCTCATGCAGCTCCTTCTCAGGGACTCAAGCCCGTTGCCGCTCCGGGCCGCAGGGGCGCAGGGGGTCGTCGACCGGCGGTATCGGCGCATCGCGCGGGCTGTCGTCCGCACGCTTTTATCGATCTCTGGCGATGTTAGCGTGCTAGCCAGGCCAGCTCGCTGGCGTCGCAGGTGCCGCTGTCGTGGCGGCTCGGTAGCACAGGAGCGTCCTTCATGGCAGCTGTAACACTGAGCCGGCGAACGCTGCTGGCCGCAGGCGTGGTCACCGTCTCGGCCGCGCTGCTCGGCTGCTCCAGCAGCTCTGCACCCGACAGCGGCGATGAAGGGTCTGGCGAGTTCGACTTCACCGAGGCCACACCCCCTGGTCAAGTGATCCCTGCCGCGTCCCGTCGGGCTGCGCCGTCGTTCACCAGCGAGTACCTCGACGGCGCGGCCTTTGACTCGGCGTCGCTGGCTGGAGACATCGTGGTGATCAACTTCTGGGGATCGTGGTGTGCGCCCTGTCGGATCGAGATCCCTGAGTTCCAGCTCGTCTACACCGACGTCGCCGACGCCGGTGTGCAGTTTCTCGGCGTCGATGTGAAGGACCAGCGTCAACTGGCACAGTCCTTCATCGACAACGTCGGGGCTACCTACCCCTCCCTGTTCGACCCTCGAGGCGAGGTCGCGCTGGCCTTCCGAGGCTTCCCCTCCAACGTCGTACCCACGACGATCTTGCTGGACCGCAGCGGTCAGGTCGCTGCGACCTACGTCGCGGCGGTCTCCCAAGAGGAACTGCGCGCTGCCCTTGACCAACTTCTGGCCGAGGACGGCTGACCATGAGCGACCTGGGCGCCACCTTCGCCGGCATCGTCACCGACGGCTCCCTCCTGCTCGCCGTGGCGGTGTCAGCTCTGGTGGGACTGATCAGCTTCGCCTCCCCATGCGTCCTGCCCTTGGTCCCCGGCTACCTCGGCTACGTCGCAGGGCTCACCGGAGCCGGCGCGTCGGCCACCACCGAGGTAAGGCGTGGTCCTTCGACGACGGGAACTCCGCTCACGGACACGACGACGGCGGGGCGTATCGATACCTCCGCCCAAACCTCTGCCCGACCAGTTCGACAAGGCGATCGGCGCCGGGTGATCACCGGGGCCCTGCTCTTCGTGGCCGGTTTCAGCGTGGTCTTCGTGTCCTTCGGTGCCCTCTTTGGGGGCCTCGGGCGGCTGCTGCTGGAGTGGGCACCGGTGCTGACGCGCGTCATGGGCGTGGTCACCATCGTGATGGGCCTGGCCTTCTTGGGTCTGTTGCCCTGGTTGCAGCGCGAGGCACGCATCCACCGTCGGCCACCGGCCGGGCTTGCCGGTGCACCGGTGCTGGGAGTGGTGTTCGGTCTTGGCTGGACGCCGTGTCTGGGCCCGACACTCTCGGCGGTCAACGCCTTGGCCTACACCGAGGCCTCCGCCGCCCGCGGCGCAGTCCTAGGCCTGGCCTACTGCCTGGGCCTCGGCGTGCCCTTCCTGCTCGTGGCGCTAGGTGCCCGCCGTGCACTGAACTTCTCAGCTCTCGCTCGCCGCCGCGCGCAGATCGTCATGCGCGTCGGTGGCGTGCTGCTGGTCATCCTCGGAATCCTGCTCGTCACTGGCTGGTGGGACGCCGTGATGGTGTGGCTCCGGTCCTGGCTCGCAGCTACCGGGCTCGGCTCGTCGGTTATCTGAGGCCTGCTTGGGCTGTGCGCCTCTCGTTGCCGACGGGGCTCGATCGCGACCTGCGATGTGGGGCGTGAGCGGGATCAGTCCGGCTTCTTGGCGGTGAAGCGCATGGCTTGTCGACCGCCCGTCGCTCGGACGCCGACGGCCGTAAGGCCGGCGTGTGTCAGGGCTGGTCCCAGCAGCTGTTGGGTGATCAGCTGGTGGGGTGAGCGGTCGGCCCAGTGCACCCACTCGGTCAGCGGGGTGGCGACCACGTCATAGCCGACGAAGCTCCCACCGGGCTTGAGCACGCGGCTGACCTCAGCGAGTGCCCGCTGCCACTCGATGACGTGGTGCAGCATCAGGTAGCTGACCACGACGTCGAACGATCTATCGGCGAAGGGCAGAGCGATCGCGTCGGCCTGCCGGGCGGTGACCCGCGGCTTGTCGGCGAAGCGTCGCTGAGTGGCGGCAACCATGACTGGATCGATGTCGGTGACGGTCACCGTGCAGTCGGGATAGCGCTGGATCGTCGCGGCCGCCATGGCGCCGCTTCCACCGCCGAGTTCGAGCACCGTGCCGCGCGGGCTCACTCCCTGCAGCGCCCAGCCGAGGATCAGGCGGCCGGCGATCCAGCGCCACGGCGGGCTCTGGCAGAACCAGCGTTCGGCGGTCGACATGACAGGCATGGGCGTCTCCTCACATACCGGGCGAAAGGTCAGGGCCCAGGCGGGAGCGGCGGGGGCGGCAGGGGCTGGACCAGGCGGTACTTGCCGCCAGCTGAGGGCCGAGGTGGGGCTTCGCCACGCTCAAGTGCGATCTCGAGGCCGTGGGCTGTGAAGAGCATGGTCAGCTTGGTGCTCATCTGGTGCCAGGCGCGGTCTGAGTCGGCGCTGGCCGTGGGTTGCAGGTGGATTCGCAGGGCAGCGGGAGTGGTTTGGACGATCTGGGCCAGCTCGATGCCGGGGATGCGGTCGACCGTGGCCGACAGGGTCAGCGGAGTGATGGTGACGGCTGAGCCGTTGGCGGCGGTGAAGGTCAACACGTCGGCGCTGCGGCCCTGCACGCGAATAGCGGGCAGCGGGTTGCCGCACTCGCAGGGGGCGGGTCGGGCTAGCACGCTGTCGCCGAGGTCGTAGCGCAGAATCGGCTGAACTTGGTTGGCGAGGTTGGTGATAAGCACCGTGTGGGACTGCTCGCCGGGGGGAGTGGGGCGGTACTGGGCGTCGACTGGTTCGACAAGAACCCAGTCGGTGTTGACGTGCAGCCAGCCCTGGGTGCAGCTGTAGCTCAGGAAGGGGCACTCGGTGGCGGCGTAGGAGTTGCCGACCTTGGCCCCGAAGGCGGCTTTGATCCGCTGCTGCTCGTCGACGGGGAGGGTTTCGGCAGCCAGGGCGACAAGGGCAGGAGAGATGTGCAGGCGTCCGGCCTCGGCCTCGGTGGCCAGCAGCGCCGCGGTGGTGGCGTAGGGGGCGAGCACGGCGGGGCGGAAGTCGTTGAGCTGGGCGACCAGCTCGGGCAGAGGTGTCTGCACGGCAAAGAGTCGGACCCGGCGGGCTCCGCGCCTGCTGCGGCGCAGCCTGGCCGCTGCTGCAGCGGAGGCGAAGTGGCCGCCGGTCGCAGTGACCATGGCTATGCGTGCGCCACCGGCGATGATGCGAGCCACGTCGTTCGGGCGCAGCCAGTTGGTGATCATGCGGGCGGCCATGGCATTGACGACGCTCATCGTTCCGCCGTCGATCAAGAACAGCCCGCGGGTCCCAGTGGTGCCCGAGGTGGTAGCCACGGTGTAGGAGCCGGCGAAGTCGACGCCGATGTTCGCCGGGTCGGCGACGAAGTCCTCGACGCCCTGTCGGCTCACCCGTGCGTCGGCGATGACGTCATCGAAGCGGCCCATCAAGGTGGCTTTGGTCGTCACCGGCAGCAGCGATGCGTCCTTGATGTGGTCGGGTAGGCCGGTGTAGAGCTCGCGGTAGTAGTGCGAGTGGCTACGGGCGAAGGCCACCGCGGCGGCCAGGCGGGACCGCTGACGTGCAGCGATGACCTCTGGGCCGCCGCGGTAGGTGCGGCTGGCATCGAGCAGCATTCGCCCTGCTCCGGCGGCGCCGGGATCGACGACGGGAGACAGGCTGTGCCCAAGACTCGGTGCCATGGCGCTCCTACGTTCCTGAATCCCGAGCAGGCTGAGAACGCAGGACGGCGAGGGCCACGGTGGCTGCGCCGAGGGTGATGAAGACGTCGGCGAAGTTAAACGTGGGCCACCACCCGGTATGGAGGTAGTCGGTCACCAGACCGTCGCCGGCCCGGTCGACCAGGTTGCCCGCAGCCCCGGCAAGAACGGCTGACACCCCGACGAGCAAGAGCCATGGGGCGTCGGCGGCTGCTCGCCAGGCGAAGACCGCCACCCCTACGGTGATGAGGCCCGTCACCGCGATGACCACCCAGCTCGGCAGGCCGGCGCCGAGGCTGAAGGCGGCGCCTGAGTTGTAGCCCAGCCGAAGGTCGAGCAGCCCCAGGTGGATGCTCCGCCCACCGGTGAGCTCCTGCTCGGCCACGGCCTTGAACACCAGATCGCTCGCCGCGAGAGCCCCCGCCGTCGCGGCGATACCCAGGCGAGCCGTGCGGGGACGGCTACGCCGGGGCCGATCCCTCACCGCTGCCGAGGAAGCCGAAGCACCCTCAATCGTCATCGTCATCATCGTCGTCCTCGACGAGCTCGCCCTCCCAGGCCTCGCGGCCCTCGTGAATGGCGAAGGCAGCGATGACGAAGCCAGCGACGGGGTCCAGCCAGGTCCAGCCGACAACGGCGTAGAGACCGAGACCGATGAGGGTGGAGATGCTCAGCAGCACGCAGATCTTGGTCTCGGCCGCATCGGCCAGGATGAGCCGGTCGCCCCCGAGGGCCTCGCCGACGCGGCGCTTGGCGCGGGCGAGCAGCGGCATGATGATCACCGAAGCGGCCAGCAGCACCAGGCCCACGATCGAGGTGTCGGGCTCCTCGCCGCCGACCAGGCTGCGGATGCCCTCGAAAATCACATAGGCGGCGAGCACGAAGAAGGTGATCGCCACAGCTTTCAGGGCCCGGCGCTCCTTGGCTTCGTCCGCCTCGCCGTGGCGCAGCCGCGCGGCCAGGCGCAGGCCCACCAGCACCGAAGCGGCGGACTCGATGCCTGAGTCGAAGCCGAAGCCGATCAGCGACACCAGGCCCGCGAGGATGCCGGCGGTGATGGCGATGGCGCCCTCGGCGACGTTGTAGACGACGGTGAACTGCGCCAGGCGCAGTCCTCGCTTAGTCAGGCGCTCGGTCTCAGCGGGGCTGAGGGTCGTCGTGGTCTCACTCATCAGTTCTCGGTCTCCTCGCGGCTGTCCGCTCCGTAGGTGGGGCACAGGTCAACGGCATCGCCGGTGAGGGCCAGCAGCCGCTCGGCGGCAGCCAGCAGATCGAGCAGCTCATCGCGGGTGGTCAGCGAGAACATCGACGCACGTCCCTGTGGGCGGGAGTCGACGAGGCCGCAGTCCCGCAGGCACGCCAGGTGCTTGGAGACCGTCGACTGGGCCAGACCCAAGTGCCCGGTCAGCTCGACCACGCGGTGTTCGCCGAGGCTCAGGTGACGCAGAATCGCCAGGCGGGTGGGGTCGGACAGGCTGTGGAACAACGAGGCTGCCGGCGAGAGGCCGGCGGTCTCCAGCTGAGGGGCGTCGGGTGCAACGCCCTCCGGGGATTTCATCGACATGCGGCGATGATAGCTGGGCGCAACTACCCAGCCAAGACTGTCCGACCTGAACATCGCAGCTGTCCGGAACAGGTCACAGGCCGAATGCCCCACCTTCGACGAGGATCACCACACCCAGGCCGATGAGCACGAGCGGGAAAAGGACGCTCTCCCAGCGCTCCAGAACGTGGGCGATGGGCTTGCGGGTGGCGACGAACCTCGCGGCGGCGACGAGCACCGAGATCAGTGCCAGGAAGATGACCGAGTAGGCCACGATCCCGGCAGTGCCCACGGTGACGAACACCGGGACGTAGACGCCGATGTTGTCCCCACCGTTGGCGAAGGTGACCGCCGCGACGGCGAGCACGCTGACGGTTCTGCCGTCATCGTCATCGTCATCGTCGTCATCACCGCGCCAGGCACGCCAAGCCGCGAGCAGACCGAGGACCAAGGGGATGAGGCCGAAGTAGGGGATCGCCCCCTCGGGCAGGAAGGTGCTTGCCCCTAGGGCGACGAGCACGGAGGCAGCCAGGATGCCGCCGAAGCCGAGGTACTGACCGGCAGCGATCTTCGCCGTCAGGCCGCGGCTCCCGGCTCCGCGGGCGAAGAACAGCGACAACACGATGATGTCGTCGATGTTGGTCACCATGAACAGGCCAACGGCCTGCAAAGCCCGGGTCAGAAGATCCATGATCGCCGGGCCTAGCTCAGCGGGGCGAAGGTCTCGCCGCCGTCGGTCGAGTCGTGCACTCCGTCGCTGGACACGACAAGGACCCGCAGGCCGCCCTCGGCGGTGGTGCTGGCCCCGACTGCCTGGGGCGAGTCGGAGGTGCGGGCGCGTTCCTCCCACGTGGTGCCGGCATCGGTGCTGACGGCGACCGTGCCGTTGGGGGTGACGCCGACGACGGTCTGGCCCGCGGCCCAGTCCACCACCAGCAGAAGGGGAGCGTCGGCTACCGGCTCCCAGGTGGCGCCCCCGTCGACGGAGCGCAGCGGCCCGGACTCGTGGGTGGCCACCAGTAGCGTTCCATCCTCGGAGCCGGCCAGTGCATGAGGCGTCACAGTCGTAGACAGGTCGCGCCAAGCCGCACCGTCGCTCGTGGTGCTCAGTGCACTGCCGTCAAAACCGACAACAACGCCGGCGCTTGAGGCAGTGAGGGCATGGAAGTCGGATTCGCCCTGACGGGAGAGGAGGTTCCAGGTCTCGCCCCCGTCGGTGGACTCGATCAGGCCGACCGGCTCCGGTAGGTCGACGCCGGGCCCGGGGTGGCCAGAAGCGAAGAAGTGGTTGGGGCCGGCCACGGTGAAGCCCATCAGGTCGATGACGGGTCCGATGCGGGTCGGACCGCCGTCGTCGTAACGGAACAGGCCGTCATGGGTGGCCAGGTAGACCAGCTCGTCGGCGGGGTTCACTGCCACGCCATGGACGTGGGCGCTGGGCAGCGCCTCGTGAGCCGCCTCGTGCGCCGAGTCCCCGGCGCCAGCTGGGGAGGTCTCATCGCCGCCGCACCCGCTGAGGGTGAAGGCAGCTGCGGCGGCGGCAACGGCGAGCGCAGTCGACCGACGGCGACGGAGCGGTGGGCGAGAAGGCAGGAAGGCCATGATCACTTTCCGAAGGGAGGGTCTGGCGCGCAGGCTCCGATGCATGCCTCACGCTCAAGAGGTTTCATCGACGTTCAGCGATGTTATCGCGTAGCACGTGGGTCGGCGGCACGACCCCTAGACCCTTAGATAACGTCCTTTATCTATGGGTGGAGGCGACGGGGGTCAGCGCGTCCCGTTGTCATCGGGCACATTCGGTGGCACGACGTTGGGGCCTGCCGCGGCGGGGCGCGGTCGGTCCTGCCGGTGCAGCTTGACCGCGACGATCGCAACGTCGTCGTCGAGCCGGTCCGGGAGCATCCGGGTCAGCAGCTGGTCGCACAGCTCGTCCAGGTCGCGGCCGGCGAGGTCTTCGAGGGTGTCCTGGAGGCGCTGCAGGCCTGCATCGAGGTCCTGGTCGCGGCGCTCGACCAGGCCGTCGGTGTAGAGCACGACCACCGAGTCGCGGTCCAGGACGACCTCGGACTCGCGCCGCCGGGCGTCGGGGCGCACGCCCAGCAGCAGGTCGGCCCGGAGGCCGGTCAGCGGGTACACGGTGCCGTCGGGGTTGATCACGAACGGTGGGGGGTGGCCGGCGTTGGACCACCGCAGCCGGGTGATCCCGCGCTCCCGCTCGTCGGGGGTCTGCTCGAACCGGGCCACGGCCACGGTGGCCGCGGTGCCCACCATGAGGGTCTCCATGACCGCGTCTGCGTGACTGAGGATGGTGGCCGGGCCGTGGTCGTCCTGGGCACCGATGGTCCGCACGATGGTGCGCAGCTGCCCCATCGCGGCGGCGGCCCGGGTATCGTGGCCGACGACGTCGCCGATGACCAGCACGGTTGCGCCGCCGGGCTGGAAGAACGCGTCGTACCAGTCACCACCGACCTGGGCTGCCTGCGCGGCGGGGGTGTAGCGGACGACGACCTGGGCGTGGTCGGGTTCCGGCGGTGGGGTCAGCAGCGAGCGTTGCAGGCCCTCGGCCAGGCTGCGCTGCTCGCGGTAGAGGCGCGCGTTGTCCAGCGCGAGCCCGGCCCGCGCGGCGACCTCCTCGGCGGTGGCGATGGCGTCGGCGGACAGAGGGCCGCGCCCGGGCCCGGTGAACAGGCTGAGCAGCCCGTTGATGCGGCCCCGCCCGCGCAGCGGGAGGACCGCGAAGGAGTCCGGCGCGAGCTCCTCGAGCAGATCCGCGGCCTCACCGGGGGCGAGCACCCCGAGGATCCGCTCGGTCGCTCCCCGTTCGATGAGCAGGGTGCGGTCGGTGTCCAGCGCACGGGCCACGTAGGAGGCGTCTGCGAGCGCGGCGATGCGCACCTGGGCGTACCGCTGCACCAGCGGCAGCAGCTGCGGGTCGGTGTGCCCGACCCCGACGTCGCGCAGGGAGCGGCGGAAGTTGGTGTGCTGCTCGTCGCCCACCAGCGTCACCAGGCACCAGTCGGCCAGCGTCGGCACCACCAGCTGGGCCAGGCGGGCGACGGCCTCCTCGGCGTCCAGGGTGCCGGTCAGCTCGCGGGTGACGTCGGCCAGCAGCTCGGTGCGCTGCTGCGTGCGGCGCGGCGCGGTGATGTCGAGGAAGTACAGCGACACCCCATCGGCGCCCGGGACGGCACGGATCTGCACCCACACCTCCAACGGCTCGAGGTAGTACGCGCCGAAGGCGACAGGCTGCCCCGTCGCAGCCGCTCGCTGGCAGGTCGCCTCGAGCTCGGTGCCCACGATCGTCGGGAACGCCTCCCACAGCGTGCGGCCCAGCAGCTGCTCGCGGAGCCGGCCGGTGATCCGCTCCGCTTCGGCGTTGACCATCGTCATGACCCAGTCGTGGTCCATGGCGATGAACCCCTCGGCCATGCCCTCGACCACCCCGGCGACCCGGTCCCGCGCCTCCCGGCGGCTCGTCACGTCCCAGGAGGTGCCGAGCACCCGGACGGTGGTGCCGGCCTCGTCGCACAGTGCACGACCGCGGGAGGCGATCCAGCGGACCGATCCGTCCGGGCCGACGATGCGGTACTCGCCCTCGTAGTGCCCACCCGTGTCGATCGCGCGCTGGCGAAGCGCCGTGACCCGGGCCAGGTCATCGGGGTGGATCCGGGCGTTCAGATCCTCGATCGTCAGGGGAGAGGCGGTGTCGTACAGCCCGAACAGCTCGGCCAGCTGGGTGTCCCAGCCGAGGGTCCCGGTGGTCAGGTCCCAGTCGAAGGTGCCGATGCCGGTCGCTGCCCGGGCCAGGTCCAGCAGCTCACCCTGCGCGGTCGGCGGGATCACCGCCTCGCGGCTGCGTCCACGGTTGGCCGGGTCGAGTTCGCCGGTGTTCGACCTCTCCTCGACCACTGCACCTGCCTACCTGATCGTTGCCGGTGGCCACCTGGCCACGAAGACGTGCGGGACCGGACGCCACCCCGAAGACCTGCAGTCATCGGTGAACGGCTGAGATTAGACGGCCGGGACTGGGCCGGCGGAAAGCTATCCGGGTGAGGGGACGTCGTGACCTGTCGCCAGGTGTTCCTCCATCAGCGACAACCGGGCCGGTGCCCTCGAGCCGCCGCGCTGATGCCTTGCTCCTGTCGGCACGCTGCGACCGGCGGGGTCAGGAAACCGTCGCCAGGTCCACGTAGCCCCACACGTGCTTGCGGCCGGCGGTCACCGACCAGCCGTAGGCACGGCACAGCCGGGAGATCAGGAACAAACCCAGGCCGCCGAAGGCCGGGTCCCGGTCGGTGGCCGGGACAGGAACGCGGTCCACTGCGGTGTCGGTGACGTCGATCAACCAGCCGTTCCCGGCGGCGGTCACCGCTGCCTGGACCGGCGCCTGGCCGTGCCGAAGGCCGTTGGAGACCAGTTCCTCATAGGCGAGCAGCAGGCGCTCGACGTCGTCGGCGATGTCACCAGGAGGTGTCCCCGCACCCAGGACCAACGCCTGCAGCTGGATCCGCGAGCTGGTGAGGTCTGCGGCGTCGTGCAGGTCCCAGCCCCAGGCGGGCAACTGGTCGCGCAACAGCGGCGGTAGCGGCCGCTGCTCCCACAAGGGTGCGTCCATGCCCGTGCTCCACCTCCCGCTCTGCTCAGGGAAGTCGACCCGGGGCGGATGCCGGCAGCTACCGGACGCACGCAGGCCTGACCATCGGTCGCTCACCGTAGAACGGCTGCAACCGTACGTGCCCCTGGTCCTTCGGGCACCGCGGAGAGGCGCAGCTTTCCCCTGACCGCTGGGTCTCCCCTGCAGATTGCAGGGGGAAGGTGGGCGCCCGAGGGACCGAGCAGTGTCACGCAGCGGTCGTTCCACGCCGAGGGACCCCGGGACCTGCAGGCGGCTCCACCGGCCGGCTGTTTGACCGGTGGAGCCTGACCTGCTGCGGCCTCCAGGCCGCACCAGGCCAACTACCACCATGCGCCCAGCAGCCGTTCCAGGCTTGCTGGGGCACCGCCGGTTGGCGTGCGGTGGACCGCGGTCTGGCCGCCGCGTCGACCCTGCTTCGAGTTCACTGGATCGGCCCGGCGCAGTACGTTCTGGTGGTGACCGACGCACCCGAGCCGCCTGCCGAGCCGCCTGCTGAGCCGGTGGAGCACCTGGCTGAGGTGATGAGCCGGGTGGCCCGTCAGCTGCAGGAGGAGCACGGGGACATCGAGGCCACGCTGCAGGCGATCACCGCTGCCGCGGTCGCCGCGGTGCCCGGTGCGGCCGAGTGCGGGATCAGCTACGTGATCGGCCGGCGGAAGGTGGAGCCACGGGCCTGGACGAGCGAGCTGCCCAAGGCCGTCGATGGCCTGCAGGACGAGCTGGGTGAGGGCCCCTGCCTGGACGCGATCTGGGACGAGCAGGTGGTCCGGGTGGACGACGTCCGGGCCGAGCAGCGGTGGCCGCGGTTCGCCGCGCGGGCCGCGGACCTGGGCGCGGGTAGCCTGATGTGCTTCCAGCTGTTCGTCGAGGGCGACAACCTCGGCGCGCTGAACCTCTACGCCCGCGAGGCCGGTTCCTTCGACGAGGACAGCCAGGAGGTCGGGTTGCTATTCGCCGCCCACGCCGCCGTCGCCCTGGCCGGCGCCGAGCACGAGCACAACCTGCTGGGCGGCTTGCGCAACCGCGATGTCATCGGTCAGGCCAAGGGCATCCTGATGGAGCGGCACAAGATCACCGCCGACCAGGCGTTCGGGGTGCTGGCCCGCACCTCCTCGCTGACCAACCGCAAGCTGCACGACCTCGCCGAGGAGCTCACCAGCACCGGCCAGCTCCCCGACAACTGACTGCTGCCTGCTCGCCGACCGGTGAGGCAGCTGCCCCGTTGCCCTGGCCGGTGACGCCCGAGTACCGGGGCGGCACGGTGTGGTCCTCGAGTGAGGCGGCCACCGGCGTCAGGCGGGGCGGCGACGACTCGTCATGCGCAGCGCGGCCACCCGGTTCCCATGGTGGCCGCGCCGAGGATCAGCTCGCCGGGGGAGTCGCGCAGTGGTCTCGTGGACCCCTCCGCTGGGTCCGCCGGTTCAGACCTACCTGCTGAGGCCCGGTAGCTCGCCGGTGTGCACGAGCTGCTCGGCGATGTCGCGGAGCTTGCGGTTGGTGTGCTGGGAGATATCGGTGAGGACGGTGAAGGCCTGGTCGGCGGTGACCCGTCGCCGTTCCATCAGGATGCCTTTGGCCTGGTCGATCACCGCCCGGGACTCCAGGGCGTAGCGGAGGTTGGCCGCCGTCGACGCGGCGTCGTCGTAGGCGTGCATGTTGGCCAGGGCGACCGTCGCGTAGGCGGCGAAGATCTGGGCGGCTGCCCTGCTCTGGGCGTCGAAGGCGCTGGCCTGGCGGGAGTAGGTGTTCAGTGCCCCGGTGCGGCGCTCGTCGATGGACAGCGGGACCGACAGTGAGCTGAGGTTGCCGTACTGGCTGGCCCGGCGGGCGTAGCCGGCGAACCGCTGCTCGGTGCGGGTGTCGGTGATCTCCACCAGCTCCAGGTAGGTGGCGGCGTGCAGGCACGGCCCCTGGTCCTGGGCGTACTGGATCTCGTCCAGGTCGCGGGCGAGTGGCCCGGTGGAGGTGACCGTCGCCCGCTTGCCGTCGCTCTGCACGGTGATCGAGGCCTCGATGTCACCGGGCAGCGCGATGGTGGCCAGGTCGGTGACCGTCTGCAGCACCGACTCCATCGAGTGGTGGCGCAGGGTCAGGGTGCCCAGCTGCTCCAGGGCGGCACTCGCCTCGGGGGTGAGAAGCGGGGGAGTCGACTCGTCAGGTTCGGGCATGGCTGCGCTCCGGGGGACTGCACCGGGGCTGCGGCCTCCGGCGAGGACCTCGCGGTGAGGTCCCGGGTAGCGCGCCGCTGTGTGACGCCCAGCCAGCTCAGAGTTCGCGGCTCCGGCTGGGTCGATCGGGTGCAGCCGTACAGCTCGACAGGTTGCACCAGGAGTGGGGCGGCCCCATCGGCCCGAGCTCGACAGATGGAGCCTGGGCCGCTGCCCATCGGCTTGAGCGAGTGACTTATCAGTGACCGTACGCCTGCCCACCGTGTTGGGTTGTGCGCTACCGAACGTCGGCGCGCGCAGGCCGTGCACCGGTGGTCAGCCGGTGGGTGCGCCGCGCTGCAGTTCGGGAGCGTGCTCATCGACCAGGCAGCCGCACGGGTGGGCGACCGCGACGACGACCGGCTCGCGCTGCCCGTGCACGCGGGCGTACTGCTCCTCCAGCCCGGTGGTCGGTTGTGCACACAGCGGGCAGTCGGGGGAGTAGCCGGCCGGCCAGGTCAGGACCTCGAGCTCGTCACCGCCACGGCGCGATGTCCGCCCCATCAACCTGATCTCAGAATGCGCGGCCCGCCCAGCCGGTGTCGGGAGCGATTTCCCCTCGGCTGGGTAGGGCACGGGCTCGGGCAGCTGCAGGAATGTCTGCTCCGGACCGTCGATCGCATTCCTGGGGCCGGTGGCGCTGACGGGCGTCTGGGCCAGCGCGCGCACGAGAGAGCTGCGGCCCACCCCGAGGGTGGCCGCGATCTGGATCAGGGTCATGCCCCGGGCGCGCATCGTCTGCGCGGCGACGACCCGCTCCGGAGTCATCACGGTGGGGCGCCCGCCGGCGCGGCCGCGGGCCCGGGCGGCGACCAGGCCGGCGCGGGTGCGTTCGCTGATGAGGCGGCGTTCCATCTGGGCGACGGCGGCGAAGATGTGGAAGACGAGCTCACCGCCGACGGTGGTGGTGTCGATGGCCTCGGTCAGGGACCGGAACTGGACGCCCTTGGTGCCGAGGTCGTTGACGATGGTGGTGAGGTCGGCGACCGAGCGGCCGAGCCGGTCGATGCGCCAGACGGCGAGGGTGTCCCCGGGCCGGAGGAAGTCCAGGCAGGCGATGAGCTGCGGGCGGGCGGCGGTGGCGCCGGAGGCGTAGTCGGTGAACACCCGCACCGCGCCGGCGGCGGTCAGGGCGTCGTGCTGCAGCGCGGGGTCTTGTTCGAGGGTGGAGACCCGCGCGTAGCCGACCATGGTCACGCGCGCAGGCTAGCGGGAGCGGCCCACAAACGTCAGGGGCTCGGTAATTCGGGCCGTTGATTTCGGGCACGGGTTCTGGGCCGGTTGACCCGTTGGCCGACCTGGGCAAACGCCCAACGAGTCAAGTGGCATGAAGAGCGGCCCAGAAACGGGCGATTTCGGTCCTCGCTAGGTCGAGCAGAGCGAGTCCACTGCACCGTTGCATATACCCCTGGGGGTATGTATCGTTGTCGCCGTGGACATCCCCCAGGGTGAGCTCGCCGACGTCGTGAAGCGCCTCAACCGCATCCAGGGCCAGATCGGCGGCGTCGTCCGGATGATCGAGGACGGCCGTGACTGCGCCGCGGTGGTCACCCAGCTCGCGGCTGCGTCCAAGGCGCTGAACAAGGCCAGCTTCGCCGTGGTCAGCACCGGGATGCGGTACTGCTCGATCAACTCCGAGGAGGAGACCCGCGAGGTCGACCTCCGCGAGCTCGAGCGCCTACTGCTGTCCCTGGCCTGACGCCCTCGCCCTTGGCTCACGGTTTGTGTTCACACCCGACCGATGACCCGAAGGAGTACGCCATGACCTCCATCGCCCAGCTGACGCCGACCCAGGTCGCCGACCAGACCTCCGCCCGGGTGCTCGATGTGCGCCAGCCCGACGAGGTCGCCACCGGCGCGATCGCCGGCAGCATCAACATCCCCCTCGGGCAGCTCGCCGCCCGCCAGGACGAGCTGGACAGCGCCACCCCGATCATCACCGTGTGCCAGAGCGGGCGCCGGAGCCAGCAGGCCGCTGAGTTCCTCGCCGCTGCTGGTCACCAGGTCAGCAACCTCGCCGGCGGCATGAACGCCTGGGTCAAGGACGGCAAGCCCGTCGCCTGAGCGGCCGGGCCCAGCTCGCCGCAGTCTCACCTCTAGATACCCCTACCGGGTAGGGCATAAGGAGTTCGTCATGCAGATCGACATCATCGAGACCACCAGCCTGGGCGACCGCAGCTACCTGGTCAGCGACGCCAGAGTGGGTGTGGTCGTGGACCCCCAGCGCGACATCGACCGGGTGCAGGCGCTGGCCGCTGAGCGGGGCGTGGCGATCGGTCACGTGGTGGAGACCCACGTGCACAACGACTACGTCACCGGCGGCCTGGAGCTGGCCCGGGTGACCGGTGCGGCCTATGTCGTCCCCGCCGGGGACACCGTGTCCTACGACCGGGTGCCGGCCTCCGACGGCGACGTGCTGGTCGCCGGCCCGATGCGCCTGCAGGTCCTGCACACCCCCGGGCACACCCACCACCACGTCTCCTACGCACTTGCTGACGCCGAGGGCGCCGTGCAGGCGGTCTTCACCGGCGGGTCGATGCTCTACGGCGCAACCGGGCGCACCGACCTGCTGGGTGCCGAGCACACCGACACCCTCACCCACGCCCAGTTCCACTCGGTCCGGCGCCTGGCGCAGGAGCTGCCGGCAGGCACCGCGGTGTTCCCCAGCCACGGCTTCGGCAGCTTCTGCGCCGCCACCCCGACGAGCGGGACGTCCTCCACCGTGGGGGAGCAGGCCAAGGTGAACCCGGCCCTCACCCAGGACGAGCAGGCCTTCGTCGACCAGCTCATCGCCGGCCTCGGCGCCTACCCCGCCTACTACGCGCACATGGGGCCGATCAACGCCGCCGGCCCCGACCCGGTGGACCTGTCCACCCCGCGAACGGTAGACGCCGCCGAGCTGGCGACCCGCCTGGAGGCCGGTGAGTGGGTGGTCGACCTGCGGGCCCGCACCGCCTTCGCCGCCGGCCACCTGCCCGGGGCGCTGAACTTCGAGCTGAGCAACAACTTCCTCACCTACCTGGGCTGGCTCTATGACTGGAACGCCCCGCTGACCCTCATCGGGGAGTCCGAGCAGCAGGTCGCCGACGCCCGCCGCGAGCTGGTCCGCATCGGCGTGGACCGCCTCGCCGGTGCCGCGGTGGGCACCCCCGAGGAGCTGGCCGCCGGCCGGGAGCTGGGCTCCTACCCGGTGACGGACTTCGCCGGCCTGGCCGCCCAGCTCGCCGACCACGACGACACCGTCGTCCTGGACGCCCGCCGCGACGACGAGCGCGCCGCCGGCGGGGTGCGGAGCTCGATCCACCTCCCGATCCACGAGCTGTCCGGGCGCATCGACGAGGTCCCGGCCGGGGACGTGTGGGTCTACTGCGGCTCGGGCTACCGCGCCTCGATCGCGGCATCGATCCTGGCCCGCGCCGGCCGGCGCCCGGTGCTGGTCGACGGCGGCTACGGCGACCCCGACACCGGGTCGGCCGCCGTCGGGCTGCACACCGAGTCCGTCTCGGTCTGAGGCGCGCCCTGCGATGTGCCGAGCCGTTGCCTGCCGGATCTGCGGCCTGACCACCTGGTCGGGCTGCGGTCAGCACGTCGACCGCGTTCTCGCCGGCGTTCCTGCCACCCAGCGCTGCCCGGGCCACGAGCCCGCATCCCCATCCACCGGCGGCGGTCGGCTGCGCCGACTGTTGTGCCGGTCCTGATCTCCCGGTCGCCACCGGTTCCCCCCACCCGATGGCGACCGGGCCCCTCAACTCAGAAAGTGGACCCATCCGATGACCAGTCCTGTCCTTATTGCCCCCGACGCCATGGCTGCCCGGCTCGCAGAGCCGGCCGCCCCCACGGTGATCGACGTCCGCACTCCCGCTGAGTACGAGACCGCGCACGTGCCCGGCTCGCTCAACGTGCCGCTGCCCCTGGTGCAGGAGCACGCCCAGACTCTCGCCGCCGCCCTGGACGGGCCGGTCGTGCTGGTCTGCCAGGCGGGCAGCCGCGCCCGCACCGCCCACGACGCCCTCACCGCCGCAGGAGCCGAGCAGTTGGCCGTGCTCGAGGGCGGGATGAACGCCCACACCGCCGGCGGGCACCCCCTGCGCCGCGGCCGCCAGCGCTGGGCCCTGGAGCGCCAGGTCCGCCTGGTCGCCGGCAGCCTGGTCACAGCCAGCGTGCTGGCCTCCATCCGGTACCCCAAGCTCCGCTTCCTGGCCGGCGGCGTCGGCACCGGCCTGACGGTGGCCGCGGTGACCGACACCTGCGCCATGGGCGCAGCACTCTCGGCCCTGCCCTACAACCGCGGGGACAAGCCGGTCCAGCTCGACGACGTCGTGGCCGTCCTGCGTTCCTCCACCGGACCCGAGCGCGCCGCCGACACGAGCGCCGCGAGCGCCCCCGCCGCCTCGTGATCGGCGCAGCGATCGGCCTCGGCCTGGTCATCGGCGCCCTCGTCGGACTCCTCGGCGGAGGCGGGTCGATCCTGGCCGTCCCCGCCCTGGTCTACGTCGTCGGCCAGCCGCTGCCCCAGGCCGTGGCCACGTCGCTGCTCGTCGTCGGGATCACCGCCGTGGTCGCCCTGCTGCCCCGACTGCGAGCCCGCCAGATCGCCTGGCGGATCGCACTGATCTTCGGGGCAGCAGGGGCGGCGACGGCATTCGCCGGCGCCGCGGTCAACCGGCTGCTCCCCGAGGATGTCGTGCTCGCGCTGTTCGCCGTCCTCATGATCGCCGCCGGCGTGCGGATGCTGCACGACAAGCCCACCACCGGTGCTGCGTGCGCGACCGACCACGGCACCGTCAACTGGCGCCGCTGCCTACCCCGCACCATCGCCGGTGGGCTCGTCGTCGGGTTCCTCACCGGCCTGCTCGGCGTCGGCGGCGGATTCTTGATCATCCCGGTGCTGGTGATCGTGCTGGGCCTGCCGATGACCACCGCGATCGGGACCTCACTCGTGATCGTGGCCGTCAACTCCGCTGCCGGCTTCGCCGCCCACGCTGGCGACGCGCCCATCGACGTCCCCGTCACCGCTGGCTTCACCGCAGCTGCAGTCATCGCCGCCCTCGTCGCTGGGCGCCTTGGGGCTCGGCTCGACACCAGCCGACTCAAGCGCTGGTTTGCCTGGCTCGTCTTCGCGGTCGCTGCTCTCTTGCTGGTCGAGGTGGGGATCAGCGTCGCTGCAAGTTGACTGACTCCCTCGTGGGCCCCTAGCCCAGCGTCACCAGATCCGGTCGGGAGGATCGAAGGCACGTCTGGAGACGTCGCGGTCGATGCCGCATCGGGCTCGACGGCGTCGACCGCGCGCATCAACCGGCACGAGGCGCAGCGGCACTTGCGCAGCCGGGGGTCTTGAGTAGGTCTCCGGTAGTTCCGCGGGGCCTTCTGTCTCCGCGCCTGTGCCTCTTCGCGGAGGGCGTGCGGTTCTGCAGTACGGCACCGGAGAAGTACCGGGGGTCAGCATCGCAGGGTCGGCGCATGCAGACCGAAGTCCCGTCGAGTTCGTTGCAGTCGAGACACAGTCCGACCGACCGTCGTGACGACGTCTCCGCGGCGATGAAGACGAGCTCCGCCTCCCTGACCCGACACGGCCCGTGGCCGATGACGGTGCCGGCGATGCGTGCGGCCGTCATCGCCATCCGTGGTGGAGTTTTCGACCGACTTGACGGTCACGACGGCGACCGCGCTGATGGGGCGTCAAGCGCGCAGACCATCTGTGAGCGGTGCCGATCGGATGTCGACCTCCCACTCTGGGCAACCGCCGATGTCCCGGCTCCCGTCGTGGTCGTGCTGCCGGGCCACGCCGGGGCCGGGGCCTCTGCGGTTGCGCTGGCCGTTGCCGAGGGACTGGCGCAGGGCCAGCGGGTGCAGCTGGTCGACTACGCCGAACCGCTGCGATCGGGGTTGGCCGCGGCCTCCACCATCGAGCTGGGCACAGACAACGCGGGGTGGCGGCGTGGTCGCCGCGGTCGGCTGGATGTCTTCCGCCTCGCTCAGCATCCGAGTGACAGAGCGCGCCCGCCGCTCCCGGAGGTTGCGGACACAGCGCGGCTGGCGGTGGTCGATGCGGGCTGGGCTGTGGCCACCGAGCTGCTGGCGGGCCCGGTCCGCTCGCTCGCGGCTCGATGCTCCTCGTCGTCACGCGGGTGACGGTTCCGGCGATGGGGCAGACGGAGCACGTGCTGGCCGTCGTCGGCGGCGAGGCGGTGGTGGCCGCGGTGGGACCCGCCCGATGGCCGCGGGCGGTCCAGGCCAGTTGTGGACCGCGGCTCGCTGAGCTGCGATCGCGTGGCCGTGTGGTGCGGGTGCCATGGGACCGGCGACTGGCGACGTCGGGTCTGACAAGCGATCGGCTGCCCAAGGGGGTGGCCGCCGCCGGCCGGTCGCTGGCCGCGCTGTTGATGCTGGCCGCGCCGCCGCCGCCACCGCCGCAACCGCGGCATCGGGCTTCGGAGGCGCAGACCCGGCGCAAGGCCGCGGGTGTCTCTCGGTGATCAATCGGCGCAGCACGGAGCGTGCGTGGGTTCGAGGCGCATCAACCGTCGTCCTCCTGGCGCTGGGCCTGGTTGCCCTGACGGCGTGGCCTGCCGAGGCCGCGTCGGTGGACCTGACCGCCGCGGTCTGCCCTCAGGCGCCGCCGGGGATGGAGACCTTCGCCAACCAGGTGACCGGCTGGGTGAAGTGGGGGGTGCTGGCCCTGATCGGGATCAGCGCCGTCGTGTCGCTGGGCTCGATCCTGGTGGGCCGCATCTTCTCCCACCCGCACGCCTCCCGTTACGGGGCGATGGGCGTCGCGGTGGTCGTGATGGTGGCGATCATCTACACGGTCATCCTGGTGATCCTCGATTCGATCACCGGCAGCGGGTGCACCTGATGCGCCGCCGTCCAGGAGCTCGCGGAAGCGGTGCCCCGGAGTGGGGTCCGGGTCGCTTGCTCGTGCTGATCGTGCTCAGCGCCGTGGTGGCGCTGGCGGTGTTGGCCGGCCTGGTGGTTGCGGTCGTCGGCAGGTTCGTCGACGACGAGCCCGGCACGACCGACGCTCCTCGACCGCCGGCCCCCACCACGGCCACGTCGCAGCAGGATGCGCTGGCCGCTGCACCGATGACGACTGCCGACCCGGACGCCGCGCTGCCCGGACCGCTGTCCGACCAGATCGCGGGCGTGATCCAGCTGCCCCGCGCCACCGGTGCCGGCCCGGGCGGGGTGCCCAGCGGCTTCCCCCGCACACCCGAAGGGGCGGTGGCGCAGCTGGCGGCCATCGACGTGACCGCGATGCAGACCGGCTCGATGGACGGCGTGCGACAGGTCATCGCCGATTGGGCAGCGCCGGGCGGCCCGACCCCCGAGACCTGGTCCGGGATGGACGGCATGGCCGCTCTGCTGTCGGCGGCTGGTCTGTCCGGTGCCGGTTCGCCGCAGGTGGCCATCGTCGTCCGCCCCGTCATGGGTCTGATCAAGGGCACGGTGGGGTCGGAGTTCGCGGTGGTGTGCGTCAACTTCGAGTTCACCGTCACCGTGGAGCAGACGTCGCGGATCGCTATCGCCGACTGCCAGCGCATGCAGTGGAACCGGGACCGGTGGGTGATCGGTGCGGGGGTGGAGCCGGCGCAGGCGCCGTCGGTCTGGCCGGGTACGGACGCGGCGATCGAAGCCGGCTGGCGGGACCTCCGTCATGGCTAGGCCGCAGCCTCGCCGAGGCATGCGATGGACGTGCCTGCGGGCGTTGGTCTTCGTGCTGCTGCTGGCGCCGGTGTGGTTGGCGACGGCGGGGTTGGCGTCGGCCGATCCGGTGGTCTGGGCCTTCCCGGCAGATCCGTCATCGGCCGAGGAGACTTCGTCGTGTCTGCCGATCAACCCGTTCTGTGTGATCGGCGAGGCAGCCGGCGCGGTGGCCGCCGACGTGTGGGCCAGCGCCATGCTGTCGCTCTGGGAGGCCGGGCTCTGGCTGCTCGGCCTGGCGTTCTCGGTGATCGACGCCCTCACCACCCCAGACCTGTCCGCCGGCGGCCCGCTGGCCGGGATCTATCCGGTGACCTTCGGCATCGGCGCGACCGTGGCCGCGCTGATGGCGCTGGTGCAACTGGGTGCGGCGCTGGTACGCCGGGACGGTGAGACGCTGGGGCGGCTGCTGATCGGGCTGGTGCAGTTCGGCCTGGTGTGGGTCGGCTACGTCGGGGTGGCGGCACTGCTGGTCACCGGTGTGTCCGGGTTGACCACCGGCCTCCTGCGCAGCCTGCTCGACATCGACACCTTGGCCGCCTTCGACCCTTCGATCAGCGTGGGCCGCGACCTCGTCGACGGCACGGTCGCCACCGTGCTGGGGGTCAGCTCGATCTTCTTGCTGGTACCGGCCAGCGTGGGCTACCTGCTGCTGATGCTCGTCCGCGAAGCGGCGCTGATCGTGCTGGCGACGACCTCGGCGATCTCAGCAGGGGGCCTGATGGCCCAGACCTCGAGCACCTGGTTCTGGCGCAGCCTGCGCTGGTTCCTCGCCGCGCTGCTGGTCGCTCCGGTCGCCGTCCTCGTCCTCGGGGTCGGGGTGACCATCACCGAGGGGATCGTCACCGGGGCGGAAGGGACGAGCACTGAGTCCGCGGTGGGGATGGCGGTCATCGGCTGCCTGCTGGTCCTGCTCGGTGCGATCTGCCCGTTGGTGCTGTTCCGGCTACTGGCCTTCGTCGACCCCGGCACGTCCAGTGGTGCCGGGCTGCGCTCGTCGCTGGCCGCCTCCGGCGGAGTCATGAGTGCGCTGGGCAACGTCGGCGGCGGACGGGGTCGCGCCGCGGGGGCAGCAGCGGCCGCGGCTTCGGATGGGGTGGCCGCTTCGGGGGCCGCGGCCCAGCGGGCCGGTGATCGCGCTCAGGGTGAGTCGACCGCGGATGCGGCGACCAGTGGGCGCTTCGCCGGCGCGCTGCGTGCGCTGGCCACCGGCACCTCCTCCGCCGGTCGGCTCGCCACCGGGGTGGCCGCCTCGGCCGCCGACGTGCTGTCCGGTGCCGGCGTCGGGCACTCGGTCCACCACTACGGGCAGCCGGCGCCCAGCCAGAGCGGAACGGGCAGCCACGGGGCCGGGTTGCGGCTCGGTCGTCCGGCTCTGGTCGGAGGCCCGAGCCGTCGGGAAGACGGTGTCCGGGCGCCCGGCGGCGGAAGTCGGGGTCCGCGTCAGGGGGCGACTGGTGATGACGACGCCCCGGTCGGCGTGGCCTGGCCCGCGCAGTACACCAACGGCACTGGGCCCGCCGAACCGGATGAGGCCGATGCCCCGGCTCCGAGAAGCCCACGCTCCGATGGCGGCACCGATGACGGCGGTGCGCGGTGAGCGCCCGCTACGGCGACTACGCCAAGGACGTCTCGGGCTGGTTCCTCGGCATGACCGGCACCCAACTGGCCCTCGTCACGCTCGCCGGCGTCCCGGCGCTGCTGGCCCTCAATGCCCGGGCATGGGGACTGCTCGTCCTCTGCCTGCCGGTGTGGGCGCTGCTGGCGGTGGTCCTCCTGGTTCCCATCCGGGGCCGGGCAGCCGGCCGCTGGATCGGCGATCTCTGTCTCTACGCGATCGGAGGAGTCATGGGCTGGCGGGCGTTCGGATCACGAGCCGCCTCCGGAACGGCGGACGAGCTGGCCGAGGCGGATCTACCCGGCGTGCTCGCCGGCATCCGGACCCACGACGGACCGCCGTACGGGCAGCTGTTCAGCCGCCCGGTGATCGTGCAGAACTCCGCGGCACGCACCTGGGCGGCCGTGGCGCGGATCGCCCATCCCGGCATCGGGTTGGCCGAGCCGGGCGAGCGGAACCGCATGGGCGCCGGCCTGGCCGAGTTGTGCGAGATCGCCGCGCGCACCGAACTGGTCGACGTCCTGGCCCTGCAGGTGCGCACCGTGCCCGACGACGGCGCGGAACGCGCCGCCTGGGAGCGGGCCCACACCCGTGCCGACGCCGCGCCCCTGGCCACCCGGGTGAACGCGCTGCTGGGCGCCACCCTCACTCCGGCTGCGGTCCGTACCGAGGCCTTCGTGACCGTCGTGGTCGGCGAAGGTCGGATCGGCCGGGCGGCGAAGGAGAGCGGCGGAGGGTTGGACGGCCGCGCCCGGGTGCTGCACGGGGTGATGGCCGAGGTCGAGAGTGCGTTGCGTGGCCCGGTCGGCTGCACCGCGGTGACCTGGCTGGACTCGGCTGCACTGGCCGCCGCGGTGCGCACCGGCTTCGCTCCCGGCGACCGCGGCCAGCTGATCGCCGCCGACCTGTCCGCCGCCAACGGCACGCAGCTGGCGACCGGGGTGCCGATGGCCGCCGCCGGGCCCACCCAGGCCCGCGCCGAGGTGCGCCACTACGTGCACGACGCGTGGGCGTCGGTCACCGACACGATCCTGCTGCCCGACTCCGGGGCGGTACTCGGGGCGCTTGCCCCCGTGCTGGTGCCGACGACGGCGGGGGAGCGGCGCTGCGTGACGGTGTTCCTCGCTCCGCTGCCGCTGGACCGAGCTGCCCGGCTGGTGGGCCGGGAGGAGATGAGCGCCACCACCGGCAACGAGCTGCGCGCCCGCATGGGCTTCCGGCAGCGGGCCCGGCAACGCCGGGACACCGAGCGGATCGGCGTCGCGGACGAGAAGCTGGCTGCCGGGCGGGCGCTGGTCCGCCCGGCCGTCGCGGCCTGCGTCACCGTGCCGCAGAGCTGGCCGGTGGCCGAGCACGGCCGCCGGCTGGACGCCTCGATCCGCGCCGCCGGATACGTTCCGCTGCGGTTGGACCTGGCACAGGACTCCGCCTTCGCCGCCGCCGCCATCCCACTCGGCGTCGGGCTGCCCGACCGCAGGGGCCGGCGATGACGCGCCGTGCTGCGCACCGCGGACGGGACATCGCCGTCCTGCTCGACGACTTCGGCCACCGGCTGCCCGCTGTCCCCGCGCTCGAGACGGCGGGACGCGAGCGCGGGCCGTTCACTGCGCTGGTGCCCTCTCGCGGGCCACGCGGCCGCGGCCGGGGCCGGGCGGTGACGCCTGCGCCACTGTCGGTGTGGCGGATGACCTCGGAGCAGACGCCGGTGGTGTGGCCGCTGATCGCCACCTCCGGTCTGCCGCCCACCGGCGCGCAGATGGGACTGGACCTGCTGTCGGGCGGGGCGTTCTACTGCGATCCGGTCGGCTGGGTCACCGACGACGACATCCCGGTCACCAACCCGAACATCGTCGTGTTCGGCAAACCCGGCAGGGGGAAGTCGGCGACGGTCAAGGCATTGGCGCTGCGCATGCTCGCCTACGGCTACCGCACGTTGATCCTGGGCGACACCAAGGACGAGTACGAGCCACTGTGCCGCGCGTTGGGCGTGGAGCCGTTCGTCATCGGCCATGGCCTGTCCGCCCGGGTCAACCCGCTGGCCTTCGGTCCGCTGGGGCGCGACTGGAACCGGCTGGACGCCGCCGAGGCCCGCCGCCGTGAGGCCATCATGTTCGCCCGGTGGATCGTGCTGATCCGTGGCCTGGTGGGCTCCCAGGGCGTGCCGTTCGGTCCGGTGGAGGAGACCGCGGTCGGGGAGGCGCTCCGGCAGCTCACCGGCTACCGAACCGGAGCCACCCGGCTGACCGAGGGCACGATCCCGCAGTTGTGGCGGGCCTTGGACGAGCCCACTGACGAGCTCGTCGCCTGCTGCCGGTACGCCGACCGCCGGCACTTCCTCGACGCCACCCGCACCCTGCGCGATGCCCTCGGCTCTCTCGTGAAGGGGTCGCTGGCCGGGCTGTTCGACGACCACACGTCGATCGCCGTCGACTGGCGGGCGCCCATCCAATCCCTGTCGCTGTCCCGGCTCGAGCCGCTCGGTGACCAGGCCGTCGGCATCGCGTTGACCTGCCTGAACTCCTGGGGGCAGGCGATGCGGGAGGTCGCCGACCCGGGTGACCTGCGCATCGTCGTCCGCGACGAGACGTGGCGGCAGATGCGTCTGGGTGCCGAGGCGATGAAGAGCCTGGATGCGAACCTGCGGCTGAGCCGCCGCGACGCCGACGTGCAGATCTTGCTGGCCCACAAACCGTCGGACATGCTCACCGCCGGCGACGCCACGTCCCAGGCGGTCGCCATCGCCCGCGACCTGCTGCACCTGTGCGACGTCAAGGTGCTGCACGGCCAGGACCAGGCCGTCGGCGACGAGCTGGGCAGCATGCTCGGCCTGACGCCGACCGCCCAGCGGCTGGTCACCGGCTGGGCGGTCGCCGGCAAGGGCCGGGCGCTGTGGCTGGTCGGGGACCGGGCGTTCAAGGTGCAGACCGTTCTCACCGGGCCGGAGCTGCGGCTGACCTACACCAACGAGGCGCTCGCCGCCGGAGGCCCGACGTGAGCGGGACGGCGGCGCGGGCGGGGCTGTGGCGGGCCGCCGCTCCTTGCGCCCTCCCGGTGTTCGCGGGGCTCACGCTGCTGCTGCTCCCGCTTGCAGTCATCGGTGCCCAGGAGGCGTCGACGCCGACCGCGTCGTCGGCCTGCTCGATCGGCGGCACCGGCGCCATCGTCGCCGGCATCGAGCTGGACGCCGTCCAGATGGGCCACGCGCAGACCATTGCCGACGTCGCCGCGGCCCGCGGGCTGGATGCCTACGCGGCCACGGTGGCGCTGGCCACGGCCTACCAGGAGTCCCGCATCCGGATGCTGGCCAACGACGGCAGCAGCCCCGAACTCACCGGCGAGCAGGCCGACGTGACCGCCACCAGCCTGCAGTACCCGCATGACGGCCTCGGCTCCGACCACGACAGCGTCAACACCTTCCAGCAGCGGTGGATGGCCGGCTGGGGCACCGTCGCCGAGCTGATGGACCCCGTCTATGCCGTCGAGGCCTTCTTCGCCCGGCTGGTCGAGATTCCCAACTGGCAGACCATCCCGCTCACGCAGGCGGCCCAGGCCGTGCAGATCTCCGCCGCCGGCGACGCATACGCCCGCTGGGAGCCGCTCGCCCGGGAGCTGACCGCCATGCTGTGGCCCACCGCCCAGGCCGCAGCGGCCGCCCCCGCCGGCGCAGTGCCCGCCGTCTGCCCGGGACTGCCGGTGGCCGCCGGGTCGTGGATCCGGCCCACCGCCGGCACGGTCACCTCCGGCTACGGGTCCCGCTGGGGAACGCTGCACGCCGGCGTGGACATCGCCGGCCCCCGCAACACGCCCGTCTACGCCGCCGCCGACGGCACCGTGCTTCAAGCCGAGTGCACCAGCGACTACTGCGACCGCGACGGCAGCCTGAGCCTGGCCGGCTACGGCAACCTCGTGGAGGTCGACCACGGCGGCGGGGTGACCACCCGCTACGGGCACCTCTCCGCGTACACGGTCACCGCAGGCCAGCATGTCGCCGCCGGGACGCTCGTCGGCTTCCAGGGCTCGACCGGGAACAGCACCGATGTCCACCTGCACCTCGAGGTCCGTCAGGACGGCGCGCCGGTCGACCCGGTCCCGTGGCTCGCCGACCGCGGCGTCGACCTGCACGCCTCCGATGCCCCATGAGCCGTTTGGACTTCAACGAGGGAGAAGCCATGCACCACGCGAACGCAGGCGGTCAGCGATGAACGTCGGCCGGTCGCGCCCCGACGTCGGCCCCGCCAGCTGGGAGATCCCGCTCGCCGCCGTCCTGGTGTGGTTCACGGCCGCCGCGCTCCTGCTGCCGGCCGCCCGCGCAGCCGCGGCACTGCTTACCGGCGGCGGCTGGGTGTGGCCGCACGGGTCGGACGCCCTGGTCGCGTCCGTCGGTGGCCTGCTCACCGCCGAGCCCACCGCCGGGCTGGACGCCGCCCAGACGGCCGCACTACCGCCGCCCGCAGCTGTGTACACCGTCATCGCCGGGTGCCTCGCACTCTTCCTGGCCGCAAGCGGGGGAGCGGCCTGGGCCGGGCACCGATGGCTGAGCGGGCGGCCGGGCATGGCCACCCGCAGCCAGGTCGCCGACGTGCTCGGCAGCGGCCGGCTGCGCCGGGTCGGACCCGTCGTCCGTCCCGACCTGACCTCGGCTCGCCAGTGCAGGCCTCGCCGCGTGGTGAACACGGACGTGGGATGGCGGCTGGGCGACGCCGCCGTTCCCGCCGCCGGGCAGCTGTGGGTGCCCTTCGACCGCACCACCGGCGTCTACGGCCCGCAGGGGTCCGGCAAGACCCTCGACCTGCTCGCCCCCGCTCTGCTCGACGCGCCCGGCGCGGCGCTGGTCACCCTGACCAAGGCCGAGGACCTGCTGCTCACCCTCGACGCCCGCGCCGCCGGCGACCGTCCGGTCGCCGTGCTCGATCCCTTCGGCGCGGTTCCTGGGCTGCCGGAGCTGGTGTGGGACCCCGTCTCCGGCTGCGTGGATCCTATGACGGCTGAGCGCCGCGCCAAGGCTTTCGCCGCCGGCACCGTTCCCGGTGCGGTCACCGGCGGCACCACCGACTCAGCGGCCCGCTTCTACGCCTTCGAAGCCGCCAAGGTGCTGCAGGGCTACCTGCACGCCGCCGCGCTGACCGGCCGCACCATCGAGGACGTCCTGGAGTGGGCCGCTCACCCCCAGGCGGCGACCCAGCCGGCCGACGTCCTGCGCGCCCATCCGCACGCAGCGCCGTTCTGGGACGGGCTGCTGCACGGTGCCCTGCACGGCGACCCGCGTACCGCCGGGAACACCGCCACCACGGTGCAGCAGGCGCTGACCTTGTTCTTCCAGGCCGACATCCGCCGCCGGTGCACTCCCGGGCCCGGCCGGCCGGCCACCGACATCACCGCGCTGCTGGCCGCCGGCGGCACCGTCTACCTGCTCGGCCGCGAGGATCCCTACGCCTCGGCGGCCCCGCTGATGACCGCCCTGGCCGAGCACGTCCTCGACACCGCCCTGCAGCTCGCCGGCGACGCACCGACCGGACGGCTGTGTCCACCGCTGCTGGCCTGCCTGGACGAGCTGCCCTCCACCGCGCCGCTGCCCACCCTGCGCACCCGGATGGCCAACGACCGGGCCCTCGGGGTCAGCTTCCTCTACGCCGCCCAGACGTGGCGGCAGCTGGTGCTCATCTACGGCGAGGACGAGGCCCGCGCCCTGTTCGGGCTCACCAACGTGCTCGTCGCCTTCGGCGGCGGCAAGGACGGCGGCTTCTACCGCGAACTCTCCGAGCTGCTGGGCAACACCCGGGTCCGGCGCACCTCCTACAGCTACCGGGGCACCGGATGGTCCCGATCCACCCACGGCGAGACCGTGCCCGTGCTGCGCCCGGAAGAGATCCGCCAGCTGCCGCCTGGCCGGGCACTCGTGGTCGCGGAGAACGCCCCACCGCTGATCGCCCGGCTGACCCGCTGCCTCACCGGACGCCGCGGCGCGCAGCTGCTGGCCGCGCAGGCCTCGGCCCGCGACCGTGTCGCCGCCGCCCGGGAGGACACCGCCAGCGTGGCCGAGCGCACCGGTCGAGCACACGCCGCTGCCGCCCGCGCAGGGCTCACCCCGGTCGAGCGGGGCCTGCGATGACCGCCTCCAACGTGGCCCTGCCGTTCCCGCCGCCGCCGCGGGAGATCCGCCGGGCCCTCGAGCAGCTCCGGCAGGCCGAGGACGCCGGCCTCGAGCCCGCCGGCCTGCGGATGCTGGACCGGCCCTGGGACCCGGCGACCTGCTCGATTGACGTGCGCACCCGGTTGTGGCCGTGGCTGGACGACGTCGCCGCCTGGCTCAACCACAGCTACGCCTGGCAGACCACGCAGGCCATCCCCTCCTGCTGGCCTGCCCATCCCCACCTCGTGCACGAACTCGCGGTCCTGGCCTGCTTGCGAGCCACCGCAGCCGACGCGACTGCTCCGCACCCGCTGGAGGAGTGGCACCGCTACGCGCTGCCCGCCTTCCACGCCCGCCTGGCCGAGCGGCTCGGCATCGGCTGCCCACCCGGCCGGCACACCGACTGGCCCGCTCGCTCCTGGGCGGCCGAATACAACAGCCCGCAGGCGACCGCAGCGCGTCGAGCGCTGTTCGACGGCGACCTCGGCGCCACCACGACCGGCCACCGCCCCGAAGCGGTAGGAGGCCAGTGATGCCCAGAGCCGCCCCGTCCGACCGAGGCGACTGGGTGTCGCTGCTCGCCGGCGTGCGAATCAGCCGGGCCTGGATGGTCCGGCACACCCCCGACCTGCTGGCCGCCTGGTGCGACGCCGCGACCGCCGAGGGCCGCCGCGCGATCTCTAAGCGCATCCTGCAGATCGCCGCCGATCTGGAGAGCGAACCCGAGCACGGCGACGACGACGCAGCCACCGACCTGGCCTGGCGGCAGCTCGTGGCACGCATCGACGCTCGCCTGGTCCGTGGCCCGGACTGGCTGCCGCTGGCCGCTGCGCTCGCCCGCGCCGCGACCGCTGGCTACGACGTCGCCGCCCGGCTGCCTGCGCTGGCCGCCGCCGCTCCGCTGCCCGACCGGCACCCGGCTCGCGAGCTGCACTGGCGGCTGCTCGACGACTGCGCCGCCGCCCTTCCGGCGCGCGGCGCCACCGACCACCGCTCCTCGACCACACACAGCCCGGTTGGTCCTCCACAGATATCCCGCAACACGCCTGCGGCCAACCGCGGCGACGCAAGCGTCGACAGAGCCAACCCGTGAGAAAGGACGTGCCTCATGACCATCGACACGGTCAGCGACCCGCTCGGCTATGCCGCCTCCCTGCTCGACGCCGTCGGCGCCGACCGGGAACAGGTGCCGGCCGACATCGCCCTGGAGTGCCTCTACGCCGCAGAACTCCTCGAGCTCGCCGGCGGACGCACCGAACCGGTCCCGCTGATCGACGGCGATCCCGCCGCCAGCATCCGCGCAGCGATGGGCGCACTCGGCCTCCTGGACGAGGGCACCTTCGCCAGCACACCGGTGCTCGACGCCGCGCGCGCCGCCCGCCGTGCCCTGCGACGGCTGGGCTGAGCGGTGGTCACGACCCTGCGGCAGCTGCTCGACGACCTCACGGACCGAGCCGGTACCCGCCCCGCGGTGACGACCATCGAGGACGTCAGCGGAGCACTGGCCCACCTGGGTCGGGCGCTGTCCGGACTGGCCGAGGACGGGCTCACCCCCGGCGACAGCCACCGGCAGCGCAACGCCTCCGCACTCGCAGCCGCTGTCGCCACCGCCGGCCGGCTGTGGCCGCACAGCGGCGGGCCGCTCACCGACCTCGCCGGCGTCGCCGCCGACCTCGTCGGCCGCGACCGGCCCCTCATGGGCCGCTCCCACCGCTGGGCGGTCACCGTCGAGGTGGCCGAGGTCGCCGACCACTGCGCACGACTCGGTCGCCGTCTGCTGCCGGAGGCGGCAGCTCCGGAGCTGGATGTCGTCCGCCAGTTGGCTGCCACCATCGAGCGTGACGCGCAGGCTGATCCGCCCACCGCCGCGGGCTCGGTGGTGCTCGACCGCCTGGTCCCGCTGCCAGGCCCGCCGTCCGGAGAGGCCGAGGTGACCGTCCTGGACGCCGCCGCTGGTCTCCTGGCTGCGCTCGACCGTGCACAGCGAGCCGACGACCTGACACTGCGGGACCTCCGTGCCGTCGTCGCCGCCGCCGAGCTCATCAGTCGCTACGCCGCCGTTGCGGCGGGCATGGCCGGACGGGACGCCGGACCGCTGCTGGTCGCCGGGCTCGCTTGGCAACTTGTGGGTCGCGCCAGCATGGTCTTCCACGACGGACGCCGAGGAGCGCCCGGCGAGCGCGGAGGGGTCGTCGAGTCGTCGCAGGCGCTCGTCCGCGCCCTGCGCAACGAAGTCGGCGCGCCTACCAACATCGGCGAGCAGCACGGCCGGAAGACGCCCGCGGACGTTGCAACAGCGGTCCAGCAGGTCGCGAGCCACATGCCGGTCCTCGCCGACCGCCTCACGATGGCGGTCGAGCACTGGTCCCGCACCGGGCAGCTGTTCGCGAACGCCCGAGACCTGCCGCCCATGGAAGTCATGCCCGAGGACCGCATCCACGCGGTGATCGCCGGACGACACGTGCGGGCCAGCGGCGCCGACCTTGATCGTCTGCGGCAGGTCGTCGGTCGAGCCGCTGATCTGTCGACAGGACTGGCCGATGCGCTGCACCGAGCCTCCGGGACTGAGCCAGTGGCGCAACGGCCCCGCATCGACGGGCGCGACCGGGGAGCGAAGGTGCCGAGCGATGCCGAGCGCTCGCTCAGACGGGCCCACGCCATTGACCGCGACGGCCAGGGGATCCGGCTGCTCCACGCGCCGCGACGAATCCCACCGTCTCGATAGCGATCGCCGCGCGGGACGACGCTCAGCCCTTGCCGCCCAGCCGGGGCTCCCGGGACCTCGAGCCCCGTGAAAGCTACGGTTCGATCATGTACCCGCCGCCCGATGGGCAAGGCCTCACCGAAGAGCAAGCCATTGCACTCGACAACACATTTCTCGCTTCCGACCCGTTCCAGTATTTCAAGTCGCGGATCGCCTCGCTGGCGGCTTGGCACGAGAGCGCACCACTGTCGGACGTACCGCTGCCGGAGCCCAAGCCCGGCAGCATCCGCGCCGAACTTGACCAATATTTGCAGCGCCCTGTCGCCAGCGGACCGTTCAAGGATCTTGACGTGAATGCGCAGGTCGCCGCCGATGCGCTCGCGCTGCGCCACCATGCCGCCGAGGCTCTCTTGCGGTTAGCCTGCGCTCGGCTTGCTCCTTCGACGAGCGCCGGCGTGCCGTGTCTGTGGGCGGAGGTCGCCTCGGGACCGACACAGATCGGCGAGGTCATCGCGCGCCTTACTGCCAGCGCCCAGGCCGCGGACTGGGCGGAGCGGTTGCTCGGCGCGCTGGTCTCGTCGGAAAAGGTCGAGACCGCACGCACAGACCTAGAAGTCCTCGACGCCTGCGATGTAATTGTCGAATGGATCGGCTACGCCGCAGGACTGCTTAGCCCGGCGGAGATCGACCTTCAAGCGGGTCACAACAAGGTTAAGCATGGCCTCGCCGTGCGGACCAGGCCCGACATGCGAGTCACCTTCCTGAAGACAGCACCGAACGCGGACGGCACCGTCCCGCTCAGCTCACTCACGGGACCCGACGCAATCAACATCTTCGATCAGCCCGTCCTTGAGTTGCTTGCTCATGGCCCTAAGGTCGACGGCCACCGGCAGGGCCTTGAGATCACTCAGCTGCGACTCAAGCCGTCGGCGCTGCTCGCCGACGCCTACATGCTCGCCACGGCGCACGGAACGCTGTTTCACGTCGCTGCCGTTGAGCACTTCAAAGGACACGACGACCCCAGTGAACTCCGAATGCCGACATTCCCCGGCTACCCGGTCGGAGGTCCGCGACCCAAGGACATCGACGCTCACGCGCCGCTCGGGATGCGCTTCCCGCTGACGACGCCGCCCGGAGGGGGCCAGGTCAGACGCGAGGCCGGCATCGGCTTCCGCGATCGCTTCCATACTCTTCATATCGACCACGCCAATCGAACCAGCGGCCGTGTCGTCGACGGTTGAGGTCTTTTACAGCCAAGGCCCCGGTTCTGCTGCGCATTGAACGCAATAGACTGGTTGGTGGGCTAGACGACAGTTGGCGATCCCCGCCCGGTCAGTGTTCGCCGACCGGCAGATTCGACACTGCGACAAGCACGTCCGTGAGTTTGGCCGTGTCAGAAAGCAGCTGGGTCTCGAAGCGCTCCTCGATCTTGCCGAGCCGTAGGTGATGCACCCACTGCTTCTCGGTGACGACGACGTCGCAATACACCGCCGGGACAGGTAGGGCGACGATGTCGATGAAGTCGTTGGGCTCCCAAGGCTGCTGGCGCTGCGTGTGTTTGGCGCGTCGTAGGACGTTGGTGACGTACCTCGTCGGAAGGTCGTCGACGAATTCGAGCAAGCCGCGTGTGCCGAGCAGGCCGGGAAAGGTCTCTGGATCAAGGCCAGCGCGTAGGAGTGCCTCCACGACCGCTGGGTAGATGTCGCGCAGGTCGGACATCCGAATGTTGTCGTAGAGGGCTGAGCCCTTGACTCCCGCGTTAGCGATAGCCGACGCGAGTGAGACCTCGAACTCGACGAAGCGCTCAGCATGGTCGGATTCGCTGAGGTCAGAGCCGGCGGCCGCGTGGGCTGCCGGGCCGGCGCGAAGCAGTTGCTGTTCGAGCATTTCGTTCAATTGTGCCTGAAGCTGGGCCTTAAGTCCGGGAGGAGTCCCCTCGGGGACCTTCACAGCGGGCCATTCCATGCGGCCGCCGGCGATGTGCCGCAGCCCTCGCCCGAAGGGCCGTGCCCGTCGGGCGTCGGCCGGGCGGGCGAAGCGGCGGTGCAGAGCCCGGTCGATCTCTTCGTCCAGCAACGGGAATGGGAGGGCGATCGTGTGGTTGCGTGACAGTTCGAGCATTACGTCCACGAGCCGATTTCGGGAGACGTCGTCGCCTCGCTTGGCGGTCTCCCAGTAGCGGTACAGGTCGAGTGGGAACGAGACCGTGCCTGATGCGACGGTCGCGCGACAGACGTCCAAGGCGTCGCGAAACCGATCGCCTTCGGGGTGGCCGGTTGCTGCGCGCGCCAGGTCCACCCACTTGTTTTGGTCAAGGTAGACGCGGAACACGGGGCGCTTCCTTCCCGCGAGGACTGTGGGCGGACTCCGGCACCATCACAGCACCCAGCTCGCCCGCAAGGCGAACCGCTACCGGGAAGGCCCCACGTCAGGCGAGTTGCCTCGCGGCGCCAGTCCCGTAGTAACCGCCCGCAGTAGACCCCTAAACGGGGGCGTTGCGTGGGACGCCCGTCGGGGATCAGCCGTACTTCTGCCAAGCGCTGAGGTGTTCGAGTCGGCGTCGAGTACGGCACTGTGGACGGTGCCCTGCGGCACGCCAAGTACCTCAGTGGCCCGGTCGATGTGCGCCAGCCACCGGCCCGGTGGCAAGGCGACGATGATCGCGCCGGCCTCGCACAGTGCCGCATGGATGTCCGAGTCGCTCCGTTCGCGCGAAGCCGGGTTGATGCGGGCGTCGAGCAGGACGTCGGCGAGGCTGCGTGAGGAGTCGATGGCCGTCCGCAGCCCGGTGGTGCCGTCGCGATGGACGAGGTCGGCGGGATCGAGCCCCTCGGGTAGGGCGAGGCGGCGTGGGGCGTCGCCACGGCTGGTGAGCTGCCAGTAGATGCGCTCGGCGGCCTGCCGACCGGCGGGGTCGTTGTCGGTGGCCACGAGGATGCCCGGACCGTCGGTACGGATGTAGTGGCCGAGGAGGTCGGCTTGCCGGTCGGTGAGCGCGGTACCGAGGGTGGCGACGCCGACCGTCTGTCTGGCACCGGACAGGGTGAGGGCGATGGCGTCCAGCGGTCCCTCGACGAGAGCCGGGGTGGCTCCAGCGGCGAGCGCGGATCGGCTCTCGTAGAGCCCGAACAGGTGCTCCCCCTTGCGATACAGGTCGGTGCCCGGGGTGTTGAGGTACTTGGGTCCGGCGCATCCGCCGTCGGCTGCGCTGGGGGAGCGGCGGCCAATGAAGCCGACGATCGCGCCGTCGGCGTCGTGGATGGGAAAGGTGAGCCGGTCGCGGAACCGGTCGATCAGCGCGCCGGTGCGGGCGCGTTGGGCGAGGCCCGCGCCGACCAGTTCGGTATCGGTGGCGCCGAGGTCGCGCAGGTGATCCACCAGCGCCGTCCAGCCGGCGGGGGCGTAACCCGGGGCGAACCGCGGATCGGTGGTGAGGTCGGTGCCCAGCCGGTCGCGCAGGTAGCCCGGCGCCCAGGAGGCGGAGTAGCGGTCGGTGAGGAAGACGGCGGCCTGGGTGTTCAGCTCGATGAGCCGGTCGCGGCCGACGACGGCGGTGGCCCAGAAGTGCTGCTCGAGCAGGTAGTCCGCGTCGTCGGTGGCCTCGACCGCGCCGGTGAGGGTGAACGGGTCCGGTGTGCGATATTGCGGCGGCGGCGCCGGGGGAGGGGTGTCGTAGTCGGGGTCGAACGGCGCGTCCTCGTCGCCGGGCGCCACGCCCGCCGGGTCGGTGGTGGCGGTCGTGGGTACGAGCACGGGCGGCAGCAGATGCGCGTCGTCAGGTGGCTGCAGATCGTGTGGCAGCGGTTCGGGGTGGTGCGCGGCGGATGGGTCGGTGAGGGCGGCGACCCGGAAGACCAGCGCCTCGGCCAGCCCGGTCGCGTCACCGGTCACCGCTGGTGGCAGCCCGGCAAATGCAGCGGTGAGCAGGTCCGCGGGGGGCCAGCCGGTGCGGATGCCGTTGGTGACCGCGGCGACCAGCGCCGGCCACGCGGGGTCGGCCAGCACGCGCCCGGCCTGTTCGTCGGGCAGCCGGCCCAGCAAAGTGGCGCACCAGTCCGGGCGCGGTCCGGCCGAGCCCTGCGCGAGCACGGTGGCCGGGGTGACGTGGGGCGACAGCCGCCACCACAGGGCCGCGGCGGGCAGGTCGTCGGGCAGGGGACGCTGTGCGGCGACGGCGGCGAGCATGCCGGCGGCATCGAGACCGGCGCGGTCGGCGGCGGCCACGCGGTCGGCGAGGGCCGGCCAGTGCTCGTCGCGTCGTATGCGGGGGTCGATGCCATCGGCCAGCGCTGCCCACACCGAGCTGTCCCGGGCGGGAGCGGCGGCGGTCACCGCCTCGTCGAGTCGCGTCTGGGATCGGCGTTCCGGAGCCGGCCCCCGAGGCGGTCCGGTAGGGCGCCGGTCGCTGTCGGGAACGGCGAGTGCTGCGCGCCAGACGGCGAGATCGGTCCGCAGTGCCTCGTGGTCCGGGTCCAGCAGGCGCTGAGCCCAGACCGGTGCAGTGGCCGCGGTCATCTCGATGACGGCGGAGGCGACTCGTGTCGCGCAGGCAGTGAGGTGATCCGCGCGGGCGGCGAGGTAGGGACCCCACTGCGGGTCGTCGGCCAGGGCGGCCGGGATGCCGGGCAGCCACGGCAGCGGGCCGACGAGGCCGAGCTCGGGCAGCCGGTGGTCGAGGACGGCAGCGGGGTCGTTCGCCGTCTCCAGTTCCCGCGCTTCGACCGTCGTCCTTAGGGCGGCGACTGGGTCGGCACCGGTGAGTGCGAGTAGCGCCAGGTGTCCGCGCAGCGTCGGCCACGCTGGCGCGCTGGTCAGCCCGGGGTGGAGGCGCTCGGCGGCGTTCTCCAGTTTCTCTGCAGTCGCGGCATCCAGGCGGTGGTCGGCGGCGACGCGTAGCGCGTCGGCGTACCGCGTCGCGGCGGCGTGCAGCTGCTCGGCCGGGTCGGCCAGCGCCCGGCGCGCGCCGGCCGCGGAGATCTGGGCGCCGTCGCGGGCCAGCATGCTGGCCAGAAGGTCGGTGGCGGTGGGCGGGAACACGGCGGCGGGGGTGACGATGCTGTGCGAATCGCCGTCGCCGACGGTGGCCAGGTACAGGTGGTTGGCGGCGCGCCCACGGGAGAGCGCGACGTAGAGCAGCTGTCGCGACTCGCCGCCGGTGAGCACGGTGTGGCAGATGTCAGCGGTGATGCCCTGGGCGCCGTGCACCGTGGTCGCGTAGCCGAGCTGCACGTGCTCGGCGACGTAGCTGGCCGGAAGGGTGATCCGCCGTCCGGTGCCGGTGTGGACCACGTCGAGGGCGCCGTCCCGGCCGACGGCCTGGACGTTGAAGCGGTCACCGTTCTTGACCCACTCGGTGCCGGTGATCGGCAGCCGCCGGTTGTTGGCGCGGGTGATGACCGGGTCCCCGGCCCCGGCGCGGGTGCCGTCGGCCAGCTCGACCTCTGCACCCGGGGAGGAGGTAGTGCCTGCCAGCCGGTCGGCCCGCGCCCGCTGGTTCAGTTGTGTGACCAGGTCCCGGGTGGCGACCAGCAGCAGTGCGTCCATGCCGCGGGCGGAGTCGGCCGCCCAGGCGGCGTAGGCATGCTCGGCGCAGGCGGCCAGGTCCCCGACGTGCACCCGGCCGGAGTCGAGGTAGAAGCCCAGCCCGAGGGTGTCGCCGTCCCGGACGGCGACGGTGGCCGCGGCCTCGGCCGGGTCGGTGAAGCGGACCAGTTGGGTGAGGGTGACTGCGCTGTGGATGGCGGCGATCTCGGCCAGCACGCCGCCGGCGGCGACCGAGGTCAGCTGCTGGTGATCGCCGACCAGCCGCACCGATCCGCCGCGCCCCAGGACGTACTCGACCGCGCACGCCAGTTCGCGGGTGCCGGCCATGCCGGCCTCGTCGACGACCACCAGCGTTGTTGGCCCGATGCCGGCCACCCAGTCGGGCGCCTGCTCGGCGTCGAGGCACCAGACGAGCTTGGCCAGCGTGTCGCACGGAGCCTTCAAGGAGTCGCGCAGCCCGGCGGTGGCCACGGCTGAGGGCGCCAGGCCGAGCACCGTCCCGCCGCCGGCGGTCCAGGCGCGAGCCAGCGTCGCCAGCGCGGTCGTCTTGCCCGCTCCGGCCGGGGCGAGGGCCAGCTGCACCCGGGCGCCGCTGACGGCCAGCTCGCGCACCATCTCCCCCTGGCCGGGATTGAGCTCGGCGCCGTTGGCCGTCGACTCCAGTAGCGCCACCTCCACGGTGGCTGGATCGGCACGTCGTCCGTCGCTGCGGCCGGCGGCTCCCAGGAGCAGTGCCTCGGCGTCCAGCACTGCCTGGCTGGTGTAGAGCCGGGCACCGGCGACGGTGTAGACGCTGGCCCCGTCCGAGCGGCGTAGCTCCGCCGGCTCGACCACCGGATCCGACTCACCCAGCGGAACGGACAGGGCGGGGGAGAGCACGCCCTCGGTGACCCGGGTGACCGCGGCATCCACGTCGTCCGGTGCCAGGGCGGCGGCCCGCACGACCCGCTCGGCCTCGGCGCGCACGTGCCAGACCTGCCAGGTGGCCCGCGCAGCGGAGACGGTGTCCAGCACACGGACGGCGGTCGACCGGACCCAGGCCTCGGTGACCCCCGGGTGCGGGGGCACTCGAGCGTCAAGTACGCGGCCGAGCATCCGGGTGATGCGGTCGGGGCCCCCGAGGACGGCGGCGGCCTCCTGGCGCCAGGTGGCCCGCTGCTCGGCGAGGGAGCGAGGTTCGTGCTTGGGGCCGCGGGTCTCCAACGTTGCTTGCTGCGCCAGTGCGATCGCCTCCACTGCCGTCGGCGGCCGGCCGTGGTAGCGCTGGAAGTCACCGGCCAGCACCGCGCGGCGGGCGTCGATGTCCCGACGCCGCGACGACCACGCCGTCAGGAGTCCCTCTTCCATGCCGACGATCTCGCGCACCGTCCGCCGTCCCGGGGTGGTGCCAGGACGGTCGGCGAACCGGAGCCCCAAGCGGGTGACGAGGTGCGCCTCAAGCCGGGTGTCGTAGCGCTCGGAGGCGGCGACAGCGGCCTTGTGCAGCACCCGCCCGTCGAGCGCCCGCCAGTGCCCGTCGCGGGTCTGCACCTTGTTGCTCACCGCCACATGACTGTGCAGATCGGGGTCGCCGGCGCGGGAGTCGCGGTGGGTGAACACCGCGGCGACCAGCCCGGTGGCCTCCACCTGTCGCACCCCGTCGGTGCCCAGCCGGGTGAAGCACGCGTTGGCTTCCAGCCAGCCCAGTGCGTCGGCGACCGCGGCGGCGTGGGCGGCCTCGATCTGCTCGGCCACCTCCCGCGGTGCCAGCGCCCACAACGCTGACACCGACTTGACGGGGGAGAAGGTGAGGTCGTAGCCGGCCACCGCCGTCGTCGCCGGCCGTGAGACCCGGGCGAGGAAGCCCGACAACTCCCGGGCATCGCGCGGCGCACGGCCGTATGCCTCGGCGAACATGGCCCGGGTAAGGCTGCTGCGGATCCGCGCGCGGTCGACGTCCGGGACCGGAGCCGTGGCCGGCTGTCCGCGGGCAGTGTTGAAGGCGGCGAACTCCTCCGCGCAGCGGGCTCGGAACCCGTCGGCTTGAGGAGCGAAGATGTAGAAGGCCCGCCCAAGGGCTCCTGCCGCCCGCGCCTCCTGCGGCGTCTGTCCCCGGGCCAGGGCCTCCTTCTCGAGCAGATCGGCGTTGGGATGTCGCCCCTCGCCGAAGAGCGACTTCATCTGATTTTCGGCGACGGACTGCCCGGCGCTCACTCCACTAAGCCCGGCAATGCCGCTGCCGGTCCACCGTCCCGGGGCCTCTCCGCGCTGGGAGTAGTAGTCACCCAGCCCGGCGTGACCCCGCTCCGTCGCATCGAACGCTGCCACCTGCCGCGTCAGGTAGGTGTAGCCGTCCCCGGCGGTCAGCTTGTGCAGCGTCATCACGGCCGCGGACCGTAGGAAGGCGGACTTCACTACGGCTGCCGCACTTCTCCAGTAGCTCGGTGCCGCAGAACTCCGGGATGGAGCCCCCGTCGCTCGCGGCGACGGCGTCCCACCCACGCCCATCCCTGGGCAGCACGCACGCGGCCACGCTCACGAACTCTGTACCGCGACCTACTGCGGACGTCAGCCACATGAGATGTCCGCCTGCTGCTTGCTCGGCTGACGCCAAGAGGCGACTGGCCGAAATGCAAGACGTGTGTCGGGTCGCGATCTTGAAGCTTGACTGGCCTCAGAGAGCTGTCGCCGCGGGGTGGCGCGGAGTGGCAGCCGAGGCTTCCCGACGGATTGCGCGGACGATCGTCCGGGGGTGCACCGTCTTTCAGTTGGGGCCGGATGGTCCGCTTCGTCCGTACGGGGACGGCCTTGAAGACGTAAGCGGAAGGCGCACGCCAGGGAGGGCGCGTCTTCACTGGCGGAGCTGCAAGATCAAGAAGGACACACCTATCGCGGCTCCGCAGACTCGTTGGAACCCTCGACGCCAGGCGATGGGAGGCAGGCTGCCTGAGGCGGTTGACCAGGACATCGGGGTGAGGTCACCTCGCGAGTGGACTAGCTCGGGCGGAGGATGGCCGATTCAGTCCGACCCTTGGACTACGGTTGCGCCGTGACCCAGGGGGCTTCTTTCGTGGATGTGGACCAGCAGGACCAGGTGGCGCAGGATCTCGTCCAGTTGGCCCGTGCCGCGGTGGCCGCCAACAACGTTGAGATGACGCCGTTGCTTAGGCGGCTTGCTCGGCGGTATCGCAGTTCCCGCCCCGAGCTGGCGGACGCCCTGGTGCAGCTCCTCCGGGGATCGGCGACCCGTGGTGCCGCAGTCACTGCTGTCCCTGACCCAGTTGACCGAGACAGCCGGCTGTCGCTCGTGAAACAGGAGTATCCGGTCGTGCTGGCCAGTGAGCCGGTGATGCAGCCGGAAGTCCAAGCAGCGCTGAGCCAGCTGGCTCATGAGCACCTGGAGCCCGGCCGTCTGGCCGAAGCCGGCTTGGCACCTACCCGAACGGCGCTGTTCACCGGCCCTCCGGGCGTAGGCAAGACGCTTGCGGCCCGCTGGTTAGCCCGTGCGCTGGACCGACCGCTGTTCGTGTTGGACCTGGCGTCTGTGATGAGCAGCTTGCTCGGGCGCACCGGTGAGAACGTGCGGCGGGTGCTGGACCACGCTAAGTCCACGCCGTGCGTTCTCCTGCTCGACGAGCTGGATGCGGTGGCCAAGCGGCGGGACGACTCCACGGAGATCGGCGAGCTCAAGCGGCTCGTGACAGTGCTGCTGCAGGAGATCGACGCATGGCCGGAGGGAAGCCTGCTGCTCGCGGCTACCAACCATCCGGATCTGCTCGACCCGGCGGTGTGGCGACGGTTCGAGACGACGGTGGAGTTCGCCCTTCCAGACCACGAAAGGCTGGTGGGTGCGATGCAGGAGTACCTGGACGGGGCTCAGGTAGCCGAGCCGGTGCTTTCGTCGCTGGGGCAGCTCTATCTCGGTGCCTCTTACAGCGACGTGCAGCGGGACGTGATGACCGCCCGCCGGCGAGCGGCCCTGCAAGAGCTCCCCCTGGAGGAGTGCCTGCTGCGCCGATCACGCGAGCGGCTCAGTGCGCTCTCGACGGCCGAACGCATCGCAATCGCAGTCCGCCTGCTGGGCGGGGGACAGCTCTCGCAGCGCCGGGTTGCTGAGCTGACGGGCGTCAGCCGAGACACTTTGCGTCGGCGCGCGGGACAGTCCTCGGCCGCGATGTCAGGCGCCCCCAAGGCCGCACAGGACGGCGCGACCGAAGACGACCAGGACCGGGTGGCGGAGGCGTCCAGTGACTGAGCCGCGCTTTTTTCTGGGCTACGGCGAGCGACTCACCACTCGCATCCCACCCCCCGGTGGCGGCGGCGGCGTCGACCCTGCCTACACCTTCCAGGAGGCCGTGACGCGGCTGCGCCCTCTGGTGCAGGGCGCAGCGGACACCCTTCTGGAACTGCCTCGAGCGGCCTGCCCCCAGGACGAGGCAGTCGGTGTGGTCACCCTGCACCCGCAGTGGATGTCTAAGACTGCCCATCCGCAGAGACTGCTGGACGAGTACGCCCTCCGGCAGGTCGGCAGCCGGCCGGTCACGGTGCAGCCGGAGAAGTGGACGCGACAGGCGGAGCCTGAGCCAACGGCCAGCTCAGAGTTGTACGTGGCAGGCCATCGCTCGTCGTTCCTGCGGTGGGCCGAGGACCTGGGAGAGCGACCGGACGTGGTCGACCGGCAGATCCAGCAGCTTGAGGCGGTCCGCGCACCGGTGATTCAGGACCGCCTGCGCAACGTGCCTGTCCCGGCAACCGCCGAGCCCGAGCCGCTATTGCTCGAGGTTGTGCTCCACGCTGCCGAGAGCGAGAGAGATGAGTTCATCCTCGCCGGCTTCGCTCGGTACGCCGAGGCGTTAGGCGTCTCCCCAGATCTGGACCGGCGGCTCCATGCTGGCGGCCTGTGCTTCCTCCCGGTGGAGGCCGACACCCGCGTCGTGCCGGAGCTTGCTCGTTTCGCGTTCCTGCGCGTAGCCCGGCCGATGCCGCGCCTGCGAGACATCCCGTCCATCGAACGGTCGGTGCCCGCGACGTCTCTCGCGCCCGCACCACTACCGACCGAGGACGCCGTGGACCCCGACCTGCGCATCGCGGTGTTCGACGGAGGCTTGGCCGAGGACAGCCCGCTGCGTCGCTGGGCGACCCCACACGACCCGGCCGGCATCGGACCCGCTGACGAGGGGAACCTCGAGCACGGGCACGCGGTGACGAGTGCCGCGCTGTTCGGCCCGCTCGTGCCGGGCCAGGAGGCTCCCCGCCCCTATGGCGTGGTCGACCACTACCGGGTGCTCGACAAGGACACCACCGATGTCTACGACCTTTACGACGTCCTACCGCGCATCAACCAGGTGCTCAAGTCCCGCCGTCACGAACTCGTGAACCTCAGCATCGGCCCGTTTCTGCCAATCGAAGATGACGAGGTGCACCCCTGGACCGCGCTCCTCGACGAGCACCTGTCAGATGGTGGCACCCTGCTGGCGATCGCGGTAGGCAACGATGGCCACAACCCGAATCCGAGCGAGGCTCGGATTCAGGTGCCCGCAGACTGCGTCAACGGCATGTCCGTGGGGTCCACAGACACCAGGCGGTCGGACTGGAGCCGTGCCGCCTACAGCAGCATGGGCCCGGGCCGGAGCCCCGGCGTGGTCAAGCCCGACGTAATGAGCTTCGGTGGCGACGCCGCGCAGGAGCACTTCCTCGTCTACGACCCTGCGTCCGCGCCGGGCGTGGCCCAAACCAACGGCACCTCGTTTGCATCGCCGGCAGCACTTCGCCTCGCGGCCGGCGTGCGCGCGCACTTCGGGAGCCGGGTTGGGCCCCTTGGGCTCAAGGCGCTGCTGGTTCACGCGGCGATGCCAAACGAGCAAGACCGGCACGAGGTGGGCTGGGGCCGGCTGCCGACCGATGTTGCTTCCATCGCCGTGTGCGAGGACGGCATGGCTCGGATCATCTACCAGGGCGAATTGAGCCCCAGCCAGTACCTTCGGGCGCCGGTGCCACTCCCGAGCGCAACACTCGTCGGCAAGATCGACGTCGCCGCCACCTTCTGCTACGCGACACCGACAGACCCGGAAGACCCGGGCAGTTACACCCGAAGCGGGCTCGGGGTGACGTTCCGGCCTCACATGCAGAAGTTCAAGCCTGACGCCACCATCCCGACGTCGCTGCCCTTCTTCGGCAAGGGGGCCCTGGATACCGAGCAGGCCCTACGTTCGGATGCCCACAAATGGGAAACAACGCTCAACGCATCACGCCGCTTTCTCCCAAGCTCACTGTCGGGCCCGGTGTTCGACGTTCACTACAACGCCCGCGAGAGCGGCGGCGCTGCGCACGACGCGGACCGGATCCGCTACGCGCTGGTGATCACGGTGAGAGCAAAGCGGATGCCGCAGTTGTACGACCAGATCCTCCAGACCTACGGCGGTGTGCTGGAGGCGTTGACTCCGGTGGTCGACATCCCTGTCCGCGTTTGAGGTCCTCGTGGCATTCAGTCAGGGATCGTCTGACGCTGCGCATGCTGGCGTCCTCGCCCGGGTGCAGGAGGGTGGCGCGTGACTTATCTGGGTCATGATCGTCGCCGCATGGCCGCCCCACCGGCCTGGACGGGTGTAGCAGGAAGGACCCACACGACCCACGTAGCGGAAGCACGGGGTCACGACGGGGGTCCCCGAAGCCGAGCGAGCGATCCGACGCTCAGGACCGTCGGGCACAGTGGGTCGGGAGCCTCAGGGCTCCATGGGGCGTGCCTTATCCGTGCCTTAAGCACCGGTCAAATCCGGCGGTCAGCGGTCAGCAGGGGGCACCACGGCTAAGGCACGGAATGAGCGGTGCTGCCCGGCTGAGCTGCGCAAACGGACATCTGGGCTGGTCAGGACGTGGAGCGGGTGACCGGGATCGAACCGGCATGGCCAGCTTGGAAGGCTGGGGCTCTACCATTGAGCTACACCCGCGTGCGTACCGCGCCAGCCTAGCCCGTGCCCTCGCCGTGGCGTCCGCAGGCCGGCGGCCTAGACTCGCCGTGGCCACGGGGTGTAGCGCAGCTTGGTAGCGCACCTGCTTTGGGAGCAGGGGGCCGCAGGTTCAAATCCTGTCACCCCGACACTGCCGCGAGGTCTGGAAGACTCGCGGGCACCATCGGCCGCCGTCCACACGGAGGCCGCGCCCATCCCCGTCGTACCTGAGGAGCACGCCGCTGTGAAGAGCACCATCGAGAACCTGGGCCCGACCCGGGTCCGGCTCGCGATCGAGGTGCCGTGGAGCGACCTGGACCACGCCTTCGGTGAGGTCTACAAGGAGCTCGGTCGCCAGGTGCGCGTTCCCGGCTTCCGCCCCGGCAAGGTCCCCAACCGCGTGCTCGACCAGCGGATCGGCCGTCCGGTCGTCCTGGAGCAGGTCGTCCAGCACGCCGTCCCGGAGGTCTACTCCGAGGCGATCCGCGAGAACCAGGTCCGCGTCATCAGCCAGCCCGACGTCGAGGTCACCCGCCTCGAGGACGGCGAGGCCCTCGCCTTCACCGCCGAGGTCGACGTCGCCCCCACCCTCGAGCTGCCCTCGCTCGACGCCCTCGCCGTGACCGTCGACGACGTCGAGGTCACCGACGAGGAGATCGACCAGCAGGTCTCCGTCATGCGCGAGCGCTTCGCCACCCTGTCCGGCGTCGAGCGCGCCGCCGAGGACGGCGACTACGTCTCGATCGACCTGGCGGCCACGCTGGACGGCGAGGTCCTGGAGGACGGCAGCACGACCGGCATGTCCTACGAGGTCGGTGCCGGCAACCTGATGAACGGGCTGGACGAGGCCATCCGCGGGCTCTCCGCCGACGAGAGCGCCACCTTCTCCACCGAGCTGCTCGCCGGTGACCAGGCCGGTCAGATGGCCGAGGTCACCGTCACCGTCCGCTCGGTCAAGGCCAAGGAGCTGCCCGAGCTCGACGACGAGTTCGCCTCGATCGCCAGCGAGTTCGACACCCTCGCCGAGCTGCGCGACGACGTCCGCACCCGGCTGTCCCGCACCAAGGTGCTGCAGCAGGGTGCGCAGGCCCGCGACAAGCTGGTCGAGCACCTGCTCGAGGTCACCGAGGTGCCGGTGCCGGAGAAGCTGGTCGAGCAGGAGCTCGCCTGGCGCACGCAGGCCATGGAGCGCGAGCTGCAGCAGGCCGGCATGGACTGGGACGCCTACTTCTCCGCCGCCGACATCGAGAGCCGCGAGGCCTACGACGCCGAGATGCGGGAGAACGTCGAGAAGGCCGTCAAGACCCAGTTCGTGCTCGACTCGATCGCCGACGCCCGCGAGGTCACCGTCGACAACGAGGACCTGTCGGCGCAGATCATGGCCCAGGCCCAGCGCAACCGGATGGGCCCGGAGCAGTACGCCCAGCAGCTCCAGCAGGGCAACAACATCGCCGAGTTCGTCGCCGACGTGCGCCGCACCAAGGCGCTGGCCCAGCTGCTCGAGCAGACCACGATCACCGACGAGTCGGGCAACGTCGTGGACCTCGAGGCGCTGCGCCCGCGCACCGTCGCCGCCGAGGAGACCGCCTCCGACGAGGCGGCCACGGTCGGTGACGACGAGGTCGTCACCGACAGCGAGACCGCCGTCGACGAGGCCGAGGGCAGCACCGACAAGGCCTGACCCAGCCGGCTGACCAGCGCCGCCCACACCCGCCCGGGTGTGGGCGGCGCTGTCGTCGGTGGACCCGGTCACCGGGCCCCTCCAGGACGGGCTGCGCCCAGGGCGAACACCGGCCCGGACCGGGAGGAACCCGTCGGGGGTGCGCGTTAGGGTCGACGTGACACTCGGGAGAACCTGATGGGCGATCGAACGAGGCCGCACTGACGACCGGCACCGACCGGCCGTCCGCGGCGTCACCGGCCGCCCCCCGACCACCGGCCAACCAGTTCCACGAGACCGACTGCACCGCAGTCCTACGGAGGTCACCGCACCCGTGAGCAACCCAGACCTGATCACGCCGAGCGCACCGCTGCTGCGCGCCGGCGGGTCGATGATGAACCTGAACGACTCGGTCTACGAGCGCCTGCTGCGTGAGCGGATCATCTTCCTCGGCACCCAGGTCGACGACGTGATCGCCAACCAGCTGGCCGCGCAGATGCTGCTGCTGTCCGCCGAGGACCCCAACCGGGACATCCACCTCTACATCAACTCGCCCGGCGGTTCGGTGACCGCGGGCATGGCGATCTTCGACACGATGCAGTTCATCGACTGCGACGTCGCCACCTACGCGATGGGCCTGGCCGCCTCCATGGGCCAGTTCCTGCTGACCGCCGGCACCAAGGGCAAGCGCTACTCGCTGCCGCACACCCGGATTCTGATGCACCAGCCCTCCGCCGGCGTCGGCGGCACCGCCTCCGACATCGCCATCCAGGCAGAGCTCTTCCGGAGCACCAAGAAGCAGCTCAACGAGCTGCAGGCCCAGTTCACCGGGCAGACGGTCGAGCAGATCGAGAAGGACTCCGACCGTGACCGCTGGTTCACCGCGCAGGAGGCCCTCGAGTACGGCTTCGTCGACCACGTGGTGACCCGCGCCGACACCATGACCCAGACCGACAACCCGGTCACCGACGGACCGGAGAAGTGACCATGTCTGACTTCCAGATGCCGCAGAGCCGGTACATCCTCCCCTCCTTCGTCGAGCGCACCAGCTACGGCATGAAGGAGTCCAACCCCTACAACAAGCTCTTCGAGGAGCGCATCATCTTCCTCGGGGTGCAGGTGGACGACGCGTCGGCCAACGACGTCATGGCCCAGCTGATCACGCTGGAGTCCAACGACCCCGACCGCGACATCACGATGTACATCAACAGCCCCGGTGGCTCGTTCACCGCGCTGACGGCGATCTACGACACGATGATGTTCGTGCGGCCCGACATCCAGACCGTCTGCATGGGCCAGGCCGCCTCGGCTGCCGCCGTCCTGCTGGCTGCCGGCACCAAGGGCAAGCGCCTGGCGCTGCCGTACTCCCGGGTGCTCATCCACCAGCCCTCCGGCGAGGCCGGCGGTCAGGTGACCGACCTGGAGATCCACGCCAACGAGATCGAGCGCGTGCGCACCCAGATGGAGTACATCCTGGCCCGGCACACCGGCCAGACCCAGGAGCAGGTCCGCAAGGACATCGACCGCGACAAGATCCTCACGGCCGAGCAGGCCAAGGAGTACGGGATCGTCGACCAGGTGGTCACCAGCCGCAAGCTCAACGCGCTGCCCGACCTGGCCGGCTGAGCGCCGCCCCTGACCGGGGCGCCGGCGACGGGGCCCGGGTGCGGGCCGAGGGTGCGCGTGTCGCGCTCTCGGCCCGTACCGTTTCCCCATCCCGTCCAGGCGGCCCGCGCGAGCGTCTCCGTCGGGTCACGGGGGAGTGCCGAGACGGGTGTTGCGGGCCGGGCGACCCGGGTGAGTTCCTGCCCCAGAAGGTCGGACCAGCCGGGTAGGTTCGGCGGACACCCGATCCCCGGTCGACACCGCAGGGACGACGGACGCCACGCATCGACGGCGTCGACGAGGGCACACGAACGCACATACCGGGGACGGCGGCACCGTCGTCCCACTCGAGGTGGAGGTCAGCCAGGTGGCACGTATCGGTGAGAGCGGCGACCTGCTCAAGTGCTCCTTCTGCGGGAAGAGCCAGAAGCAGGTCAAGAAGCTCATCGCTGGCCCCGGGGTCTACATCTGCGATGAGTGCATCGACCTCTGCAACGAGATCATCGAGGAGGAGCTCTCGGAGTCGTCGGACCTCAAGTTCGACGAGCTGCCCAAGCCCAAGGAGATCCACGACTTCCTCGAGCAGTACGTGATCGGCCAGGACCAGGCCAAGCGCACGCTCGCCGTCGCCGTCTACAACCACTACAAGCGGGTGCAGGCCGGCGGTGACCGCGCCAGCCGCGACGAGGGCGTCGAGCTCGCCAAGTCCAACATCCTGCTGATGGGGCCGACCGGCTGCGGCAAGACGCACCTGGCGCAGACCCTGGCGCGGATGCTGAACGTCCCCTTCGCCATCGCCGACGCCACGGCGTTGACCGAGGCCGGCTACGTCGGCGAGGACGTCGAGAACATCCTGCTCAAGCTCATCCAGGCGGCCGACTACGACGTCAAGCGGGCCGAGACCGGCATCATCTACATCGACGAGGTCGACAAGATCGCCCGCAAGAGCGAGAACCCGTCGATCACCCGCGACGTCTCCGGTGAGGGCGTGCAGCAGGCGCTGCTGAAGATCCTCGAGGGGACGACGGCGTCGGTGCCGCCGCAGGGTGGGCGCAAGCACCCGCACCAGGAGTTCATCCAGATCGACACCACCAACGTGCTGTTCATCGTGGGTGGCGCCTTCGCCGGGCTCGACCAGGTGATCGAGGCCCGCACCGGCAAGCAGGGCATCGGCTTCGGTGCCGAGGTGCGCGGCAAGGCCGAGATCGAGCAGGCCAACGCCTTCGCCCAGGTCATGCCCGAGGACCTGATGAAGTTCGGGATGATCCCCGAGTTCATCGGCCGCCTGCCGGTCATCACCAGCGTGCAGAAGCTCGACCGTGAGGCCCTGATCAACATCCTCACCGAGCCGAAGAACGCCCTGGTGCGCCAGTACCGCCGGCTGTTCGAGCTCGACGGGGTGGAGCTTGAGTTCACCGACGACGCCCTCGAGGCGATCGCCGACCAGGCCATCCTGCGGGGCACCGGCGCCCGCGGCCTCCGCGCGATCATGGAGGAGGTGCTCCAGTCGGTGATGTACGACGTGCCCAGCCGGGAGGACGTCGGCACCGTGGTGATCACCAAGGACGTCGTCCTCGAGCACGTCAACCCCACGATCGTCCCGCGCAAGCCCACCCGAGCCCCCCGCGAGAAGAGCGCCTGAGGAAGGGCCCCGTCCTCCTCACCCCTCGCCCGCTCGGGGCGAGCCCTCTGGACGGGGCCGTGTACGTCAGTGGCCCAGAACCCCTGTGGTTCTGGGCCACTGACGTTCAACGGCCCAGTCGCCGCCGGACGACGGTCTCGATCTCGTGCTGGCAGGCCGTCGGTTCCGTGGTCAGCCGGCGGTAGCTGTACCGCAGGCTGACCCAGCCGAGAGCCGCCAGCGCAGTGTCCTTGCGCATGTCACGCTCGCGCGCCTCCCGGCTGCTGTGCCACCTCTCGCCGTCCAGCTCGACGCCGACCTTCGCCTGCAGGTAGGCGGCGTCCAGGTCCACGTACCGGCCGCTGGGCAGGAACACCCGGTGTTGCTGCACGGGGGCCGGGATGCCGGGGATCCGGAGCACGTGGGTCACCCCGAAGACCTCCAGCTCGCTCTGGCAGCCGCCTTCCACCAGGTCGAGCAGCGAGCCGAACGCACTGCGCCCACCGTGCACGAGCTGGCTGGCCGACACCCGCCGGAGGTCACCGACCTGGACCTCCCGTCGGCGCACGCACTCGATGAGGAGGTGCCGCACGAGGGGTTGCTCCTGAGGTGCCCGCGGGTTGCGACGTGGGGAGTGTGCCCAACCCCAGGCGTCGACCAGACTGCGGGCGACCGGCAGCCGGGGTGGCGAGAACCCCTCAGTCGGGCCGATCGGCAACTCCGAGCGGTGGACGATCACGTCGCGGCAGCCCCGCGGGTTCCGGTCGGCCGGCACGGTCACGTGGATCGGCCCGGCGGGCGGTGGGGCGAGATCGGCCGCGGCCAGGGCGGACAGGTGGCTCAGCGGCCCCCGTGCCCAGAGCGCGGCCGCCTGCGCCCTGACCGGCCACTCCCGGGCGCGAGCCGGCAGGACCACCACCCCCGCGTGCGCGAGCACCAGCTCGCCGCTACAGAGCCAGCGGCTCACGCTGCTCGAGCTGGTGGCGAGGGTCAGCTCGTCGCGGCGGGCGACGCCGTGGGGGAGCAGCGGGGCGAGCTCGTACATGCCGGGCAGGTTGCCCGAACTGCCGGCTGTCGCGTCGAGTCCCTGTGGACGACCGTCGGGAACTGGACACCGGCGGCCCAGAACCGGGTGGGGTCTGGGCCGCCGGTGTTCAGAGCCGAGGGGTCAGGCTTCCGGGGTCTCGGCCAGGACGACGTCGACGCGCAACGGGGCGTCGCCGGCGACGACGGTCAGCTCGGCGATCCTCCCGGCGTCCACCAGGTCGCGGCGGGCGGCCTCGACCAGCGGCACCTGTGCCTCCGGTGCGTGCACCGTGGCGGTCGCCACGTCGGCGCGCATCGACTGCTTGGCCTCCGACTTGGCCTTGCGCACCGCGGCGAGGGCCTCGGCGGCCACCGACGGCACCGCCCGGTCACCGCCGGCCGGCAGCTCGCTCGCGGTCGGCCACAGCGCCCGGTGCACCGAGCCGGCCTGCCACCACGACCAGACCTCCTCGGTGACGAAGGGCAGCACCGGGGCGAGCAGCCGCAGCTGCACCGACAGGGCCAGCGCCAGGGTGGCCTGGGCCGAGGCGGCGGCCGCGTCGGAGGAGTAGGCGCGGGTCTTGACCAGCTCGACGTAGTCGTCGCAGAACGACCAGAAGAACGACTCGGTGACCTCGAGCGCCCGGGTGTAGTTGTAGGCCTCCATCGCCGCGGTCGCCTCGTCGACCACCTGGGCCAGCGAGGCGAGCAGACCGCGGTCGATCGGCTCGGTGACCGCGTCGGCGGTCAGGTCGGGCGACGCTCCCAGGCCGAGCACGAACTTGCCGATGTTGAGCACCTTCATGGCCAGCCGCCGGCCGACCTTCATCTGCGCCTCGTCGAACGGCGAGTCGGCGCCCGGCCGGGCACCGGCGGCGCGCCAGCGCACCGCGTCGGTGCCGTACCGCTCGAGCACGTCGATCGGGGTGGTGGCGTTGCCCTTGGACTTCGACATCTTCTTGCGGTCGGGGTCGACCACGAAGCCGGAGATCGTCGCGTGCGTGAACGGCACGGTGCCGTGCTCGAAGTGCGCCCGGACGACGGTGGAGAACAGCCAGGTGCGGATGATGTCGTGCGCCTGCGGCCGCTGGTCCATCGGGAAGACGTGCGCGAACAGCTCCGGGTCGGTCTCCCAGCCGGAGGCGACCTGCGGCGAGAGCGAGGAGGTCGCCCAGGTGTCCATGACGTCGGGGTCGGCCATGAACCCGCCGGGCACCCCGCGCTGGTCGGCGGTGAAGCCCTCGGGGACGTCGGAGGACGGGTCGACCGGCAGCGCCGACTCCGGCGCCAGGATCGGGTCGTCGTACAGGGGCTCGCCCTCGGCGTCCAGCCGGTACCAGACCGGGAACGGGACGCCGAAGAACCGCTGCCGGCTGATCAGCCAGTCACCGTTGAGGCCCTCGACCCAGTTCTCGTAGCGGTGCCGCATGTGCTCGGGCACCCACTGGATCTCCCGGCCGCGCTGCAGCAGCGCCTCGCGCAGGTCGGCGTCCCGCCCGCCGTTGCGGATGTACCACTGGCGGGTGGTGACGATCTCCAGCGGGCGCTCGCCCTTCTCGAAGAACTTCACCGGGTGGGTGATCGGCCTCGGGTCACCGACCAGGTCGCCGGACTCGCGCAGCAGCTCGACGATCCGCTGCTGCGCGCTGAAGGAGGTCTTGCCGGCGAGCTCGGCGTAGACGTCGGCGGGCACCCCGGCGGGGGGCTCGGCGATGAACCGGCCGTCCCAGCCGATGACGGCCCGGGTGGGCAGCTGCAGCTCGCGCCACCAGGTGACGTCGTTCAGGTCGCCGAAGGTGCAGATCATCGCGATGCCCGAGCCCTTGTCCGGCTCGGCCAGCCGGTGGGCGACCACGGGCACCTCGACGCCGAACAGCGGCGTGGTGACGGTCTTGCCGAACAGTGGCTGGTAACGCTCGTCGTCCGGGTGGGCGACCAGGGCGACGCAGGCGGGCAGCAGCTCCGGCCGCGTCGTCTCGATGAAGACCGGGTCGCCGGACGGCCCGGCGAAGCCGATGCGGTGGTAGGCGCCGGGGCGCTCCCGGTCCTCCAGCTCTGCCTGGGCGACGGCGGTGCGGAAGGTGACGTCCCAGAGGGTCGGCGCCTCCTGGGCGTAGGCCTCACCGCGGGCCAGGTTGTGCAGGAACATCTTCTGCGCGGTGGCCCGCGAGGACTCGGAGATCGTCCGGTAGACGTTGGTCCAGTCGACCGACAGGCCGACCCGGCGCCACAGCTCCTCGAACGCGGCCTCGTCCACGGCGGTCAGCCGCTCGCACAGCTCGACGAAGTTGCGCCGGGAGATCGGCAGCTGGTCCTTGCCCGGCTTCTCCGGCGGCTCGAACGACTCGTCGTAGGGGAGCGAGGGGTCGCAGCGCACGCCGTAGTAGTTCTGCACCCGGCGCTCGGTCGGCAGACCGTTGTCGTCCCAGCCCATCGGGTAGAAGACGTGCTTGCCGCGCATCCGCTGGTAGCGGGCGACGATGTCGGTGTGCGTGTAGCTGAACACGTGGCCCACGTGCAGCGAGCCGCTCGCGGTGGGCGGCGGGGTGTCGATGGCGTGGGTCTGCGCGCGGGGGGCGGACAGCGCCGCGTCCCGGTCGAAGGCGTACGTGTCGCCCTCGGCCCAGCGGGCCACCCACTTGGCCTCCAGCCCGTCGATCGAGGGCTTCTCCGGTACGCCGCCGGTGCTCCCCGGGGGAGTGCTGTCCAGGGATCGGGTGTCGGCAACCATGACTGGCATCCTAAGAGCGATGAGCACCTCCCTTTCCCGTGACCTGGCCCGGGTCGAGCAGGCGCTCCTGGCGCGCTGGCCGGAGACCCGGCTCGAGCCGTCCCTCACCCGCATCTCCGCCCTGGTCGACCTGCTGGGTTCGCCGCACCGCGCGATGCCGGTCGTCCAGGTCACCGGCACCAACGGCAAGACGACGACCGCGCGCATGATCGACGAGCTGCTGCGCGGCTTCGGTCTGCGGGTGGGCCGGTTCACCAGCCCGCACCTGGAGTCGATGCGGGAGCGGATCGTGCTCGACGGGGAGCCGCTGCCCGCCGAGCGCTTCGTCGAGGTCTTCGACGACATCGCGCCCTACGTGCAGATGGTCGACGCCGCCAGCGACGTGCCGCTGTCGTTCTTCGAGGTGACGGTGGCGATGGCCTACGCCGCCTTCGCCGAGGCGCCGGTCGACGTCGCGGTCATCGAGGTGGGCATGGGCGGCACCTGGGACGCGACCAACGTCGCCGACGCCCGGGTCGCCGTGGTCACCCCCGTCTCGCTGGACCACGCCGAGTACCTGGGGCCGGACGTCGCGACGATCGCCACGGAGAAGGCCGGGATCATCAAGCCCAGCTCCGGTGACGGGGTGCTGCCCGACGGCCGTCCGGACGGCGGTGTCGTCGCGGTGCTGGCCCACCAGCCGGCCGGGGCGCTGGAGGCGCTGGTGCGACGGGCGATCGAGGTCGACGCGACCGTGGCCCGCGAGGGCACCGAGTTCGGCGTGCTCGAGCGCCGGGTCGCCGTCGGCGGACAGCAGGTGCGCCTGCAGGGCCTGGGCGGGGAGTACGACGAGGTCTACCTGCCGCTGTTCGGCGCGCACCAGGCGCAGAACGCGGCGGTCGCGCTGGCGGCGGTGGAGGCGTTCCTCGGCGCCGGCGCGGCCACCGGCGTGGTCGCCCAGGACGTCGTCCGCGAGTCCTTCGCTGCGGTGCGGTCGCCCGGCCGGCTGGAGCGGGTGCGCAGCTCGCCGGCCGTGCTGGTCGACGCGGCGCACAACCCGGCCGGCATGCGGGCCACCGTCGAGGCGGTCCGGGAGTCCTTCGACTTCACCCGGCTGGTCGGGGTCGTCGGCTGCGTGCAGGGCAAGGACGTCAGCGGCATGCTGGCCGAGCTCGAGCCGCTGTGCGCCGAGCTGGTGGTCACCCAGAACAGCTCGGCGCGGGCCATCCCGGCCGACGAGCTGGGTGCGCTGGCCGTCGACGTCTTCGGCGCCGACCGGGTCAGCGTGCACCCGCTGCTCACCGAGGCCATCGAGTCGGCCATCGAGCTCGCCGAGGCCGGCCCGGACGACGCCCTCGGCGGATCGGGCGTGCTGGTCACCGGCAGCGTGATCACCGCGGGGGAGGCCCGCGCACTGCTGGGCGGGAAGACCCGATGACCGCGCCCGACCCGGTGCGCGCCGGGAAGGCGCTGGGCGGCGCGGCGGCCGCGATCCTGCTGCTGGAGGGCATCGCCGTCCTGTTCGTGCCGCGGGGCATCGCGCAGAGCGGCGACGGGCTGACCGGCTTCCGGCTGGTCTACCTGATCGTGCTGGCCGTCGTGCTGATCCTGGCCAGCGGGGTGCAGCGCCGGCCGCAGGGGCTGCTCATCGGCAGCGTGCTGCAGGTGCCGCTGCTGCTGACCGGGCTGTTCAGCTCGGCCATGTGGCTGGTCGGCGGGGTGTTCGTGCTGATCTGGCTGTACCTCCTGCAGGTGCGCAAGGACCTGCTGGGCTCGCCCCTCGGCCCGCCGAAGACCGCACCCCCGCCTGCCGCTGAGTGACGGCGGCTCCGCCGGCTCATCCGATCGGGGGGTCCGCGGTGTGCTCGGGTGCACCGGCGGGCGAGGCTTGCCGAACTCCCCAGCAGTGACGCACGGACGCGTCGCGCGGGAGGCCGAGGGACAGGGGGACGACGATGGGTGACCACAGCCGCTGCTGCGCCGGACACCACGACGGCCAGCCGAAGAGGCGCCCGGGTCAGGCCGCCGACCCGGCGATCCCGCTGGCCGGGCCGATCAGCACGACGATCGTCTCCTACGCCGCGCGGGTCCGGCACCGGGTGGGCGAGGACGCCGTCGACCGGCACGCCCGTGAGCTGCACGCCCGGGCCAGCTACGACTGCTGGAACGGTCTGAGCGAGAAGGACCAGGAGCTCTGGCGGCACATGGCCCGCCTCGACCTGACCCGCTGAACCACACGGCCCCGCGGCGGGGCCGTGGTCACGCCGCCGATGCGTCGCCGAGCTGACCCCGCAGCCGGTCGACGTCGGCGCCCACCTGCTGGAGCACCCGCCCGACCACCGGGTCACCGACCGTCAGCAGTCCGGCGAGCACCGCCCCGGTGTCGATGGCCCGGGCGCGGCGGCGCAGCCTCGACCGGAGCACGTGCCGCAGCGCCTCCTCCAGGGCGCGCTTGCTGCCGGCGGCGAACGGGAGGTGCCCGGCCGGCTCGCAGCTCCCGCGGTCCAGGGCGCCGACCCCGAAGGCCGACTCCGCGGCGGCGCGCACCTGGTCGAGGTCGATGCCCACGGCGGCCAGCGCGTCGGCGTCCAGCGCACCGTTCGAGCGGGCCAGGGCCGACTCGACGGATCCGAGGTCGACGCCGGTCGCCCGCAGCACCTGACCCCCTCGGCCGGGGTCGGCGGTCAGGGCCAGCAGGAGGTGCACCGGCTCGATCCGCTCGGCGTGCAGCCAGCGGGCCTGCACCTGGGCCATGACGACCACCTGGCGGGCCTCTCGGGTGAAACGCTCGAACACGTCAGCGGTCCCTTCGTGAGGTGGCGTGCTTCTTGTGGACGGCCTGCCTGCTGACGCCGAGGGCGTCGGCGATCTGCTGCCACGACCAGCCGCGTGCCCGGGCGTTGCCGACCTGGAGCACCTCCAGCCGGTCGGCGAGGTCGCGCAGGGCGCGGATGGCGCGCAGCCCGGTGTCCGGGTCGTCGGCCGCGGCGGCGGTGGTGACGTCGGTGGGAGAGGCCATGGCGTCAACGTAGGTTGACGCGATCGAACTGTCAACCATGGTTGACACGGGTGGTCCCGTACGCTCCCGGCCGTGTCTGCACCCACTGCTGAGCGTTCGCTGGTCCTGGTCAAGCCCGACGGTGTCGCCCGCGGCCTGGTCGGTCAGGTCGTCGCCCGCCTGGAGGCCAAGGGCCTGCGCCTGGTCGCCGCCGAGCTGCGCACCCTGACCACCGAGGTCGCCGAGGAGCACTACGCCGAGCACCGCGAGCGCCCCTTCTTCGGCTCGCTGGTCGAGTTCATCACCAGCGCCCCACTGCTCGCGCTGGTCGTCGAGGGCCCGCGGGCCATCGAGGCCTTCCGCGCGCTGGCCGGCGCCACCGACCCGGTGAAGGCCGCCCCCGGCACGATCCGCGGCGACTTCGCCCTCGAGGTGCAGTCCAACATCGTGCACGGCTCGGACTCGCCCGAGTCCGCCGCGCGCGAGATCGCGCTCTTCTTCCCCGCACTCTGACCCGGCGAGGGCAGCGGCTACCCTGGGCGGGTCATGACTGTCGAGTCCCTGTACCCCCGTCTCGAGCCGCTGCTCGCCCAGGTGGCGAAGCCGATCCAGTACGTCGGTGGCGAGCTCAACGCCCAGATCAAGCCGTGGGACGACGTCGCCGTCCACTGGGCGCTCATGTACCCCGACGCGTACGAGGTCGGGCTGCCCAACCAGGGCCTCATGATCCTGTACGAGGTGCTCAACGAGCGCCCGGACGCCCTGGCCGAGCGCACCTACGCCGTCTGGCCCGACCTCGCCGGGCTGATGCGCGAGCACGGCGTCGGCCAGTTCACCGTCGACGCCCACCGCCCGGTGCGCGAGTTCGACCTGCTGGGCGTCAGCTTCGCCACCGAGCTGGGCTACACCAACCTGCTCGAGGCCCTCGACCTCGCCGGCGTCCCGCTGCACGCGGTCGACCGCGACGAGAGCCACCCGGTCGTCGTCGCCGGTGGGCACGCCGCCTTCAACCCCGAGCCGGTCAGCGACTTCGTCGACTGCGCGGTCCTCGGTGACGGCGAGCAGGTCGTCGGCGACATCACCGACGTCGTCGCCGCCTGGAAGGAGCAGGGCCGCCCCGGCGGGCGCGTGGAGCTGCTGGCCCGGCTCGCCCGGGTCGAGGGCGTCTACGTGCCCCGCTTCTACGCGGTCACCTACGGCGCCGACGGCACGATCGCCGAGGTGCTCCGCACCCGGGACGACGTCCCGCCGCGGGTGGGCAAGCGCACCGTCATGGACCTCGACGAGTGGCCCTACCCGAAGCAGCCGCTGGTGCCGCTGGCCGAGAGCGTGCACGAGCGGATGAGCGTGGAGATCTTCCGCGGCTGCACCCGGGGCTGCCGGTTCTGTCAGGCGGGGATGATCACCCGCCCGGTGCGCGAGCGCACGATCACCGGCATCGGCTCGATGGTCGACGCCGGGCTCAAGGCCACCGGCTACGAGGAGGTGGGCCTGCTCTCGCTGAGCAGCGCCGACCACTCCGAGATCGGCCAGCTGGCCAAGGAGCTCGCCGACCGGTACGAGGGCACCAACACCGGCCTGAGCCTGCCGAGCACCCGGGTCGACGCGTTCAACGTGACGCTGGCCAACGAGCTGTCCCGCAACGGCCGCCGGTCGGGGCTGACCTTCGCCCCCGAGGGCGGCAGTGAGCGGATCCGGCGGGTGATCAACAAGACCGTGTCCAAGGAGGACCTGGTCCGCACGGTCACCACCGCCTACGCCAACGGCTGGCGCCAGGTGAAGCTCTACTTCATGTGCGGTCTGCCGACCGAGACCGACGAGGACGTGCTGGAGATCGCCGAGCTCGCGGTCGAGGTGATCCGCGCCGGCCGGGAGGCCAGCGGCTCCAAGGACATCCGCTGCACCGTCTCCATCGGTGGCTTCGTGCCCAAGCCGCACACCCCGTTCCAGTGGGCCGCGCAGGCCAGCGCCGAGACGATCGACCACCGGCTGAAGGTGCTGCGCGAGGCGATCAACGCCGACCGCCGGATCGGCCGCTCGATCGGCCTGCGCTACCACGACGGCAAGCCCGGCGTGATCGAGGGCCTGCTCTCCCGCGGCGACCGCCGGGTCGGCCGGGTCATCGAGCGGGTCTGGCGCGACGGCGGGCACTTCGACGGCTGGAGCGAGCACTTCTCCTACCAGCGCTGGACGACGGCCGCGGCCGAGGAGCTCGCGCCCTTCGGTGTCGACCTGGACTGGTACACCACCCGCGAGCGCACCGAGCACGAGATCCTGCCCTGGGACCACCTGGACTCCGGGCTGGACAAGGAGTGGCTCTGGGACGACTGGCAGGACGCGATCTCCGAGGACGAGGTCGGCGACTGCCGCTGGACCGGCTGCTACGACTGCGGGGTCTGCCCGACGATGGGCACCGAGATCCAGATCGGCCCCACCGGTCGCGGCCTGCTCCCGCTGACCGTGGTGCGCTGAGTGGCCCGCCAGCCCGACGGGCCCCCGCCGCCGCCGACCGTCCAGAAGCTCCGGCTGCGCTACACCAAGCGCGGCCCGCTGCGGTTCGCCTCGCACCGGGACCTCGCCCGGGCGCTGGAGCGGGCGCTGCGCCGGGCCCAGGTGCCGATGGCGTTCTCGGCCGGGTTCAGCCCGCACCCGAAGATCTCCTACATGGGGGCCGCGCCGACCGGGGCGGCGTCCGAGGCGGAGTACTTCGAGATCGGGCTCTCCGAGCGCCGCGACCCGGAGCAGGTCCGGGTCGCCCTGGACGCCTCGCTCCCGCCGGGCATCGACGTGCTCGAGTGCGTCGAGGCGGGGGAGGGCACCGGCTCGCTGGCCGACCGGCTCGACGCCACCCGCTGGCGGATCGACCTGCCCGGGGTCGACGCCGACGAGCTGGCCCGCGCCGTGCAGGCCCTGCTGGCGGCCGAGACCGTGCCGGTCACCAAGCGCACCAAGAACGGCACCAAGGACGTCGACGCGCGGGCTGCCGTGGTCAGCGCAGCCGTGGCCGTGGAGGCAGGTTGTGCCATACTGCACGTGGTCGTACGTCAGCTCACGCCGACAGTGCGACCGGACGACGTGATGGCCGCTCTGGCTGCCGTCGCCGACCTGCGCCCGCCGTTGCCCGCCAGGGCCGTGCGTGAGGCGCAGGGCCGGCTCGACGACAGCGGTGACGTCGCCGATCCGCTCGGGCCCGACCGCGATGCCAGCTCCCGCTGCCAGGGGGAGCCGGCGCAGGTCTGACCCAGCGGAGCCGGATGCCGGGCGCTCGTCGCCTGCGACACGTCTGCCAGCCGTGGCGCACCTGCACCGCCCCGTCTTCAGCTCCACCGCAGTCTTCAGCTCCACCGCACTCTTCGATCCACCGCACCACCCGCGTTCAGCACGCAGCACCACCGGGCCCCAGCCGCACCGGCCGGGGCGCGCACCCAGACTTCGCGGGCCGGGCACAACTGCCGCGCAGCGGCCGCCCGACCCGCCCAACCCGCGTCCCTGCGCGGCCGCCAGTCGGAGACGATCGGCGCCCGGGGACGCACAGGAGGCGAGCCCTTCGTGGCCGACCGCATCGACAGCGACACCAGTGACGACACCGCGACCGAGGGCGTGAGCGCGGGAGCCCCGGCCCCCACCGAGCTGCCCGGGACGTCGCCCGCCGGCGAGGTGGAGACCGCGCCCGAGGGGCTTGCCCCGGAGGCCGACGCCGAGGAGGACGGCGAGGAGGCCCCCGCCGCTCCGGTGACCGAGGCGGCCCCGTCCGCCCCCGAGCCCGAGCCCGAGCTGCCCCGCTTCGGGGCGCAGTTCAGCTCGCCGGAGCCCACCACCGTCACCGCCCGCCCCCGGCGCCGGGCCACCCGGCCGGCCCTGGCCGCCGACCCCGACTCCGTCGCGCCGCCCGCGCCGGTCGCGCCGACCGTCCCCGCCTTCGTGTCCTTCGTCGCGCCCGAGCCCGACGTCGCGCCGCCCCGCCGGCGCAGCCGCCGGGTGGCCGCCGAGTCGCCTGCCGAGCCCATCGACGCCGGCACGCCGGCCGCCGACCGGGACGACCGGGACGACCGGGACCGGGACGACCGGGACCGGGACGACCGGGATGTGGAGCAGACCGCGCCGCGCCGGTCGCGCAGCCGTCGCCGCGCCGTGGCCGAGGACGCACCGGCGCCCGAGCCGGCCGAGGCCGAGGACACCGACACCGACGAGCGCGACGCCGAGGACACCGACGACCGGGACGGCGAGGAGGGCGGCTCCTCCAGCAGCCGCCGCCGTCGTCGCGGCCGCCGTGGCCGTGGCCGGGGCCGGACCGGTGACGACGCGACCGACACCGAGGACGACACCGACACCCCCGCCGAGTCCGACGCCGGCACCGCCGACGAGCCGGACGGGTCCGGCGACGCCGAGGACGCGTCCGACGAGGACGAGGACACCGCCGAGGGCGGCTCCGGCTCCAGCACCCGCCGTCGGCGGCGCCGTCGTCGCCGGGGCAGCAGTGGCGAGGCCGGCACCGACGAGAGCACCGAGGACGCCGACGACCGGCCGGAGCGGGCGGGCCGCAACGGCCGCACCTCCAGCGACGACGACGTCCGCGGCGTGGCCGGCTCCACCCGCCTGGAGGCCAAGCGCCAGCGCCGCCGCGAGGGCCGCGACGGCGGTCGCCGCCGCGCGCCGATCCTGTCCGAGTCGGAGTTCCTGGCCCGCCGCGAGGCCGTCGACCGCGCCATGGTCATCCGCCAGCAGGGCGAGCGCACCCAGATCGCCGTCCTCGAGGACGACGTCCTGGTCGAGCACTACGTCACCCAGGCGCAGGCGACGTCCTTCGCCGGCAACGTCTACCTCGGCCGGGTGCAGAACGTGCTGCCCAGCATGGAGGCGGCGTTCATCGACATCGGCAAGGGGCGCAACGCCGTCCTGTACGCCGGCGAGGTCAACTGGGACGCCGCGGGGCTGTCCGGCAAGTCCCGCTCCATCGAGACCGCGCTGAAGTCCGGCGACAAGGTGCTGGTCCAGGTGACCAAGGACCCGATCGGCCACAAGGGCGCCCGGCTGACCCAGCAGGTCAACCTGCCCGGCCGCTTCCTGGTCTACGTGCCCGGCGGCTCGATGACCGGCATCAGCCGCAAGCTCCCGGACAAGGAGCGCACCCGGCTCAAGGACATCCTCAAGAAGATCGTCCCCGAGGACGCCGGCGTGATCATCCGGACCGCGGCGGAGGGCGCCTCGGAGGAGGAGCTCACCCGCGACGTGGCCCGGCTGCAGGCGCAGTGGGAGGTCATCCAGACCAAGGCCGCCTCGACGTCCAACGCCCCGACGCTGCTCTACGGCGAGCCCGACCTGGCCATCCGGGTGATCCGCGACGTCTTCAACGAGGACTTCAAGCGGCTGGTCGTGCAGGGCGACGACGCCTGGGACACCGTCGAGGCCTACGTCGCGCACGTCTCCCCGGAGCTGTCCGAGCGGCTGCAGCGCTACACCGGCACCGGTGACGTCTTCCGCGACCTGCGGATCGACGAGCAGCTGATGAAGGCCCTCGACCGCAAGGTCTGGCTGCCCTCGGGCGGTTCGCTGGTCATCGACCGCACCGAGGCGATGACGGTCGTCGACGTCAACACCGGCAAGTTCGTCGGCTCGGGCGGCAACCTCGAGCAGACCGTCACCCGCAACAACATCGAGGCCGCCGAGGAGATCGTCCGCCAGCTCCGGCTGCGCGACATCGGCGGGATCATCGTCATCGACTTCATCGACATGGTGCTGGAGAGCAACCGCGACCTCGTGCTGCGGCGGCTCACCGAGTGCCTGGGCCGTGACCGCACCAAGCACCAGGTCGCCGAGGTGACCTCGCTGGGCCTGGTCCAGATGACCCGCAAGCGCGTCGGGCAGGGCCTGCTCGAGGTCTTCTCCGAGCCGTGCGAGCACTGCCGCGGTCGCGGGGTGCTGGTGCAGATCGACCCGGTCGACGAGAAGAAGCGCTCGGGCGGCAACGGCGGCGGTGGCCGGAACCGCGGTGGCCAGGAGTCCGCCAAGGACTCGGGCAACGGGTCGGCCAAGGACTCGGGCAACGGGTCGGCCAAGGACTCGGGCCCGGTGGCCAAGGGCACCGAGGACGCCGGCTCGGACAAGGGCGCCAGGGTCGCCGGCTCGGCGACCGGGGGCGTGGACGCGGGCACCCAGGCCGGTGCCGGCCGCGAGGCCGCTGTCGAGGACGCCGTGGCCGCCGACGAGGCGCCGCAGGAGCGCGGCTCGCGCAACAGCCGGCGCCGCGGCGGACGATCGGAGGCCGCCCGATCCGGTGGTGCCGCAGCTGACGTCACGGCGGCCGGGGCGGGCCAGACCGGCCCGGCCGGGCCGGACGGGGCCACTGCCGACGCGACCAGCTCGGAGGCGACGCCCGGTGCCGGCACCGCGCCCGCCGGTGAGCCGGTCGGACCGGGGGAGTCCTCGCGCCGGGTCGACCCCGACGCCGGCTGGGACGTCGCCGACGCGATGGCCCTGCAGGGCAGCGCGGTGGGCGGTGCGCCCTCCTCGGACGAGGTGGACGAGCCGGCCGAGGAGTCCGGCGAGTCCTCCGGTGGCAGCCGTGGTCGCAGCCGCGGTCGCGGGCGTCGTGGGCGCGGGCAGTCCGCCGAGTCCCGGGCCGCAGCGGCTGCCGAGCCGGCCGGTGACCAGCCGGCCGGGGAGGCCGTGGGTCAGGTGCCGGACGGCGCCGACAGCGTGGCGCCGGACGCCGTGGCCGGCGAGGCCGCGACCCCGGACACGCTGCTGGCCGCCGCGATCGCGGACGAGGACGCGCCGGCCGGAGGGAGCGCCCCGGCCGAGCCGGAGGCGCCGCCGTCGGCCGTCGTGGTGGCGCCGCAGCCGGTCGCCGAACCCGTGACCGAGGACGCGCCGCCGGTGGCCCGACCGCGCCGGCGCCGGGCGGCCTCGCGGCCGGCCGGACCGCCCGCCTCCTGACCGGCTCTCCGCCGGTCGCGCCGGCCCCCGCCGGACGGGGGTCGGCAGGCAGACCACGTTCGACCCGCGCACGAGGACTCGGGTACGCTGGACGGGTTGCTGCACCACGGGCAGTGCACTCCGGTGCCGCCTGGCCGGCGCGAGCAGCTCGTCCAGCACCTCGGCCCTCGTGGCGGTCGTGCGCGCAGGACACAGTGCTGGACACATGGAACCGATCGAGGAGTCAGTGGTGTACGCAGTCGTCAAGGCCGGTGGAGCGCAGCACAAGGTGGGTGTCGGTGACACGTTCACCGTCAACCGCCTGAGCGGGGAGGCCGGTGACACCGTCACCCTCCCGGCCATCCTGCTGGTCGACGGCGACACCGTCACCGCCGATGCGCAGACGCTCGCCGGGGTGACCGTGACCGGCGAGATCGTCGAGCACGGCAAGGGCCCGAAGATCCACATCCACAAGTTCAAGAACAAGACGGGCTACCACAAGCGCCAGGGGCACCGTCAGCCCCTGACCAGCGTCGTGGTCCGCGACATCACGAAGGGCTGACGACATGGCACACAAGAAGGGCGCTTCGTCGTCCCGCAACGGTCGCGACTCGAACGCCCAGCGCCTGGGCGTGAAGCGCTTCGGTGGCCAGGTCGTCAAGGCCGGCGAGATCATCGTCCGCCAGCGCGGCACCCACTTCCACCCGGGTCTGGGCGTCGGCCGCGGCAAGGACGACACGCTGTTCGCGCTGGTCCCCGGTGCGGTGACCTTCGGGTTCCGCCGCGGCCGCCGCGAGGTCGCGATCTCGGCCGTCCCGGCCCGCGAGACCGTCTCCGCGTAAGGCTCTCCGGCCCCGTTCAGAGGCTCGGCCCGAGGAACGAGGGCTGAGGGGAACGGGGTCCTTCAACCGAGGGGTGGGGGGGGGGGGGGGGGGGGGGGGGGGGGGGGGGGGGGGGGGGGGGGGGGGGGGGGGGGGGGGGGGGGGGGGGGGGGGGGGGGGGGGGGGTGGGGGGGCCGGACCGCGGGGGGGGCCCGCCCCCCCCCCCCCCCCCCCCCACCCGTTTCCCTTTCCGGACAGTTCGGCCGTAACGCAGAGAGGCGGCGATCATGGCCGCTTTCGTCGACCGCGTGACGGTCCACGTCTCGGCAGGCAAGGGTGCCAACGGGGTCAGCTCCGTGCACCGCGAGAAGTTCAAGCCGCTCGGGGGCCCCGACGGTGGCAACGGTGGCGACGGCGGGGACGTCGTCCTGCAGGTCGACGCCAGCGTGCACACGCTGCTGGACTTCCACCACCGTCCGCACCAGCGGGCCGGCAACGGCAAGCAGGCCGCCGGCAACTACCGCAACGGCGGCCGCGGCGAGGACCTCGTCCTCGGCGTCCCCTCCGGCACGGTGGTCAGCGTCGGCGGGCAGGTCGTCGCCGACCTGGTCGGCGCCGGCGCCCGGCTCGTGCTCGCCCACGGTGGCAAGGGCGGGCTCGGCAACGCCGCGCTGGCCAACGCCCGCCGCAAGGCCCCCGGGTTCGCCCTGCTCGGCGAGCCGGGCGAGGCCGTCGACGCCGTGCTGGAGCTCAAGAGCATCGCCGACGTCGGCCTGGTCGGGTACCCCTCAGCCGGCAAGTCCTCGCTGGTCGCCGCCATGTCCGCGGCCCGGCCGAAGATCGCCGACTACCCGTTCACCACGCTGGTGCCCCAGCTCGGCGTCATCCGCTCCGGCGACACCGTCTACACGATGGCCGACGTCCCCGGGCTCATCCCCGGCGCCTCGGTGGGCAAGGGCCTGGGCCTGGAGTTCCTGCGGCACGTCGAGCGCTGCGCCGTCCTGGTGCACGTCGTCGACATGGCCACGATGGAGCCCGGGCGCGACCCGGAGACCGACATCGAGGCGCTGGAGCACGAGCTGCGCGAGTACGGCGGCGAGGAGCTCGACCTGGTCGGCCGGCTGCGGATCGCCGTGCTCAACAAGATCGACGTGCCCGACGGGCGGGAGCTGGTCGACCTGGTCCGCGGGACGCTGGAGGCACGCGGCCTGCAGGTCTTCGCGATCAGCGCAGCCACCGGCGAGGGGCTGACCGAGCTCGGCTACGCCCTCGCCGCGGCAGTCGAGGAGCACCGGGCCTCGCTCCCGGAGATCCCGGCCGCGCCGATCACCATCGCTCCCCGCGCGGTCGACGACGGCGGCTTCAGCGTCGAGCCCGACCCGCCCACCGACGGCTGGCTGGTGCGCGGCACCCGGCCCGAGCGGTGGATCCGGCAGACCGACTTCAGCAACGACGAGGCCGTGGGCTACCTGGCAGACCGCCTCAACCGGCTCGGCGTCGAGGAGGAGCTGGCCAGGGCCGGCGCCGTCCCCGGCGACGCGGTCACCATCGGCGACGTCACCTTCGACTGGGAGCCGACGCTGCCGGCCGGCACGCTCACCGTCGAGGAGACCGCCGGACTGGGCGGTCGCGGCACGGACGCCCGGCTCGACACCAGCACCCGGCTGTCCGCCGACGAGCGGCTGGCGGCCAAGAAGGCCCGCCGGCTGCCCTACGAGGTCACCGAGGGTGACGGCTGGGTGGACGCCGACCTGCTCGACGACGCCGACCGGTGAGCGCCCGCGCGGAGGTGGCCACCGCGCAGCGCGTGGTGGTCAAGGTCGGGTCCTCCTCGCTGACCACGCTGCCCGGGGGCCTGGACGAGGAGCGGCTGCGCGCGCTGGTCGACGTCCTGGGCGCGCTGCGGGCCGCCGGCCGTCAGGTCGTGCTCGTCTCCTCCGGCGCCATCGCCGCCGGCCTGGCGCCGCTGGCGCTCACCGGCCGCCCCCGTGACCTGGCCACCGCGCAGGCCGCGGCCAGCGTGGGGCAGCTGCGGCTGGTGCAGACCTACGCCGACGCCTTCGCCGCGCACGGCGTGACGGTCGGGCAGGTGCTGCTCACCGCGAACGACCTGACCCGGCGCAGCCACTACCGCAACGCCCAGCAGACCATCGAGCGGCTGCTCGCCCTCGGGGTGCTGCCGATCGTCAACGAGAACGACACGGTCGCCACCGAGGAGATCCGGTTCGGCGACAACGACCGGCTGGCCGCCCTGGTCGCGCACGTCGCGGTCGCCGACGCCCTGGTGCTGCTCTCCGACGTCGACGGCGTGTACGACGGCGACCCCCGCACCGGCCCGGCGCAGCTGCTGGACACGGTGCACGGCCCAGACGACCTGGCCGCGGTCACCCTCGGCTCGGCCAGCCGCAACGGGGTGGGCACCGGCGGGATGGCGACCAAGGTGGAGGCGGCCTTCATCGCCTCCGGGGCCGGGGTGCCGGTCGTCGTGACCTCCACGCCGCAGGCCGCGGCCGCGCTGGCGGGGGAGCGGGTGGGCACGCTGTTCGCGCCGACCGGCCGCCGTCCGTCCGCGCGGCAGTTCTGGCTGCGCTACGCCAGCCGCCCGCGCGGCCGGCTGCTGCTCGACGACGGCGCGGTGCGCGCGGTACGGGAGCGGCACGCCTCGCTGCTCGCCGCCGGGATCACCGGGGTCACCGGCGAGTTCCTGGCCGACGACCCGGTGGAGCTGGTCGGCCCGGACGGCGTCGTCGTCGCCCGCGGGCTGGTCGGCTACGACGCCCGGGAGCTGCCCGAGCTGCTCGGCCGCAAGACCGGTGACCTGGACCCGGAGCACCGGCGCGAGGTGGTGCACCGCGACGAGATGGTGCTCGTCGGCCGCCGCACGCGGGGCTGAGAGACTGACGCGGTGACCGTCCGTCCCATCCGCGAGATCGGCGACCCGGTGCTGCGCACCCCGGCCGACCCCGTCCGCGCCTTCGACAAGGACCTCGCCGCGCTCGTCCGCGACCTGGAGGAGACCGTCGACCACCCCGGCCGCGCCGGGGTGGCGGCCACCCAGATCGGCGTCGGCCTGCGGGTCTTCTCCTACAACGTGGACGGCGTCATCGGGCACATGGTGAACCCGGTGATCGCCGAGCGCTCCGAGGAGACCCAGGACGACGACGAGGGCTGTCTCTCCATCCCGGGGCTGTACGCACCGACCGTGCGGGCGATGCACTGCGCGGCCGAGGGCTTCGACGTGCACGGTGAGCCGCTGCGGATCGAGGGCAGCGGCCTGCTCGCCCGCTGCCTGCAGCACGAGGTCGACCACCTGGACGGCACGCTGTTCGTCGACCGGCTGACCGGGGAGGCCCGCAAGAGGGTCCTCCGGGCGCTCCGCAGCTGATCGAGGGCTGCCCGACATGGTCGTACGCCGGGCGTGGCTCGAGCCGATCACGCTGACCGGTGAGCTGGTCACCCTCCAGCCGCTGGCGCACGAGCACGTGGGCGCGCTGGCGACGGCGGCGGCCGACGGCCGGCTGTGGGAGCTCTGGTACACGTCCGTGCCCACGCCCGAGGGCATGGCCGCCGACGTCGCGGCGAAGCTGGCCCAGCGGGAGGCCGGCAGCATGCTGCCCTTCACCGTCCGGCGCAACGACACCGGCGCGGTGGTCGGGGTGACCACCTACTGCAACGTCGACCCCGACGCCCCGCGGCTGGAGATCGGCCACACGTGGACGGCGGCCTCCGCGCAGCGCACCGGGGTCAACGCCGAGAGCAAGCTGCTGCTGCTCGGCCACGCATTCGAGGAGCTCGGCTGCATCGCGGTCGAGTTCCGCACGCACTGGCACAACCAGCAGTCGCGGGCGGCGATCGCGCGGCTGGGCGCCAGACAGGACGGCGTGCTGCGCAACCACCGACGGCAGCCCGACGGCTCGTTGCGGGACACCGTCGTCTTCTCGGTCCTGGACACCGAGTGGCCGGCGGTGCGCGCCGGGCTCCGCTCCCGGCTCGCCCGGCACGCCGGCTGAGCGCCGAGCAGGCTCGCGGCGGGCTGGCGCGGGGCGGCCGCGCGTAGCCTCGACGCGTGTCCGACGCCGACCTCCCCCTGATCGGGGCCGCCGCGACGCGCGCTCGTGCGGCCGCCCGCGTGCTGCGCACCCTGCCCACCGAGACCAAGGACGCCGCGCTCACCGCGATGGCCGATGCGCTGCTGGAGCGCGCCGACGAGGTGCTCACCGCCAACGCCGTCGACGTCGAGGCCGCCGCGGCGGACGGCACACCGGCCTCGGTGCTGGACCGGCTGCGGCTGGACCACACCCGGCTGGCCGCGGTCGCCGATGCCCTGCGGCACCTGGTGTCGCTGCCCGACCCGGTCGGCGACGTCGTCCGGGGCTCGACGCTGGCCAACGGACTGCAGCTGCGGCAGCTCCGGGTGCCGCTCGGCGTGGTCGGGATCGTCTACGAGGCCCGGCCCAACGTCACCGTGGACGCCGCGGGGCTGTGCCTCAAGAGCGGCAACGCGGCGCTGCTGCGCGGCTCCGGGTCCGCGCACCGCACCAACACCGCGCTGGTCGCCGTGCTCACCGAGGCCGCGGAGAAGGCCGGGCTGCCGGCCGGGTCGATCGCGCTGCTGCCGGCCGACCGGGCGTCGGTGGGCGAGCTGCTCAACGCCCGCGGCCTGGTCGACGTGGTCATCCCGCGCGGTGGGGCGTCGCTGATCTCCCGGGTGGTCCGCGAGTCGACCGTGCCGGTCATCGAGACCGGCGTCGGCAACTGCCACGTCTACGTCGACGCCTCGGCCGATCCGGCGATGGCCGAGGCGATCGTGCTGAACGCCAAGACCTCGCGGGTCAGCGTGTGCAACTCCGCCGAGACCCTCCTGGTGCACCGGGACGTCGCCTTCCTGCCCCGGCTGCTGTCGGCGCTGGCCGAGGCAGGCGTGACCCCGCACGGCGACGAGGCCGCCGTCCGGGCGCACGAGGGCGTCGTGCCGGCCACCGACGAGGACTGGGCGACCGAGTACCTGTCGATGGACATGGCGGTGCGCGTGGTTGACGACCTGCCCGCCGCGCTGGACCACATCAGCCGGTGGGGGAGCGGGCACAGCGAGGCGATCGTCGCCGACTCCGCGCGCGCGATCGCCGACTTCACCGCGGGTGTCGACGCCGCCGCGGTGCTGGTCAACGCCTCCACCCGGTTCACCGACGGTGGCGAGTTCGGGTTCGGCGCCGAGATCGGCATCTCCACCCAGAAGCTGCACGCCCGCGGCCCGCTCGGGCTGCCGGAGCTCACCTCCACCACCTACGTCGTCACCGGCAGCGGCCACACCCGCTGACCGCCGTACGCCTGCCCGCTCGACGAGGAGCCGCATGTCCCGCACGCCCACGCACGCCGCCCAGTTCGCCGACGTCGCCGACGTGACGACGCGGCTGTCGGCCGCGGGGTACCTGCCCGACCACCAGATCGCCACGACGGTGTTCCTCGCCGACCGGCTGGGCAAGCCGCTGCTGGTCGAGGGCCCCGCCGGGGTGGGCAAGACCGAGCTGGCCAAGGCGATGGCGACCGCCACCGGGGCCGAGCTGATCCGGCTGCAGTGCTACGAGGGGCTGGACGAGGCCCGGGCCCTCTACGAGTGGAACTACAAGAAGCAGCTGCTGCGGATCTCCGCCGCGGGCACCGGCGGCGCGGACTGGGACACCGTGCACGACGACGTGTTCGGTGAGGAGTTCCTGCTGGCCCGCCCGCTGCTGACCGCCATCCGGCGCACCGAGCCCACCGTGCTGCTCATCGACGAGACCGACAAGGCCGACGTCGAGGTGGAGGGGCTGCTGCTGGAGGTGCTCAGCGACTTCCAGGTGACCATCCCCGAGCTGGGCACGATCACCGCCACCCGGCGGCCGATGGTGGTGCTCACCTCCAACGCCACCCGCGAGCTGTCCGAGGCGCTCAAGCGGCGCTGCCTCTACCTGGCGCTGGACTACCCGAGTGCCGAGCGGGAGCGGGAGATCGTGCTGTCCCGGGTGCCCGACCTGGCACCGGGCCTGGCCGACCAGCTGGTGCGCACGGTGCGCGCGCTGCGGGCGCTGGAGCTGAAGAAGTCGCCGTCGATCTCCGAGACGCTGGACTGGGCGCAGACCCTGCTGGCGCTCGGCCTGGACACCCTGGACGAACAGGCGATGCGCGCGACCCTGGGTGTGGTGCTCAAGCACGCCAGCGACCAGACCCGCGCCGCGGCCCAGCTGCGGCTGAACTGATGTCCGGGCCGTCGCCGCAGCCGGGCGGGCCGGGCGCTCCCGTGCCGGCCGGCGCGGGCGGGTCGGCCGTGCCCGGCGGGCTGGCCGGGCACCTGGACGGCTTCGTCCGCGCGGTGCGCGAGGCCGGCGTCCCGGTCGGGATCAGCCAGGCGGTGGACGCCGCCGAGGTGCTCACCGTCGTCGACCTGCTCGACCGGGAGCAGCTGCGGCACGGGCTGGCCGCGGTGCTGCTGCGACGGGCCGCGCAACGGGAGGCCTACGACGTCCTGTTCGACCTGTGGTGGCCGCTGACCGACCGCCCCGCGCACGCCCCGGACGACGCGGACGAGCCGGACGACGGCGACGGTGCGGACGGCGCGGACGCCGACGGCCCACTGCCGGTGGGCGACCCCGGGGCGCTCGCCGAGGCGATGCGCGCCGAGCTGCTGCGCCTGCTGCTGGCCGGTGAGGAGGAGGCGTTGCGCCGGTTCGCCCGGCTGGCGGTCGACCAGCTCGGTGCCGGGACCCCCACCGCATCCGGGCAGTCGTTCTTCAGCTACCGGGTGCTGCGGGCGCTCTCGCCGGACACGCTGGTCGCGCAGCTGCTGGCCGGGATGCTCGGCTCCACCGAGCGCGGCGGCCTGGCCGAGCAGGTCGCCCGGTCGACGGCCAAGGAGCGGATCGCGGCGTTCCGGACGGCGGTGGAGGCCGAGGTGCGCCGACGGACCGCCGCCGAGAAGGGCCGCGACAAGGTCGCCCGCAACGCCGTCCGGCCGCTGGCCGACCAGGTCGACTTCCTGCGGGCGCAGCAGGCCGACCTGGCCGAGCTGCGGCGCACGGTCGCGCCGCTGGCCCGGCGGCTGGCCGCGAAGCTGTCGGCCCGCCGCCGCCTGGGGCGGGCCGGGCGGCTGGACTTCCGGCGCACCGTGCGGGCCTCGCTGGCGACCGGTGGCATGCCGCTGGTGACCCACCACCGGCCGCGCGCGGTGCACAAGCCCGAGCTGGTCGTGCTGTGCGACGTCAGCGGGTCGGTCGCCGGGTTCAGCCACTTCACGCTGATGCTCACCCAGGCGCTGCGCGAGCACTTCAGCGGCGTCCGCGCCTTCGCGTTCGTCGACACCACCGACGAGGTGACCCGCTTCTTCGCACCCGGCGCCGACGTGGTGGACGCGATCGCCCGGATCGGCCGGGAGGCCGACGTGGTGGGCTTCGACGGGCACAGCGACTACGGCAACTCCTTCGAGGTGTTCGCCGAGCGGTGGCCGGCCGCCGTCGGCCCGAAGACGTCGCTGCTGGTCCTCGGGGACGGCCGCACCAACTACCGGCACCCCGGGCTGACCACGCTGGCCGACCTGGTGCGCCGCTCGCGGACGGCGCACTGGCTCAACCCGGAGCCTCGCCGGCTGTGGGGGAGCGGTGACTCCGCGGCCGACCAGTACCGCCAGGTGATCCCCATGGAGGAGGTGCGGACGGCCGCCCAGCTCGCTGACTTCGTCACCACGCTCTGAGGGCCGGCGGGGCCCCGGGTCCCGCCGCCGCCGACGGTCGGAGGACCGGCTGTGGCGGCGCCGGGCTAGGCTCGGTCGGTGGCAGGACGTCGACTCGGGGTGATGGGCGGCACCTTCGACCCCGTGCACCACGGTCACCTGGTGGCCGCCAGTGAGGTCGCCGGGCTGTTCGGGCTGGACGAGGTCGTCTTCGTGCCGACCGGTCAGCCGTGGCAGAAGTCCGAGCGTGGGGTGAGCCCGGCGGAGGACCGCTACCTCATGACGGTGATCGCCACCGCGTCCAACCCCCGGTTCTCGGTGAGCCGGGTCGACATCGACCGGGGCGGCCCGACCTACACGATCGACACCCTGAACGACCTGCGCCGCGAGCACCCGGACGCCGAGCTCTTCTTCATCACCGGCGCCGACGCGCTGGCCCAGATCGTCGGCTGGCGGGAGACCGACAAGCTCTTCCAGCTGGCCCACTTCGTCGGCGTCACCCGCCCCGGCTACCAGCTCGCCGACGCCGACCTGCCCCAGGGCGCGGTCAGCCTGGTGGAGGTCCCGGCACTGGCGATCAGCTCGACCGACTGCCGTGACCGGGTCCGCCGCGGGCGGCCGGTCTGGTACCTGGTGCCCGACGGCGTGGTGCAGTACATCGAGAAGCGCGGGCTCTACCACCCCGGTGCCGCCGGCGCCGGCGAGGTGCTGCCCGGTACCGGGGTCCGGCTCGACGGCGCCCCCGACCGGACGACGACTCCCGGCCCGCCGCCCGCTTCCGCCCCGTACGAGTCGGGCAGGCCGACCCTGCCCGACGACCCAGCCCCCGGGGACGGCACGTCCCCCGACCTGCAGGAGATGCCCCGATGACCGCCTCGGCCGAGGCCCGCGAGACCGCGCTGATCGCAGCGCAGGCCGCCGCCGACAAACTGGCCACCGACGTCTCGATCGTGGACGTCAGCGATCGACTGGCGATCACCGACGCCTTCGTCCTCACCTCGGCCCCCAGCGAGCGCCAGGTGCAGGCCATCGTCGACGCCGTGGAAGAGCAGCTCCGTGAGCACGGTGTGAAGCCGGTGCGCCGTGAGGGTGTCGCCGAGGGGCGCTGGGTGCTGCTGGACTTCGTCGACGTGGTCGTGCACGTGCAGCACGCCGAGGAGCGGGCGTACTACGCCCTCGAGCGGCTGTGGAAGGACTGCCCGGTCATCCCCTTCACCGACGCGGCGGCCCGCCCGGCCGAGGGGACGACCGGCGTCGTCGACGGGACCGGCGCTGCCGACGCGACCGGCGCTGCCGACGCGACCGGCGAGGACGAGTCCGGCGACCCGGAACAGGGCGAGTCCGACCGGTGACCGAGGGCGCTGGCGACCCGCCGGTGCGCCGCCTGCTCGTGTGGCGGCACGGGCGGACCGAGTGGAACGCCGGTGGCCGGTTCCAGGGGCAGCTGGACCCACCCCTGGACGACGAGGGGCGGTCCCAGGCGGCGCGGACCGCGCCGGTGCTGGCCGGTCTGCTGCGCGGCGAGCAGGTGCTGCTGGTCTCCAGCGACCTGCAGCGGGCCGTGGACACCGCGGGTGCCCTCGCGCCGTACCTGGGCGTGCCCCTGCAGGTGGACGAGCGACTGCGCGAGCACGGGCTCGGCAGCTGGGAGGGCCTGACCCGCGACGAGGTGGCCGAACGGCACCCCGACCAGTACGCCGACTGGATGGCCGGCCGTCCGGTGCCGGGGCGCGGCGGTGAGGCGCAGGCCGACGTCGCCGCCCGGGCGCTCGCCGCGGTCGCCGACCTGCCGCCCGCGGCCGTCGCCGTCCTGGTGACCCATGGCGGTACCGCCGGTCGTCTGCTGGAGGCGCTGCTGGGCATCGGTCCCGAGCACCGCCGGCTGTTCGGGCCGCTGGGCAACTGCCACTGGAGCGAGCTGTCGTTCCAGGCGTCGGGGTGGCGGCTGATGCGGCACAACGTGTCGGTGCCCGCGCAGGTCGAGGGCGGCCGGTGGTCGACCGGTGACCGGGGCCCGTTCCCGGGGCCGTCCGGCACAGACGTGCCCGATGCCCCGGCGTCGGGCGCCACCCCGGACGAGGCGCCGCCGGCGACCCTGACCGACGCCGACGCCGCGGGCTGACCGCCGCCCCCGCCGGCCCCGCCACTAACCTCGCGCCATGTCCGTCGCCGTGGTCACCGACTCGACGGCCTACCTGCCGTCCGAGGTCGTGGACACCCTGGGCATCGAGGTCGTCCCGCTCTACGTGGTGCTGGCCGGTCGGTCCGGGCGGGAGGGCAGCGACGTCACCTCCGCCGAGGTGGCCCGCTCGCTGGCGGTGCGGGGCGGACACGTCTCCACCTCCCGGCCGACGCCCGGCGACTTCGTGGCGGCCTACCGCCGGCTGCTCGACGGCGGTGCCGAGCGGATCGTGTCGGTGCACCTGTCCGGTGAGCTGTCGGGCACGTGGGACGCCGCCCGGGTGGCCGCCGGCCAGGTCGGCGAGCACCTGGTGACCGTGCTCGACTCCCGGTCCGCCGCGATGGGCACCGGCTTCGCGGTGCTCGCGGCCGCACGCGCAGCCGCCGACGGTGCACCCGCCGCGGACGTGGCGTCGGCGGCCCGGGAGACGGCCGCGGCGACCCGGACCTTCTTCGTGGTCGACACCCTGGAACACCTGCGGCGGGGAGGCCGGATCGGCGCCGCCGCCGCGCTGCTGGGGAGCGCCCTCGCTGTCAAGCCGGTGCTGCACGTGACCGACGGCCAGGTGGTCGCCCTGGAGAAGGTGCGCACCTCCACCCGCGCGGTCAACCGGCTGGTCCAGCGTGCGGCGGACGTCGCCGGGGACGATGCCGTCGCCGCGGCCGTGCACCACCTGGCCGCCCCCGAGCGGGCACAGCGGCTGGCCGACCAGCTCGCGGCCCGGCTGCCCCGGCTCACCGAGCTGTACGTCAGCGAGCTGGGTGCGGCGGTGGGTGCGCACGTCGGGCCGGGCGCGGTGGGCGTGGTGATCGACCCGACGCCACGGCCGGCCGGCGCCGGACCGCAGCCACCGGGAACGGCGGCTCCGGCGCAGCGCACGGACGTCCAGCCGGGGGACGAACCGGGTCAGCAGGCCTGAGCTCAGCGGGTCGGGCATCCCGGCAGCGTGGGGCAGCAGCCCGGCACGATGTGGCCGGTCGTCCACAGCAGGAACGGCCGTCCACAGCCCTCGCCGTCCGCTGCTGCTGCACCTGATCGGCTCCTACCGTCCGCCGGGTGCGTTCCTCCGCCCGTCGCAGCGACGACTCCGACGTCATCCGCGCCCGGTTGCGCGCGCTGCTGGCCGAGGAGCAGTCGCGGGGCGGCTGGGTGCCGGGGGAGGAGGACTCCTGGGCCCGGCCCGCCCGGTGGGCGGACGACGCCCCTGCCACGAGCCCGCGGGCCACCCGGTGGGCCGACGTCCCCGCCGTCGGGGTCCAGGCGCCCCGGTGGGCCGATGAGGAGGACACCGACGAGCTGTACGACGTGTCCGACCTGCCCCGCGAGGACGCTGCACTGCCCGCCGGCCTCGGCCGGCACCGCGCCCCCGGGCGGACGGCGCGGCTCGACCCGGGCCGTCCCGGAGCGTGGGCGCTGTGGGTCGCCGCCGTGCTGGCCGCGGTGCTGGTGGTCGGCTGGACGTGGGCCGATCGGCCGGCGGTGGAGCAGGTGCCCACGTCCACCTCCTCGACCGTCCCGGACGACGACGCGACCGCTGGGGCCGAGCCGTCGGGGGAGGCGCCGGCCCCGGCGCCGACCGGGACGGTGGTGGTCTCGGTCGTCGGGCAGGTGGCCAGCCCTGGTCTGGTCACCCTGCCGGCCGGCGCCCGGGTGGCCGATGCGCTCGCCGCCGCCGGTGGGCTGCTGCCGACGGCCGACCCGGCGTCGGTGAACGCCGCTGCACTGCTCACCGACGGCGAACAGATCGCCATCGGCGTCCCCGGTGCCGCAGCGCCCGCCGCCGCTGGGCCGGCCGCACCCGGCGGCCCACTGGACCTGAACGCCGCCACCGTGACCGACCTGGACGCCCTGCCCGGCATCGGCCCGGTGCTGGCCCAGCGGATCGTGGACCACCGCAGCGCGCACGGCCCGTTCAGCAGCGTCGAGCAGCTGGACGACGTCAGCGGCATCGGGCCGGCGATCTACGCCGAGCTGGCCGAGCGGGTCCGGGTCTGACGGTGCAGACGCCGCCAGCGGTCTCGCGGAGGGCGCGACGGCCGGTGCACCGGGTCCGCGCGCCCGGGCGGTGGTCGTGGGTCGACCTGCGGCTGGTGCCGGTCGCGGCCACCGTCTGGCTGCTGACCCTCGCGGCACCCCACCTGGAGGTCCGGCTGCTGCTCGTGCTCTCGGGCGGGGCTGCCCTCGCCGCGGTCGTGTTGCTGGCCGGCGGTGGTGGCCGGGCGGGCGCATCGGTCACGGTGGCCTGCCTCGCCGCGCTCACCGTGACCGGCGGGGTGTCGGCGGCCCGCGCCCAGGGCCGGCTGGACTCACCGTTGACCGGGCTGGCCGGCCGGGTCGTCGAGGTCCGGCTCGAGCTGGACGACGACCCGCGTGTGCTGACGGCCGCCGGTGGCCCCCGGGCGCTGGTCCGGGGCAGCGTGACCGCGGTCGAGGACCGTGCCGCGGAGGGGGACGACGTCCTGCTGTTCGGGCCGGCCGAGGAGTGGACGGGGCTGCTCCCCGGCCAGACGGTGCGGCTGCGGGCGGCGGTCCGGGCTGCGGCAGTGGCGGACGGCGTGGTGGCCGTGTTGTCGGCGCGCTCGCCCCCGGAGCCGGTCGGTGGCCCGGGCCGGGGGCAGCTGGCCGCCGGTGCGCTGCGCAGCGGGCTGGTCGACTCGGCGGCCCGGACGCTGCCGGAACGTCCCGCCGGGCTGCTGCCGGGCCTCGTGGTGGGTGACACCAGCGCCATGGACCCGGAGCTCACCGCGGAGTTCCGGCGGGCCGGGCTGGCGCACCTGACGGCGGTCTCCGGTGCCAACGTCGCGATCGTCGTGGCCCTCGTGCTCTGGCCGCTGCGGGCACGGGGAGCCGACCGCCGGGTGCAGGCGGTGGTGGGTGTCCTGGCCGTCGTCGGGTTCGTCGTCCTGGCGCGGCCCGGCGCCAGCGTGCTGCGCGCCGGGGTGATGGGCGGGGTGGCGCTGCTGGCGCTGGCCTCGGGCCGGGCGCGGGCGGCCGTCCCCGCACTGGCCGCGAGCGTGGTCGTGCTGCTCCTGCTGCGGCCGGGGCTGGCCGTGGACGGCGGCTTCGTGCTCTCGGTCGCGGCCACGGCGGCGATCGTGCTGCTGGCGCCGGGCTGGTCGCGGGCGTTGCGCCACCGGGGCACCCCGCGGCCGGTGGCCGACGCCCTGGCGGTCAGCGCGGCGGCCGGGCTGGTGACCGCACCGCTGATCGCCGCGCTGTCCGGCGTGGTCAGCATCGTCTCCCTGCCGGCCAACCTGCTGGCGGCGCCGGCGGTCGCCCCGGCCACCGTGCTCGGGCTGCTGGCCGCGCTCCTCTCACCGGTGGCCCCGGGCCTGGCCGACGTGGCCACGTGGCTGGCCGGGTGGCCGGTCCGGTGGTTGGTGTTCCTGGCCGGGCGGGCCGCGGCCGTGCCGGACGGCGTCACCGGCTGGCCCACCGGGCTGCCCGGAGCGCTGCTGCTCGCGGTGCTGTTCGTCGCCGTCGCCTGGTCGCTGCTGCGCTGGCCACGGTTGCGCCCGCTGGCCCTGGCGGCACTCGTCGGGATCGTCGTGGTCGGCTGGCCGCTGCGCCAGGTGACCCGGGGGTGGCCGGTGCCGGACACCGTCGTCGTCGCCTGCGACGTCGGGCAGGGCGACGCGCTGGTGCTGCCCACCGGGCCCGGCGAGGCGGTGCTGGTGGACGCCGGCCCGGACCCGCCGCTGGTCGACGGGTGCCTCGACCGCCTCGGGATCGACCGGCTGCCGCTGGTCGTCCTCTCCCACCTGGACGCCGACCACGTGGGCGGCCTGGCCGGCGCGCTGGCCGGCCGGGAGGTCGGCGAGATGGCGACCGGGACGCTCACCCCGACCGACGAGCGGCGCCCCGCCCTCGACGCGGCCGTCGCGGAGGCGGGGGCCCGGCACGTCGTCCTGCGGCCCGGAGACCGGCGGACGGTGGGCACCGCCCGGTTCGAGGCGCTGGCGCCCGACCCGGCGCTCGCCGTGCCGGGGGCCGAGCCCAACGACCTCAGCCTGGTGCTGCGGGCCACCCAGCGCGGGCTGCGGGTGCTGCTCACCGGTGACCTCGGTGCCGGGGCGGAGGCGCGGCTGGTGGCCTCCGGCGTCGACCTGACCGCCGACGTGGTCAAGGTGCCGCACCACGGCAGCGCGGACGCCGACCCGGAGTTCCTGTCCGCCACCGGGGCCGCCGTGGCGCTGATCTCGGTGGGCGCGGACAACTCCTACGGCCATCCCGCCGACCGGCTGCTGGACATGCTGGCCGGCATGCGCGTCTACCGCACCGACCGGGACGGCGACGTCGCGGTCAGCGGCAGCGCGGAGGGCTGGGGCGTGGCCGTACGCGGCCCGGACGGCGCACTGCATGCCACGGCTGCCCCACCAGACCTCGCTGCCGGGCACGGACCCGGCCTGCCCGTCCGGCCGCGCACCCCTGCCGCAGCGGGCCGGCGGCGGCTGCCGGTCGTGGGCCGGGGCGGTCGGCACCGCGTGGCAGCATGGCCGCGTGCCCGCACAGACCCCCGCACCGACCTCCCGGCTCCGCGTCGTGGCGGGCGAGGAGGAGCTGCTGCGCGCACGCGCGGTGTCGGCCGTGCGGGCCGCCGTCCGCGAGCGCCACCCCGACAGCGAGGAGCACGAGCTGGCCGCCGCCGGGCTGCCGGTGGGGCAGCTGGCCGACGTGCTGGCGCCCTCGCTGTTCGGCGGGCACCGGCTGGTCGTGGTCACCGGGGTGCAGGAGTCGGCGGCCGCGCTGGCCGACTCCCTGATCAGCTACACCAAGGACCCGGACCCGGAGCTGACGCTCGTCGTCGTGCACAACGGCGGCAAGCGCAACGAGGCGCTGCTCAAGGCCTTCAAGAGCGCCGGCGCGGCGGTCGACGACTGCCCGAAGATCAGCTCGGCGGGGGAGCGGGTCGCCTTCGTGCGCAACGAGGTGCGGCACGCCGGCGGCAAGATCACCCCCGACGCGGTCACGGCGCTGCTGGACGCGGTCGGCAACGACCTGCGCGGCCTGTCGGCCGCCGCCAGCCAGCTGGTCTCCGACTTCGGCGGGGTGATCGACGCCGACGCGGTGGCCCGCTTCCACCGCGGCCAGGCCGAGGTCACCGGCTTCAGCGTCGCGGAGCGGGTGCTGGTGGGCGACACCGCCGGGTCGGTGGAGATGCTCCGCTGGGCACTGGACCGCGGGGTGGCCCACGTGCTGATCGCCGACGCGCTGGCCGACGGGGTGCGCACCGCGGCCCGGGTGGCGTCGCTGAACACCACGAACATCGGCGACCTGGCCCGTCAGCTCAAGCTGCCCCCGTGGAAGGTGAAGAAGGCCCAGGCGCAGGCCCGGGGCTGGAGCATCGACGCGCTGCAGCAGGCGATCGGCGTGGCCGCCGAGCTCAACGCCGACGTCAAGGGCGCCGCGGCCAGCGCCGACTACGCGTTGGAGCGGGCAGTGCGCCGGATCGTCGCCATCCGCGGCGCCGGCACCGGCGGCCGGCCCCGCACCTCCCGCAGACGCTCGGCCGACCCACCCCGGGAACCCCGCCGCACCCCCCCCCGGCGCGGGCGCGGGCGGGGG